>JBILEK010000010.1:0-50311 GCA_044352155.1 Bdellovibrionia bacterium
AAACTCGACTCCGGGCATAGAATGGATAAAGTGATCCAGGGGCATGGGCAGTTACCTTTCGTTAAAATTTCGTTTCGCAACAAAATTCTAACGCAACTGCTTATGCCCCTCGTTCTGACGAAGACCCCAAGATCTGTAACGAGATGATGAGAGTTTCGAGAGCCGGGTACATCGAAACTCCCCACCGAGCCTATGAGAGCTCCAAAGGGGTGGAGCGTCATTGGTGGTGCGGGCACTATCACCACCGTTGGCTTGTCGAGATCGATCAGGACTCACGGCAGATTACTTTCCAATTCAAGCCACACAACATTCACTCCTCCGGAAAGTTCTATTTTCGCTGCCTGCCCTGGCAGAAGGTGCGCGAGGAATTCAAAAACACATCGCTTCTGTGGAAGGATCAGTTTTCCGCAGTCGAAAAGGTGATCCTCGATTATCGGGATGTGAAGAATGATCTCATCTTGTACAAGGAAAAAATGCGAAACAAGCAGTTGTTCCGACTTAAATGGGCTACTGAGCCACGCACGTCCAGCGTACCTCAACAAAAGACCTGATTGTCAAAAACCTTTCCGGAGCTCGTTCCCTCAATCCCGGAACACTGGACTTTGAGCTTGAGAACAAAACACATCTGGAGTTAGCGATGAGCCAGAACCAAATAATTACAAATGCCTAACTCAAGCAGTAAACCCGACACAGTCGGTTCTAAGTTTCTCCGCTAGGGGACGCCAATTTTTCTAAAATCCTTTTTATCGGGTCTGCGGTTCTTCTCGTTGAATGGTGGGCGTGTATCCAAAGGCTATCGAGAACAAGCGTTTAGCAACTGGAGCCGATCATTTTCTGGGTTTCTGTATCCGCCAACCGCATTTAGTTTAGTCAGGTCAGTCGTGAGAGGGCTTTTGGTTTGGTGAAAACGGTTTTTTTGAGCCCACCTGTCAACGACTGAGATCCGGTATCTCCGTTCTCTCCGAGGTCCATCTCCACGCTGATCGCAAAGCGGGGCCCATTTCTGAGGTGCGAGCTTTACTGAATCACGGACTCAACACAGAGGCAGTCCCCTGTCGCTTGCGTTTTTTTGCAACAAAATTCAAGAGCGAGTCATTATGCTCCGCGCTCTGCTCTTTGCGCTTTAATGCGTCTAGCTGTCGCAACTTTGTGGTTCCTAGCTCAGCGCTTCTACGGGCAGAATACGAGGGCTTCCATCACCCCTGTTTCATGAGGAGAACCCGATCATGGGATCGTATCGTTTTGTGCTTGTCGCATTTGCATTGGCTGGAATCGCTACTCACGCTTGGTCGGCTGCGCCGAATACTTCGAATCAGTTTTGGTGGCCTGAACGATTAGATCTTGCTCCTTTGCGTCAACACTCTCAGGAGTCAAGTCCACTTGGGAAAGACTTTGACTATGCAAAAGAGTTTAAAAAACTCGATTTAAACGCTGTGAAAAAAGACATCGAAAAAGTCATGACCACCTCCCAAGACTGGTGGCCTGCAGACTGGGGGAATTACGGCCCTTTTTTTATTCGGATGGCTTGGCATAGCGCCGGCACCTATCGCACGCTTGATGGTCGAGGTGGAGCTGCAGGTGGACAGATTCGTTTTGAGCCGCTCAACTCGTGGCCCGATAACGCAAACTTGGATAAAGCACGACGTTTACTTTGGCCGATCAAGCAAAAGTACGGCAACCGACTCTCGTGGGCAGATCTCATGGTGCTCACCGGAAACGTGGCGCTTGAGTCGATGGGATTTAAGACGTTCGGCTTTGCAGGTGGGCGCGCGGACGATTGGGAGGCAGATCTTGTCTATTGGGGTACCGAAAAAAAGATGCTCGAAAGTGAGCGTTACAAAAAAGATCGTTTTGTGCCTCGAGGACCGCTCGCTGCAGTTCAGATGGGCCTGATCTACGTCAATCCCGAAGGGCCTAATGGCAAGCCCGATCCCCTGGAAGCGGCAAAAGATATTCGCGAGACTTTTGGGCGGATGGCGATGAACGATGAGGAGACTGTCGCTCTGATCGCAGGGGGCCACACGTTCGGGAAAGCCCATGGCGCACGGAGCCCTGAAAAGTGTGTGGGTGCCGAGCCCGCAGCTGCCGGAGTCGAGGAGCAAGGATTTGGTTGGAAAAATAAGTGCGCAACTGGCCATGGAGCTGACACGATCACAAGTGGGCTTGAAGGAGCCTGGTCGGCGACGCCGACGCGTTGGTCCTCACAGTATCTCGACAATCTCTTTGCGTTTGAGTGGGTGAAGACTAAGAGTCCTGCTGGAGCCATTCAGTGGGTCCCCAAGGACGCCGCAGCCGCAAGCATGGTGCCGGATGCACATGACTCTAAAAAGCGGAGTGCTCCGATCATGTTTACCACCGATCTCGCACTTAAGTTTGACCCGAGTTACCAAAAGATCGCGAAACGTTTTCAAGAAAAGCCTGAAGAGTTTGAGCGCGCTTTTGCCAAAGCATGGTTCAAACTCACGCATCGAGATCTCGGGCCTCGTGCTCGCTACTTGGGATCTGAGGTGCCTCGAGAAGTGCTTGCATGGCAGGACCCGATTCCCGCCGTGAACCATCGTCTCGTCAGTGCCGAGGAGATCCGCGACCTAAAGGCCAAGATCTTAAAGTCTGGGCTAAAAGTACCTGAGCTCGTGCGCACGGCTTGGGCTGCGGCGTCTTCGTTTCGCGCAACTGACATGCGTGGAGGAGCAAACGGGGCGCGCATTCGGCTTTCCCCGCAAAAAGACTGGGCAGTAAATCAGCCGACTGAGACTGCGAAAGTTATTGGTCAACTTGAGCGCATTCAAGCGGAGTTTAGTCGCGGTGGGAAAAAAATCTCCCTTGCCGACTTGATTGTGCTTGCTGGCGTTGCTGCGGTTGAAAAAGCATCAGCCGATGCTGGCACACCGGTTCAGGTCGCGTTTGTTCCTGGACGGATGGATGCCTCTCAAGAGCAAACGGACGTCCAGTCGTTTGCCGCTTTAGAGCCTAAGGCGGATGGATTTCGCAACTATTATGCAGAAGGGAGCTACCTTTCGCCCACTGAGGCATTAGTGGATCGAGCGAACATGCTTAATCTTTCAGTACCTGAGATGACCGTACTGGTTGGAGGGATGCGTGTACTCGGAGCAAATACCGCGGGGTCTCCTCATGGTGTGCTTACGTCACGGCCTGGGGTGCTTTCGAATGACTTTTTCGTCAATCTCCTAGAGATGTCAACACAGTGGCGAAAGTCTGCACAGCAAGAAGGAGTTTACGAAGGGTTAGATCGTAAGTCAGGAGCTCTGAAGTGGACTGCAACTCCTGTGGATCTCATTTTTGGATCACACTCGGAGCTTCGTGCTATTGCGGAGGTCTACGCATCCAGCGACGGACGAGCGAAGTTTTCGCGCGATTTCGCCAAAGCTTGGAACAAAGTGATGATGCTAGATCGCTTTGATCTTAAGCGCTGATCTTTTGACTCCCGAGAAAGGCCCGCTCTCTAACCGACAAAAGTTCGGAGGAGAGGCGGGCCTTTTTTTGACTGTTTGTTGACGAGTGAATTCGTGCTTGCAGGAGCGTAAGTTCTCTTCAGAAAATAGGGAGGGGACTCAACGCGTTTGTAGGAGACGAGTAAAGATGAAAAACAGCTTCCATCGGCTGGGGGTATTTTTTCTAGTGGCTCTCATGGTGTCTTGCGCGGGGCGTCCACTCAGCGTGAATGATCGTGTGCCTGCGCGAGTCGAGCTACCGAAAGCACATCTGACTTTGGTTGGAGCTGTTCCAAATCGTTTTTTGTTTAAGGGCTCCCGAGCGAGTGGAGCACGACTCGGTGCCGTGATCATCGAGGACGGAATTATAAAAGACGTGCGCGCGATCGCTGAAGACCAAATCAAGGATCTCCCGCCCCCCGTCGTCACGCTCAAACGTAAGGATGAGTCAAACTACGATGTGATCTATCCTGCGCTCGTGAACCTGCATAACCATACGAAGCAAAACGTGCTTGGACTTTGGGCTGATGCGAAAGGTCAGTTTGAAAACCGATTTGAGTGGCGCGCGTGGAGTAACTATCAAGCGTCGGTCAGTCAAAACATGAACCCTTGGATCAGTTTTGATCCGGTGGTCTCTTGCGCAGCTTTTCGCTGGTCTGAGCTTTCGGCGCTTGCTTTAGGGACAGTTTATTTACAAGGACCAAGCTCGTGTGTGTCTGGGTTTGGGATTCATCGAGTTGAGGATGCTTCAAGCTTTAGGCAGTCTGTGCGAGTGCCCCGTAAGCTCAACGTACAAGCCCCAACCGATATCATCTATCCGAATGAGATGACGTTTGTGTGGAATACCGTTTATCCGCGCATGCAACAACTCTCGGGCGAGACCGAGCTTGAGCGTGTGCTCTCAAAAACAAGTTATGAGGAAGGCTTTAAGTCCATCATCCATGAGTTTTGTCCAAGCTTGCGAGAGCAAATCAAAAACGTAAACGGGACAGAAGAGCTTAAGACGCTCTCCAATCAGGCGACTCTAAAAACAAGCTGCCTTAGCGAAGATCAGCTTCCGAAAGGCTTCATTCGTTATACGTATTTCATTCATAAAACGATCGCTGGGAAAAAGCGCTACATCTCCGGTGACTCCAGTGGTGCAGATGAAAACGCGGACGAAACCGAAGGCGATGAGCACGCACTGATCACGGCTCCTAGTGACCCACAAAAAGGGATTCCTACGGCTATCATCGCGCACTTGGCTGAGGGCAGTCGTACCGATAAGTATAATCGACATGAACTCACGCTCTTGCGTGTCTTAGGTCTCGATGTGAGAGGGATGAACTTCATCCACGGGGTTGGGATCGATTTTGCGGGTTATCAACACATGGCTAAAAAAGGCATCGGGCTTGTGTGGTCACCTTTTTCAAACTTGCTCCTTTATGGCGAGACAGCTGATATTTTGGCCGCCCATCGCGCGCGTGTGAGGATCGCGCTAGGCTCGGACTGGACTCCGACTGGATCAAAGTCGGTTCTTGAAGAGCTAAAGATCGCGCGAGCCTATATTCAAAAAAATAAACTCTCTCGAGTTTTCAATGACGAATACCTTTATCGAATGGTGACTGAAAACTCAGCCCAGCTACTCAACCACTTTGAAAGCGATCCCAACGATGGCTATAACGGCATTGGGACAGTTGCGCCTGGAGCGATGGGGTCGATCCTTGTTCTGAGGCGTAATCATTCAAACGTCTACACTAACCTCGTTACTGCAGATTACGGCGACGTGAACCTCGTTGTCGTTGACGGTCGCCCGCAGTACGGCACGCGGAGTTATCTTGAGCAGTATGCATCGGCCACAGGCGCCTCAGTTGAGGGCGAGCCGCTCTCGCGCTTTTATCTGGGGTATCCGGAAGCGGGTAAAATCGCTTTTCTGAAGGAGTCCGAAAAACCTGCCAAATCCTTACAGCGTGACCATGTTGTATCGCTGGCACGTCAAGCGCGAGAGCTCGCTCTTCAGTCCGCAGATCAGTGCGGCTTTAGCGAAGAGAAGCTCTTAGTCCACCAGAGCAGCGCGGAGCCAGCCGTTCGCGCTCTGGAGCGGGACAGTGGGCTCAATCTCGACCGCTACGACGATATTCAGCGGTTTCTGGCGCTCAAGCTCACCACTCAAAGCAGAAACGCGATTGATCCCTCAAAGGGCGACGAGAAGTTTGCAGTAAAGGCGATGGCCCCACTCCTGTCGTGCAACGATCCAAAGTACCTGGAGCGCTTAAATGCGTTTGTTAGCGCTGAGATCGACGCCAACTGGGCGAGCAAAGCGGAGAGTCGCACTCAACAAAGACACGGCCGGGTGCCCGAAAAAATGTCCGCAGATTACAGACTCTAGGGCATCAGAAGCTTCTGGAGGTCTTCCTTTGTGAGCTTCTTCATGAAGTCCTTATCCTCAGAGATGATTGATTCGGCGAGATCCTTTTTCTTCTTTTGAAGCTCGAGGATCTTCTCTTCAACCGTCCCACGCGCGACCATGCGGTACGCAAAAACCTTTTGGCTTTGACCCATGCGGTGTGCGCGTCCGATGGCTTGCGCTTCGACTGCCGGGTTCCACCAAGGATCCAAAATAAAGACATAGTCGGCGGCCGTGAGGTTTAAGCCGGTGCCACCGGCTTTTAAAGAAATCAAGAAAACCGGGCACGCCTTGTCCGACTGAAAGCGCTCAACCGGAGTCTTGCGATCTTCCGTCTGTCCGTCGAGGTACTCATAGACGATGCCCTCAGCGTTCAGAGCGTCTTTTACGATCGCAAGCATGCTTGTGAACTGTGAGAACACAAGAGCCTTATGGCCTTCGGCGATTACGCTCTTGAGTTGATTGAGTAGAGCTTCGATCTTTGCACTTGGGGCGGAGCGCTTGGACTCGTCGATGAGCCCAGCGTGGCAAGACGCCTGACGCAGGCGAAGTAGAGCTTCAAGGACGTGGAGCTTAGATTTTGCTAGACCTTGTGACTGCACAGCGCTTTCGATCGACTCGCGGTACCGATCGCGGATCACGGCGTAGTACTCGGACTCCTCTTTGCTCATTTCACAGAAAAGAACTTGCTCTGACTTTTCCGGGAGCTCGGTGAGGACGGCTTCCTTGGTCCGGCGGAGCAGGAAGGGCTTCAGAAGACGCGCAAGCGTGGCACGGATGTCATCAGACGGGCCATCGACCGGCGAGAAACGGAGGAGTCCTGGATTTGTGAACTCTAAGATCGACAGCAGATCACGGATCGAGTTTTCAATGGGCGTGCCCGTCAGAGCCAAGCGATAAGTCGCTCGCAGTTGCTTGACTGCTATTGCAGACTGCGACTTCGCGTTTTTTATCGACTGTGCCTCGTCGACGATCGCGACGTCAAACGCGTACTCGCGCAGCTTCTCAATGTCTGTGCGCACGGTGCCGTAGGTTGTGATGACAAGATCAGCCTGACCGATCTCTTGAGCAAGCTTTTTACGGCCATCGCCAGTGTAGCGAACGACTTTCAGAGTGGGTGCAAATTTTTCAGCCTCGTCGATCCAGTTAAACACAAGGCTCTTCGGAGCTACGACGAGACTCGGGAGTTTTGATTCTTTCTTCCGACCCAAGAGGAACGCGAGGACTTGAATCGTTTTTCCAAGGCCCATGTCATCGGCAAGGATGCCGCCGGCTTCAAACTCTTTTAAAAACTCAAGCCAAGTGAGGCCTTCTTTTTGGTAATTGCGCAGCTTGCCTTTAAATCCAGTCGGCGCCTTTGCAGATTTAACGGTATCAAATTTCAGAATGCGATCCCTAAAGCTGTTAAAGCCTTTGTCGCCCCGGACATCATCGTCATCGCCTAGAGCAGCGTTCAGCATGAGCCCTTGCTGTTTACCAAAGCGCAAGGAGCCGTCGTCGTTTTTCTCGCCTAAGCCCTTCAGTGTCGCGTAGCGTGCGAGCCACTCCTCAGGGAGCATGCCGAGCGATCCGTCTTTGAGTCGGACAAAGGAGTTGCGCGCTTCGAGAGCTTGGAGGATTTCTTCGCGCCGCAAAGGGCTGCCAGCAAACGAGGCATCGAGGCTTACGTCAAACCAGTCTGTGGAGGTATTGACGTTCAGTGCAAAATCATCGGCAACTACGACGCGCTGATTTTCGATAAAAACGATCCACCCACTCTCACTTAATGTGGTTGCCGTTCGCAACAGATCTCCAACCGGAATCGATCCAGTCGGATCGCGAAGAATCTCAAAGGCCTGGTTGAGCGCATTTTCCTCAAAAATGCGGTTACGTGGAAACACTTGGTGCGTATCCATGTCGAGCACACTTTCGGAGGGATCTGCAAGCGAGAGCTCGTGGCCTCCGTAATTAAAACTCACCGTCATTGACATTCGGCCAGTGGAGGGATCGTTGCCTAGGGGGCGGAACATGCCCTTTGGAGTTGGCTCGATCACACTCCGCTTCCAGCCCATCCCGTCAGGCCAGGTCACTTGGGGGGCTGCAGAATCGGTGAGAATGCGCTTGAGAAACAAATCACCCTGAGACTCCGGCACTGAGAACTCTGCTGCCCGGAGCTGAGTAAGCCAAGTCGCGTGAGTCGGCTCATTGAGTCGTCCAATGCGCTCACCAAAGATCAAGAGTCCTGAGCGTAACACGCAAGTCGGCTCAGCGACGGATTTGGTCTCCTCGTCGCGTTTGAGGAGTCCACTTAAGCGATAGAACGATCCTGTCTGCTCGACTTGCAGTTCGAGATCCCACGGTTTTCCGCGATCCATCCGTAAGGAGTTATCCGCATTATCAGGTGATCCGTTCGGGGCGCGTGAGAGAAAGAGTTTGCCATTGCCCGCAATCGTTGTGAGCACCTGGGCTTCGAGAATTGGGTCTACAGTGAATCGCGTGCACGCGGTACCAAAAGAGCTCACTGTCTTAGGTGCACTCGTTCGCATCAGCAGCGCTACGAGCTCCTGATCGCGAGGATTAGCAAGAATTTGAGCATGAGATCCCTCTGGCGCGCGTGCAGGACGGAGTGGGCCTGCCTCTCCGCGTGGACCCTGCCGCTGGGGCCAAAAATCAAGAACGAGTTTACCAGTTGCGAGTGTCTCGGCAGCGTGGATCACAAAAGCTGCCACCATGTTGCCTACGCTTGCGCCGGACGGACCTTTTTTGCCTTGAATCAAATCCAGGCGATCCTGCCAGCCTAAGTGTCCGCTCGGTAGTCCAGTGCGAGGCATCGGAAGAGGCGTATGAACGGGATTGTGGTTCTGTCTTGGAGCCGGTTGGAGTCCGCCTTCGTGTACCACCCTGAGCGGACCTGTGCCGGGGACCTTATCGGAGAGCCCGGAGCGCTCAAGCTTGATGATCGATGCCCAGAGATGCTTGCAGAGCCCGCGTTGGGCGTAGAAAGGACAAGTGCATCGAACTTCGATCTGGTTTGAGGTACCGGCCTGTGTGAAATCAATCCAAATATTATAGCGCTCTCCTCGACCACTGACCGTGAGCGAGAACGCATTGCCCATCTGGGTTGCATCTGAGACGTAGCCGGATCGAAAGTAATCTCGACCCCGCATCAGCGCGACACGTGGAAACTGGCGGACACATCGTTGCTCGAGGCCAGCGGGATTGTCTGCAAAGCGCGGAGGCCGCTGAGGTCGTGGGGGGCGCGGCAGCGCGCCTCCTGCACCTGGCGTGACTGAGATCTCAGTGATCTCAGTGGGCTCGGTGGCCTCAGTTGTGACCCCGTTTGCGGGCAAAATTTCGCCCGTGGCGTTGCCTACGGCAGGCATGCCATGCGGGGGTCGGCCTGAGCGTCGTCCGCGGCGATGCCTGCGTCGACCGCGGCCCGAGGAAGATCGGGGCTGCTCTGTCATTAGGATCGGGACTCTTGCACGGGCCAGAGTTTAAGTCGAGCACATTTTTTGGTGACCTGGACTTAAGGCCTAGTCTTAAGGGAGGAGAGACTTGAATGCGCTCAGGTATCGATTGTGGAGTACCAAAGACTGATTGCGGATCCAAGTTTTAAGTTGGGGAATCTCTCTCCCCCAAGTGCGCGCGTGCGTTGTTGCGAGCAAGGAGACCTGGGCTTCGATGACTTCGCGCCACTCGTTCTCACTGAGCTCATCCTGGGAGAGATCCTCTTTCGTGCGCGACCGTACAGCGAAGGTTCTGCCATCAACGCTTACAGATCCGCTCCAAAGTGGAGACGAGTCTCCCCATACCAAGCGTTCAAGATCCTCATAGCTTAAATCCCTGCTCGGCCAGTTGCCGTACTGGACGGCAGGTCGAGCGCGCTCTTTTAGCTCAAGCACTTCAGGTGGACGCCCACTGGGAGGATCAATCAGTACCCAGTAACGATCAAGTCCTGCGCTCCCACCTTGCTCGCGGCTTACTGCGCCAAAGTCAAGGATGTGCTGAGGCTTGAGCGAAAAGAGTTTGGAGATCGAAGTCGCAAGATCTGATCTCAGTTTTGCGTCTGTGAGTGCGCGCAACTCGTCGGAAAAAACGAACTGATCCTCGTGCACGTGGCGCTTGAGAGTTTGCTTTCGCTTTTTTTCAAGATTAGGAAAAAACCGAGATGAAAGTTTTTTTGGCGCCTTCTTCGCACGCACAATGTCGGCATAGAGATCGAGCGCATGCTCAAAAAGCTCCTGCCGAGCGCCCGAGAGTCGAAGCGCAGTGAAGTAGCGGAGCGCGTCCCAGGCGATCGGACACTCGCCTGCGTCGTCTAAATCATTGAACACATATTGAGCACCTGAGGTAAAGGCTAAGAATCCGAAATTCTCAGGATGTGGATCTCCAAGGCAAATCCCTCTTGGGCTCGAAGCGCTCATCTTTGAGGCAGACGTTAAGTGAGAGGATAGATCTGCGTAATACGAGTTTACAAAAGACCGAAAAAACATCAGTGGGCGCGTGAGAGATCCTTTAAGCTTGGATGCATACTGCGCATCAGTGAGAAAGCTGTAGTGCGAGCGAAAGGTGCGTGGATCAAGCTCTGATTCAAAGCGCAGATCTTCAAGGTCAAAAGGTGCGCTTTGCGCAGGCCCGCGATCGATGCTTGCACAGGCGATCGAAAAGAGTCCGAAAACAAAGGCGAGTAAACGCATCCCAGGCATGAAGTAGCTCACGCTGCTTATTGTGTCATGTGCGCCCACTAGCCCGTCAAGAGGTGAGGAGGGAGGACGGATGGGACATTTTGCCAATACCTGTGCTCCATCTTGTCCCGAGTCTAGACCTAAGAGTGAGTTAAAGGCGAGCTGAGTTGGCGTGTGAGTTGCTGTTCTAAGTTCATTAGAGGGGGGCTTAAGTTGATGTTGCCCATTTTTGTGCTCTTTTTTCTGGTTTTGCTCTTTGGCGTATCACTACTTTTTTGGTCAGATGCCCAGCAGTTTTCGGGGGCTTGTCGTTTTCAAACCGAAGAGATTCTTAATCCCCTAAAATCCATCGAATAAGGGGGCGTGAGTTTTTTGTCGTCTGAGGCGAATTCTTAAGCGCACTGAAGCGGAGCGGGTCAGGGGTATGGCAGCGCTGGCAGGTCTCAGCAAGATGCGAGATGCCGGCGTAGACTTCGGTTTTGCGCTCGCGTGCTTGGGTGAGGAGGATCGTAAGATTTTGCGATAGATCTCTGAGGACGACCGAACCTCCGTGAACTGCTTCATGCTCACTTAAAAGCTCAGAGACGCGGAGCATCTCTTCGAGCTGGGACTCTGTTGCTTCAAATCTGCGATGCCCTGCGAGTTGTGCCGCTTCGAAGTATGCCAAAGCTCCCCCAAGCGCGTGCATGTTTCTGCAAGTCCAAGGATTGCGACCTGCAGTGTTGCAACGCGGAGTGATCTGCTCCCAGCTCTGTCGACTGATCTCTCCCCAGTGGATCCCACTCGAAGGCTGATCTCCACCATGGCATTTGAGGCACTGAGTCTTTAGTGCATTTGCAACGTTGAGCGTTTGGATTGAGCGATCCTGCGCGAACAAAGTTAGGTCTTTGGCCGACTGCTGGACGAGACTCAGTGCCTCTAAGTGATCATCCGGGCGTGAAGAGGTTAGGATTTTTTGTGTGAGCACGTCGATGTCTGAGCCAATACTCAATAAGACATCAAAACGAACTTGCATGAGCTCTCTCTGTGTGTCGAGGAGATGCACTTGAGTGCGCAGCGTTTTCATCCGGTAGCAAAGAGCCGTGTTTCGGCCCGGCTGCTCACAACTGTCAGTGGCTTGTGCAACTGTGGCGATCGTAAATATTGCAAAAAAAGCTAAATTGAGCATTTTTTTAACTCCAAAAATTTTAAGGTTCGATTTGCGAGAGCACGACAAGAGTATGAACGAGGCGACGTAAAGGCTGTGCGTAACGTGAGCCTTGCTGAATTGCAGGCTTCCAGCTCTCAGGAATCGAGCCCCTGCCGTCCCATGCGGATGTGTCGCGACGATCATCAAGGATTTGGTCACCCACGGTGTCAATGAGGGCATCTTTTTCGGGTGTCCAGAGAAAGTCCGGATGATTTCTGTCATGCCACTCGCCACCGACAAGCTGTCCTTGAGCATCGAGTTCAAGATCATAGCGATAACTGACTGTATCTTTCTGGTCGTGAGCCTCAGAGTCTTCTCGACGAGTGCTCGGATGGTTCTCAGAGACGTAGGTGAGCTCCATCTGGATTCCAACGATTTTTTGAGCGCGCGGAGAACGATATGCTCGGTAGCGATCAGTTGAAAACTCAGACACGCTCACAGTTGCAGCATCTAAATCATCGGTCTCAGCAGCAGTCTGCGGGTTAAAATATCGATAACTGTAGGAGAGAACCGGCTGGTTCCAGACTTGATAGTCGTAGGTTGCATCAATCACAAATGAACGCTGAGAGACTGCGATCTGATTAACGACCGAGAGGTGCCAGGTGGCAGGGTTGGTATCGATGCAGTCAGGATTTCGAGGTCGACCGAGGTCATCGCGCTCCGGATTTTTTTCATTACAGCGGCTGCTGATAAACTTAGTCTGCGCAGTGCCATTGGCCCACAGCAAAGTGGAAAGCGCCTTTACGTCCGAAGGCCAAAACGGGATCCTCGTGCGACCATCTGCTGCGAGCAGGGTGATTGCAAACCTTGGACGAAGCTCCATGTACGCCGCCGGAGCCCATCCATGGCACAGACCCATCCAGGTCTCAACTTTTCCCTCGCGATCATAGTAGCCTTTACCTTCATTGAGGTTGGCGTGGGTCATTGTAAATCCCTGATCGCCGACCAGGAGGTCATACTTTTCAGCCGGAGAGAGCATTTCGACGCTCGAAGCATTCGGACTGATTACCCCGCGAACGTAGTCGACATTTTTTTTCCAGTCGATTGAGTGCGGAAACGAGTTATCACCGTATCGCTGAGCGATTTGACCTTGATAAATCGGCCAGTAAGTATCAGACCAAGGCGCGTTTTTGAGCTTCCAAGAGCGATAGGTCGCATGCATCTGCGAGAGAGTCAGGAGTTCGAGACGATCAACGAGATAGCTCGGATCATCGTTACGTCGAGGCGGTGATTTCTGCCGGTGGGCGCGCTCAAACTTTTCGATGAGTTGGCGTCGGAACTCACGCCGGTAATCGGTGAAGTCGCCCTCACCTTGGGCACGCGCAAAAGAGAGCGGAACGAAAAGAAGAGAAAAAACCAAAGAGAGAGTCTGTTTCATAATTTTTTTGTCTTTAAATGGACCCCAGGAGCGCGTAGGCATTGGCCCAAATGACGCTCCTGGGGTCGCACACGCTGATCTGGCGTCAGCGCTGCGAACTACTGAAGGTCTACGAGGTTGTTGATCGCGCGTCCGTTCAAAGAGCGAACGTGGAGGAGGTAGCGCCCCGAAGGAACACCGTCCACCTCTTGAACTCGCTCAAAAGGGAACTTCCCTTCACGACAATCCGATCGATCCTGCAGCTCAGAAATCGGCTGCACTACAAGCACGTTAGGCTGAACACGAACTGCCGTATCCACAAGTCGCATACAGCTATTGGTGAACTCGCCTGAGATCTTAATCCGTGCTTTCGCACCTGATCGATCCAAGTACGCTTGGCTCACGGGCGCATACAAGAAGTCGTCAGGAGTGGAGTGTGTAGCTGCTTTCACACGCAGACTACCGAGACGAGCTGGCTCATCTGAGCTCTCTTCCTGAACAACAGAATACTTCCCGACCTTGAGTAACCCGAGATCGATGACTTGGTTAAATGGCACGAGCATCTGTAAGCAAAAACCCTCATAGTAGTAAGCGGTGGGTTTTACTTTGATCTGCTTAAGCTCCTCATCCACGGTCACGCGCACTGCTGAAGGTTTGTAGCACGTGCTCCGATACACCCCTTCACCTACGATTTGCACATTATCGTTAGAATCAAATCCATCCGGAATATAACCCACACCAAATCCGCTCTCGACGACCTTCGGCAGCGTAGGATCCGAAGCCACAGCAGAAAGTGAGCAGAGCGCTAACATGATTGAAACAAGCGATTTCATATTGTCCATTTTTGAACCCCCGAAGTCTTTACGACTTCAAACTGCGTTGTACGTGAAGCTCATGGGCAAGGCTTAGGCCACGTTAGAGATGCTTGAGCTCGTCATTAAATACATTTTGACGATTTCTGTCGCGCCGCAACGGGGGCGAAAATGTTTTGGCGCGGGTTAAATTGTCCCAAGCAAAGTCATGAGGACGCAAATGAAGAGGCACTGAGGTAGGAATATGAATTGCTCTAAAGCGCGCGGGGGTAACGGGATGCGAATCTGGGGAGTGATTGCCGGGCTTTTGGTTTTAGGGAACTCTTGCGGAGGGGGAGCTCGTCAAAGCGCGCAAGATCCGTTTGTGCGCGCTGGACAAAAAGTGCTTCTCGAAAACGGAGAGGCGTTTCGAGAAGTTGCGTTGCTTCTGGATGAGAGATGTATTTGGGAGAGGAACCGCTCAGGTAACCACTCTTTTTTGGGCGCAACGCTTAAAATCTCCTGGCGACCGACGCTCAAGCGAGATCCGTTTCAAACTCATCGTGTCCAGTTTCCTTTGGCCATGGCGCGTGAGGAGATCGAACATGTGGCGCGTGACTCACGTTGTGTACGAGGGATATCCAACTACAGACAAGCTCGAACCTGGGACTTTGAAACTCCGATCCCCCAGCTTCAGACACACTTAGATCAGCTCCGCTTACAGCAAAGTGAAGCTGTTTTTTTTGATCCTCGAGGCGGAGTCCGTCAACAGGTTGTGATCGCGATGATCGATACGGGACTGGACTTGAGGCATCCTGATCTTGCTCCTCATCTCTGGAGCAACCCGCGGGAGACTCCAGGATCGATAGATGGAGATCTTAATGGATACGCAGGAGACGTGCATGGTTTTAACTTTCCGAGTCGCATCGGTGATCCAGGGCATCAGACTCCGAATGATCATGGCACCCACACAGCGGGGCTTGCAGGCGCAGCAAACTACTTAGGCAAGGGGGCATCTGGCATCATGCGCCAGCAAGTGCGCATCATGGCACTCAATGTCTTTGGAAAAAGCTGGGGCACCGACACTCCAGATATTGACGAAGCGATTCGTTATGCCGTTGCAAATGGCGCTCACGTCATCAACTTAAGTGTCGGGGGGCTTGGACGCTCAGATACAACAGCAGCTGCAATCGTCGATGCACTCCGCAAAGGAGTGACTGTGGTGGCGAGTGCCGGAAACGACGGACTGAGTATTGATGAGCAATTTGTGTTTCCGGCGTCGTACGCGCCGGATTATCCAGGATTGATTTCAGTTACTGCAACAGATGTTGCAACGGGTATGCTTTGCTCGTTTTCTAATACGGGAGTGCGATCTGTAAAGATCGGTGCTCCTGGGTGCGATCGTGATGCTCCAAAGTCCGGGTTGCTTTCGACTCGCAAAGACTCCGCGTATGGTCACAAAAAAGGAACCTCCATGGCGGCTCCTTTGGTGAGTGGCGCGCTTGCACTGGCTTACGGTATGATTCGAGACCGTACGGGAGAACCGCCAAGTCCCGCAGAGCTTGAGAGAGCGCTTTTAGAGAGTGCTCAGACTCAGTCTGATCTCTTAACGGGAGTCGCAGGCGGTAAAACGCTGCGACTCGAAGCCCTTGCGCACTGGATTGAGCGAAAGTACCCTGTCCGCCTAAGCGCGAAGTCTCAGCACTGAATAACCTTCGCGGGCCAAGAGAGTTTGGATTTCTAAGCGCTGTCTCTGTGCCTCTGGGATCGCCCAGTCGCGCGCGACTTTTTCAAGAACTAGAAAAAGCGCTTGTCCCCCCTTTTTCAGTGACTGCTTTGAGGCCGATAGCTCAGCACCAAGCACTCGTTCGCCTGCCGAAGCCGAGAGCTCTCCGATGACCAGAGAAAACCGTTCATTTTCTTTTAACGCATCGAGAAGATCAACAGACTGGCGCACTTCTAGAGGGTGCACGCCTGCGTTTCGCTTTTGGAACTCGCACGCGAGGAGGTCTCTTTCGACTGAAACGATTGGGACTTTCGCCTCTCCAAAGCGCGACCAAGCCAAAGCATGGAGTGCTCCATAGTAGGCACGAAAAGTCAGGAGTCTCTCGGGAGTTTCGGCGCGAGGAATTGAGTCCCAAAGTGCAGGGAGTCCAGCGCGCATCCGTAAAGGATCGTCTCCGCCAAGATCAAAAGGTCTCTGAAGCACCTGTTCTTGAACGCAGACTTGATCGCGAAGATAGAGCGAGTCTGGAGCGAGGTATTTTGGAGGGGTTTGGGACGCTTTGAGTCGAAACACACAGTGGCGCGCCCCAGAAGCGATCAGATCAAGATCTGGCAAGAGTCGAGCGCGGATCTCTTCCAAAACTGGGGACAGATCACGAATCACGACGACACGAAGCTCACCACCGAGATTGAGGCGTGTGAGTCCTTGCAGGAGTAGATCTTCGATGAAAGGGGTTCCGATTCGAGCAGGCACATTACAGAGGATCCAGTCGAAGCTTTTTTCGCGTAGATCTCGGTAGCCCAGGCTTCCGTAAGCGCAGACGTTGCTCAGATGATGAGTGAGTGCATTTTGGTTTGAGGCTCGAACGGCGAGTAAATCGCGATCTACAAGGTGAACGAGCGCACGAGGGTAGCGCGCGGCGATGGGAAGACCTAGGGCGCCGTACCCACATCCCAGATCCAGAACGCTTTGAGGCTCACGCTCCGGTAGATGATCGAGCAGAAGTAGGGTGCCCTCATCAATCCTGAGCGTCGAAAAAACATCGTGAGGGACCCAAAGTTTTAAGCGCTGACCAAGAGCTTCAAGAGGCAGCGCGGCTTTTGTCCACTGGGCAGAGTCTTTCATGGATCCACTCGACATACCACATCTTGAAGGATGCAATCCGATCCAATTGTGGCTAAAACAATCGGTCATGAGTCCCGCCGAGCGCGCCCGAATCTATGAGTTACTCGTTCAGACCCGAGCGCTCCGTCTCCGCCGAGTGCCTACTGAAGAGAATCCGCTTCAGCCCCAAGAAGAGTCTGATCCGCTCTGGCACTTAGGGCTTGACCCTAAGGAGGAGAGTCTGAGGTTTCAGCTTTTAGCAAATGACTTAAGCGAGGAGTTGGGATGCAGATCTGCGCAGATCGAGTCCTTGCTTGCTCGAGCGCTTGCGTCTCGAAAGTCGTATGAAGAGTTTACGCGAAGTCTCGGGATTTAGACGGGCGCGCAAGCAATGGCTGCTAGCGCAAGCCAAAAAGTTTCGCTAAGCTCACTACTCATCATGAAGATGCGCATCATTCTCTCTTGGATGGTTTTTCTCGCAGGGGCAGTAGGCTTTTTGCCCGCTGCACTTGCAGTCTATGCGCTCATTTGGGCTCTGACGGAGTCCGCTCTGGGTTGGATGCAGATCCCTGCGGGCCAACTTCTTGGAAGCTTACCAGTGAAAAAGTTAGTCTGGAAGCGCATGGGTTGGACTGCGCTTGCAGGCGTCGGGGTGATGGGACTCACTCAGTTGGCTCAAGTTTTTTTCTCCTACGCGTTTCCGAGTTTCGTTGAGTGGCAACTCAAGATGGAGCAGCAAATCGGTGGGTTTGATCTCATCATCGCCATGATGATTGGACCTTTTATTGAAGAGCTGGCGTTTCGAGGCGCAATGTTACGGGGACTTTCGCACTGGAGAGGACCACGAGTCGCACTGCTTTGGATCGCCTCGGTCTCAGCATTTTTGTTTGCGGATCTTTTTGGCGCGCCATTGTTTGCAGTGATTCTTGGGATTTTAGTCATTGAGACTCAGTCGCTCTGGTCCTCGATTTTAGTGCGATTAGGACTGGGAGTGCTTTATCTAGTTTTGATGCGACTTTTCCCGCCCTCAGCAGACTTTGAAGCCCTACGCGAGGGAGCATGGAGGGCCGCTTTTTTCTTGGCGGTTGGTTTTCCTGGGATTTATGTAATGTTGCGAGGGTGGAAGCGTCTTCCTCGCTCTGCAAAATCAACAAAGAGGGGATGAAAATGCGGAATTTCTTGATCGGTGTAAGTCTAGGTTTTGGGTGGTGCTTCAGCGCAATGGCGGGGGAAAAACTTCATGTCACTGGCATGACCTGCGGAGGGTGCGCGCAGGCGATCCGAGCGCAGCTTGCCAACTATCCTGAGATCGACAAGGTGGAGATCGACGTTAAAAAAGGTGTCGTCGCGGTTGAGTTTAAAGAGTCTAAGACCCTGCCGCGCGCGCAGATCATCGAAGCAATCGAGAAGCGCGGGTTTAAAGTCAAAAAGGAGAGTGGAGTTTGAGAAGTTTTTTGATCGCCTTAGGTCTCGGCGCTCTCGTGGGGGCGATCGCAACGGCTTGGTTTTCGCCTACCGTGATTGGATGGTATTTCGCGCCTCCTGTAGAGATGGCCTACACTTGCAAGGCCGCAGTGGATTGGGGCATGATCACTTTCCGTACCGCAGTACTCTGGGGCGTTGCAGTGGGTACGGGGTTGGGACTCGTGGGATTTTTGTTTTGGAAAACGCGCTCGCGTCAAAAGACTGAAGCACGACCTAGCGTGACCCCTTAAATTTTGTGACGATTCAAAAACTATTTCCAACCGCTCTTTACGTAAAGAAGCATCCACGTCCGCGAGCACTCCTTCATGCTCTTGAGCATGAGGCTCGAGTGTTTCGTAAAATTGATGAGCTAGGTGAGCAGTGGTCTAAAAAAAACTATATTGGCGGTTATACGTCCTATTCTTCGATCACGGATCTTCCCTACCGCTCGACGAGGTTTGGAAAGCTGAAGTCATGGATTGACTCGCAGGTGGGGATTTTTGCTCGTGCGCTTGAGCTTGAGCTTGAGGGCGGAGAGCTACGAATGGACTCGTGCTGGCTCAATATCATGGGAAAAGGAGCACAACACGCCTCACACTTGCACCCGCTCTCGGTGGTGAGCGGTACGTTTTACTTGCGAGTACCCCCTGGGAGTGGAGACTTTAAAATCGAGGACCCACGATTAGCCGCATTCATGGCCTCACCGGCGCGTAAAGTAGATGCGCGTATCGAAAACCGGCGCTTTGTATCGATTGAGCCGAGCGCCGGAATGCTGCTTCTTTTTGAGAGTTGGATGAAACACGAAGTCACTCCCAATCGTTCCAATCACGAGAGGATGAGCGTTTCTTTCAACTACTCGTGGGAGAGAGTGTGAGTCATGCGCTGTTAGAGGTCCGGAATCTTGAGAAAAAGTACCCCAAAGTCCATGCAGTGCGAGGGGTGAGCTTTGAGATCAGTGAAGGCGTTTGCTTTGGGTTGCTCGGTCCGAACGGAGCAGGCAAGACTACGACGGTAGAGATGATGGAGGGAATCACTTCCCCCTCATCAGGCGAGATCTTGTTTCGGGGTGCTCCGATTGACCCAAGCTATCGGGAGCGGATTGGAATCCAGTTTCAGTCAACATCATTGCCTGATTACATTCGAGTTTCCGAAGTTTTAGAGCTTTTTCAAAGTTTTTACCGTGCTCCGATGGGGCTTGAGCCGATGATTGAGCTTTGCGCGCTTGGCGAGCTGATGTCTCGCAATGTGCATGAGCTCTCAGGTGGACAGAGGCAGCGTGTGCTTTTGGCTTTGGCGTTAGTCAACGCGCCCGAGCTCCTGTTTCTTGATGAGCCGACGACTGGACTTGATCCACAGGCACGACGAAATTTTTGGGACTTAGTGAAACGCTTAAAGCGCGAGGGTAAAACGATCCTCTTGACCACTCACTACATGGAAGAAGCGTATGAGTTATGTGATGAGATCGCAATTATGGATCAGGGACGGATCCTCGCACGTGGCCAGCCCGATGAATTGCTGAAAAAGATGTTCGAAGGAGTTTCAATTGAGATTCCCAAGGAAGATCTCGGAGTTAAAATTGAGCATCTTCGCACTCAAGTGCCTGAGGAGTGGTTTGATCGTGGCACGTTTTGGGAGATTCAGAGCGTGAGAGTGAACCCGACGTTTGAAGCCCTGCTTCAAGCACATGTGTCGCTTGAGCGCGTGAGAGTGCGTCCCAAGACGCTTGAAGATCTGTTTCTTGTTATGACCGGGAAGGATCTGCGCGGATGAGGCAGTTGTTGCGTCGATGGTTTTTGCTCTTTAACCTTCGGAACAAGGAGTTTTATCGGGATCGAGCTGCCCTGGGATGGAATTTTTTGTTTCCGCTTTTGGTAGTGGTTGGGTTTGGTTTTGCTTTTTCGGGTCGTGATCAGGCGATGTTTAAAGTTGCTCTAGTTGGTCAGGATGCGCGTCCCGAGGTGCACGCTCTACCGAGTGTCGAGATTGTTTCGGTTGCTCGGCGTGAGGATGCTCTCTCAAAGCTGAGGCGGCATCAGTTTGACCTAGTTCTTGAAGGAAATCAGTATTGGATCAACTCTACTGCTCCTAAAGGGAAAGTCGTAGAGACGCTCCTTAAAGGTGCACTCTCTGATGCTGATTCAGCTCTTCTTGAGCGCGGGAGCGTTTCAGGGAAGGAGATCCGCTATGTCGATTGGCTCGTGTGTGGGCTGATTGGTATGAACATGATGTTTAGTGCGCTTTTTGGCGTGGGTTATGTGATCGTGCGCTACAGAAAGACCGGAGTACTTCGGCGCTTTAAGGCTACTCCACTGCAACCTGCCTTGTTTTTGGTCTCGCAAGTGGCGTCGCGTTTATTGCTCATCCTTGCGACCTCGATCATTGTTTTTTTTGGTTGTCGGCTTTTAGTTGGATTTGAAGTCCATGGTTCGGTGTTCTCTCTTTTTGTGGTGTGGGCCCTCGGAGCAATGAGCTTGATTGCTTTAGGTCTGCTCATCGCTGCTCGAATCAAGAGTGAAGAGTTTGCAGGTGGTCTTCTAAATTTGATTTCGTGGCCGATGATGTTTTTGTCGGGAGTCTGGTTTTCGCTTGAAGGCGCGCAACCGGCGGTAAAAAAGTTTGCTGATCTTTTTCCGCTCACCCACACGATCACAGCGTCTCGAAAGATTATGAACGAAGGACAAACTCTCCTTCAAGTGATGCCTGAGATGAGCATGCTCGCATTGATGACAGTTTTGCTCCTCGGTTTAGGGGCGACACTTTTTCGGTGGGAGTAAAGAATTAGGATCCGCCGGCGGGGATTTGCTTGATTTTGAGGATCCCCTCTCGCTCAAGCTTTCTTGCGATCTGAACGAGCTTAAGTTGCGCTCCGCCTACTTCGCGTAGCTCGATTTGCTCGCCGAGGCGCTCTTTGATCTCGCGCATCGCTTGCGGGAGAGCAGATCTCAGAAATCGCTCGCGAACGTCCTTGGGAGATTTGGCGATGGCTGCTGCAATTGTGAGTGAAGGGCTCGCACTTAAGAGCTCCGAAAGCTCTGACTCGTTTAAGTGCAGAATATCCTCAAAGCTCATCATGTACTGCATGACACGATTCACGTACTGCGGGTCCTCAGTCATTCCGGCCGCAATCATGCTTTCGCGTCTTTCGCGCGGTGTGGACTCCCAGAGCTCGACTAAGTTGCGGAGTCCGTCTGGATTGCGTTTGTAGCGACTAAACATCGACATGAGCGCTGGCGAGATTAGCGCGCCGGAATTCTTGGGTCCATGATCTTTTTTCAAAGCGGAGGGATGAGTGCCAAAACGACTGAGCCTGGATAGCCAAGCGGAAGCTCTGGCGCACCACATGGAGTCCTAGGTTGTACAAAAGCTTGTGAGTGATTGCGTGTGACGCATCCTAAGAGTCCGTAGGAGTTATTCTGTCGAATTGTCCTGGTGAGTGCTTGCGCCTAATATGGTCCGTGAGCGCGAATATGTAGAGTGATACATACGATTTCGCCATGAAAGAGGGTTAGAGCGTGAGATTTTGAGTCGTTCTTTCATGCCACGAGGTGCGCTTGCAGGATCTCGTGGTGTGCCGACCCAGACATGGTGACCCAAATAATGCACGCAGGCGCGCAGAAGAAGCCCCATACCCCGCTCGATGCGTGAGCGTCGATGAATGAGCTCATGAGCAACTGTGATCCCGATCCCGCCGGTTTGTACTCCAACACTTAAGACAAACAATACTGATTCGAGCGCCGTGAGTGAATGAGTGTGCAAGTGCCAAAGCGCCTAAGCCCATCCTCCCAGTTGCGCACCGCTGATGAGCAGTATGGGGAGCAAAAAGTGATGAAGGTATAAAATCGGTTTCAATAGCATGCTAATATCAGTCCATGACCGTTACGTTGATCGGGTTAGCCTACTCTCCTTGGACTGAAAAAGCGCGTTGGGCGCTGGAACACGCAGGAATTGCGTATCGCTACGAGGAGCATTTGATGATCTTTGGTCTGCCTCGTTTGGCCTTGGTAACGCGTACTTCTCCGTTTCGTGCCACAGTGCCCGTGCTCTTGACGGGGGAGCGAGTGATTTTTGATTCTTTTGCGATTGCACGCTGGGCTGATCAAAATCGCAAAATGGGCTCTTCGCTCTTTCCGCCCGAGCACGAAGCGGATCTTTTGCAGTGGAACGCTCGAAGCGAGCGCGCCTGCGAGGCAGGACGCGTGTGTGTGACGGAGAGATTACTTTTAGATCCTAAGGCTCAGGAGGAGGCGCTTCCAGATTTTATTGCAATGCCGCTGAGAGGTTCGCTGCGGTGGATGGCGAGGTTTGGGGCTCAAGTTCTTCAGTGGGAGTTTGGATATCAAGCCAGTCAGGCTGCTCAAGCACGTGAGCGATTGCGCGAAGTTTATCAAGAGCTCCGTACTCAGCTTGCGGGACGTGAGACGATTTTTCCTGGCGGCTTTAGTGTAGCGGATCTAGTGATGGCAGTCACTCTTCAATGGGTCGCACCCTACGAGCACGGGCGTGTAAACCTCAGACCTGCGACGCGCAGGACGTGGAGTGATCCTGAGCTTGCTCGAGAGTTCTCGGATCTTGTAGAGTGGAGGGATCGTCTAAAACTCACTCATGGTAGTCGATTTTCCTAGTGTTACTCGGATCAAGCCCCGCTGTCTCTTGCTCTCGGAGTCGAGCGTGCGCAGACCTTGAAGAAGAGTTTCACTAGATACCCAGTACGGCTCGTACCACTCCCGATCCGTCTCAAGCACAAGTACGCGTTTGCGTGCACGGTCGAACGCTCCAATTGGTGAGATATGTCCTGTGGCAGAGTCGTCGGTCATTGTGCTTTGAAGAAAATTTGCGATCACAAAATCTCGCGTGCTTCTCTCGTTTTCCTCCAGAATCGTTTCAAGTCGTCGAAGCTCTTCTTTCGGATCACCTTCAAATCGCAGGAGCTCTACCCGCTCATAGGAGATCCCGTAGGCTTTAAGTGCGCCTTCAGTCACCTCTCGCAAGCTCTCAAGCGTCACACCGCGCGGAGGAGAGAGTGTGCCGCCACGAATACGTTTTTCCCAGTCCGCGACTTTGACTTTTTTGAGGAGCTCCTCTTGAACAACGAGCTTGTCATTGCTCGTGAGCGCTGTGCGTGCTCGCGCAGCATTGATGACTGCGCTCACTGAGGCGACGGAGCATGCAGCTCCGCTAAACTGTGGAACGCTGTAAGAGATCAGCGCCCAAAAGTCAGGAGCGTTTTGGGATCGAAAATAACTGGAGTCCTGGGAGAGTGGGACTGCACGTGGCGCAATCTCGGGACCATACTTGGGCTTGGCAAATGAAAGCGGCACTAGGAGCGAGAGCAGGAGGGAGAGAAGAAAGTTCATTTAAAGTTGAGTTTAGCTTTTCTAAGCTCCCAATGTCGATAGCGTCTTAATACGTGCGGATGTAGCCTGAGATAAAGCTTAAGACAGGCGGCATCAAATGCCATATAAAACACCGAGATCGCACTCGGCGGATTACCGCTTGGGAGCCACTCGAATCGAGCAAACGCAAGCGGAGGCCAGCTCCAGCAGCCCAGATAAGTTCCGAGTAGTTCGAGATAGGTCACCGTCCAGAACATCAAAAGCAAAAAAAGGCGCGAGCGAGGGCGAGAGAAAAGAATGTAAGCGAGCGGCAGAGCGCAGAGAGCTCCATAGAGATCATTTTTTAGAAACAACCAAAGCGCTACAAAGCTAAAAGTGGCCAAAGTCAGAGCGCGCTCAAGCTGTCTTCGATGGGAGTGAAAAAGTGAGCTATGGCTTGCGTGCCAGACGCTTGCGAACAGAATGCAATGGCCCGGAAACACATACAGCGGAATAGAGCCTGTCCGGTACTCGTACATTCCCAAAAAAAGAGAAAAAAGAGTTTCGCCCAGTCCTGCAACAAAAAGACCTAAAATCAAAATCGTTCGCAACCGATGAGAAGACTCCAAAAACGTACGCGCAAAATAGAGCCACGCAAGCAAGCTTGCGAGCGCTTGGGTGAGGTCTGTGCCGCCTTCGAGGCGATCCAACCAAAGAATGCCTGCAAGGAGTAATAAAACTTCAAAGAGCTTCCTCAAGAGTGCTCCGTTAAGTGCAACTCTCTTTCAGGCTTTAGAGCTGGAAACTGAGATGCAAAGCGCTCTGCGAGTGCGAGGATCGTAAGACTTGGGTTAACGCCAAGATTGCTTGAGATCACGGATCCATCGCACACATACAGCCCTGGGTAGCCAAACACCTCATGACTTGAGTCGATCACTCCGTTTGAGGCATGAGTGCCCATGATACAACCTCCGAGGATGTGTGCGGTAGCTGAAGTGCCAGCGACAACTTCGGGAATAACGTTTTGGGCAACGCCGTTGACCTCGTTTGCGACGATCTCGCAAGAGCGCTGAGCAATCGGGAGGTAGGAGGGAGGGCGTTTGTCACCAGGATTGCCACGCAGAGCGCTCCCCCAGCCGAGGCGTAGCTTCATTTCGCTCTCGATGGTCTGCATGACGAGCAGGATGACTGAGCGATTGGCCCAGTCGCTGATGAGTGCGAGCTTGAAGAGCTCGGTTACTCGAGAGAGCATGCGGTGGACGAGCTTCAGTGGGCGCGTCAGACGTGTTCCGTTTGGGGTCAAAGGTACGGCCAAAAGTCGCATGAGGCTTGAGCCGCTTGAGTAACGCACGGTTTCGATTTTGGTCTGAGCATCCGGTTCGATTACTGCGCCGATTGCAATGCCTTGTGAAAGCTTTCGATGCGCATCAAAGCTTGTCGCACCTAAAAGACTTTCGCCGTTGGTGCGTACATGCGCTCCGAGCTTAGAGGAGAGAGCAGGTAAGGTGCGATAGCGATCACGGTTGCGAAGGAGCAGCGCAACCGTCCCGAGCACGCTTGCTGCGACAATCACTTTTCGAGCACGAAAGCTTGGTCCTCGGGATTGAAGCCAGGAGGTCGATTTTTGAGACTCGACTCGAAATCCCCCACTCGCCAGAGGAGTGATGCGAGTGGCGCGAGTCTCAGGGTAGATGCGGGCTCCCCACTTTTCAGCAAAATAGAGATAGTTTTGATCGAGCGTGTTTTTAGCGCCATGGCGACAACCGACCATGCAGCCGCCACAGAGGATGCAGCCCGTCCGCTGAGGTCCCTCGCCTCCGAAGTAGGGATCTGCAACGGTTTCTCCGGGTTTTCCGAAGTACACGCCGACTTCAGTTTTTTTATAAGTATGGGCGACTCCTAGTTTCTCTCCGAGAGTGTGCAGGAGGCGATCCGCTTCAAACTCGCTTGGGTTCAGGCGCGAGCCTAGCATCCGTTTTGCGATCAGGTAGTGAGGCTCAAGCTCAGCACTCCAATCGATCTGTTGCGGCCAATAGCCTTGTCGAAAGACTTCGGGCTTCGGGCGCATGAGAGTGTTGGCGTAGACCAGGCTTCCGCCTCCAACGCCTGAGCCGTGGAGGACGAAGACTCCCTTGAGCAGAGTGATTTTTTGGATCCCAAAACAGCGCAGTAGAGGCGCCCAAAAATAGCGAGGAAGATCCCAATTCGTTCGAGCGTAGTCGTCGGAGCGAAAGCGCTTCCCACTCTCCAAAACAGCGACACGATAGCCTTTTTGAGTGAGTCGCATCGCGCTGACAGCTCCGCCAAATCCGCTTCCGATGACGACGCAATCGAACTCAAGATCATGCTGATTTTCCACGCCCTGATTCTAGCAGTTCTGCTACCCTGAAGAAGCATGAAATCCATCTGGAAAGTCCTACTCAGCCCCAAGATGCTTGTCGCGTTTTTGACCGGGGTCTCTTCAGGGCTCCCTTTGTTGATCACAGGATCGACCCTTCAGGCTTGGATGACGGATCTACAGATGGATCTTTCAAAGATTGGTTTGTTTTCGCTTGCAGGTTTGCCGTTCACGCTCAAGTTTGCGTGGGCGCCTTTTATGGATCGATTCGTCCCTCCCTTTTTGGGGCGCAGAAGAGGCTGGATTCTGATTTCGCAGCTGCTCCTTGCGCTTGCAATCATTGCACTCGGCCAGTCCAATCCACTGGCATCGCCCCTCGCAACAGTTGGAATCGCGCTTGCGCTCAATTTTTTCGCCGCATCTCAGGATATTGTCCTTGATGCGTATCGCCGAGAGTTGCTCAAAGAGGAGGAGCTGGGTTTTGGTACTTCAGTGTTCGTGATGGGCTATCGCATCGGGATGCTGATTTCTGGGGCGTTTGCGCTGTTTCTTGCGGAGATGCTCCCGTGGCCGAGCGTGTTTATGATCATCGGTGGCATGATGGCGATCGGGATTGTAACGACTCTATTCGCGCCTGAGCCTGAGGGCAAAGTGGCGCCTCCCCATAACTTTCTTGAGGCCGTCGGGGGTCCGCTTTTAGATTTTTTCTCTTTAGGGAGAATGGCGTTTCTGATTTTGGGATTCATCCTGCTGTATAAAGTGGGCGATGCGCTTGCGTCCTCGATGACGACTCCGTTCATCTTAAAACTTGGCTACGCAAAAGGTGAGCTGGCAGCGATCAACAAGGGTTTAGGGATGCTTGCGACGATTGGCGGCGCTCTGCTGGGGGGAGCGCTGATCGTGAGGCTTGGCACTGCTCGCGCGCTTATTTTATTTGGTTTTTTGCAAATGATTTCGACTTTGGGTTTCATGGCGCTCACGCACGCGGGGCACTCTTTGGCAGCGCTCTCGGCTGTGGTTGCGTTTGAGAATTTCACAGGTGGCATGGGGACGAGCGCTTACACAGCCTATATGGCCTCGGTCACCAATCGCCGTTTCTCGGCAACTCAGTATGCGCTGCTCACGAGTCTCATGGGCGTGCCGCGCGTGTTTCTGTCGTCGTACTCAGGCTACATGGCCGAGTCGATGGGGTGGAGTGGGTTCTTTTTGTTTTGCACGCTTGTCGCTTTGCCGGGAATGGCGCTCCTTCGGTGGCTCCCTGCCTCGGACGCAACGTTTAAGAATCGTTGGGGTGCAACTGAGCGTCAGATCACACAACAGGAGCGGAAAAAGCTGATTCTTTGGTCGTCGCTTTTTCTGGCGTTTGTCACTTGGGTGATTTGGAAGAGTATTGCCAAGCTCGTTTAAAGGACGCGTAAACTAAGGGCAAATTCGGTGCTAGACGATCTCAGGGTGTTCGCTCTAGAGTGGGGCCATGTTGGTTTGGCTTATCAGTGCTTTAGGTTTGGTCTCGTGGTCTTCGCTCCCTGAGCTCCCCCGGACGGGTGAGTTCAAGCTGCATCCAAAAGCTATTTTCCAGCGAGAAGCAACGACCGTAATGGTTTCGCTTCGCGTCGAGGGGGCGCTCCCTCCGAACACGCGCTACGAACTGCTTCGTCAGAACCCGAAAGGTCAGTACGTCGATGCAGGCCCGCTCCTCGACGATGGCCGACTGGGGGATCTCCATGTGGGAGATGGTGTTTATTCGACTAAGATTCAGGTGACCCAGAAGCCCGTAAAGCCAGTGCTCTTTCGTGCAGCGCTTGTTGAGTTTGATCCGTCAAATCCACGCAAAATCGTGAAAGAATTGACGACGACCTCTGAAATCTCGGTCGAAGTTGTCGCACGGCCCTCGTTCATGGAGATCCTCCGGGGGCTCGTTGCAAAGGTGTTTGCCCGCTCCTCGGCAGAGCCCTAGACTTGGGGAGTGAGCGCAACAAAAAAAACCAAAAGTCGTAATCCCCTGGCCTCCTCTCGCGGGAAAAAGACTCTCCTCTACGGTCTTGCGCTGATCTCGATCGTCACGGGAGTGTGGACTCGCTGGCGTACGCCCGTACCAGTCATCGCTGTTTTGGATACTGGATTTTCTGAAGTCGATTCAAGCCCAGTAAAGCTTGCGCCTCAGAGTATGTATCGCAACTTTTTAGAGCCTGGTGCTCAGATCAGCGACCAAGATGGACATGGCACGCGTGTCGCGAAAGTCGCCTACCAGGCTTGTGCTCACACGTGTGCGATCCTGCCCTTTAAAGTGTCTGAGCGCGGTGAGGGAATGAGCGCTGACCTGCTTGCGCAGGCGATTGAGGCTGCGATTGAGGCTGAGGTTGCTGTGATCAATGTTTCACTCGGCGTTACAGTGGGCTCGACCGCACTGGATGCCGCGATCTTAAAGGCGCACGCTTCGCGTATTCCAGTCGTCGTCGCAGCTGGTACTGGGATTCCGAATCCTTTTAAACCTGTGGAGCTTCAGGACATGCATCCTCAGGCCAACCTTTTTTCCATTGTGGTGGGTGCAGCGCGAGTGGCTCGACTTCCGGATCTGACTTCGAATTACGGCGCGCGCATGGATTTGATCGTGCTTCCTCCAGAGGGGAATGACGGCGTTTTTCTAAAAGACGAGCCGCTGAGCTTTGGATCGAGTTTTGGAGCCGCTTCGGTAAGCGGTTGGCTTGCAGCGGCGATCGCGCGCGAGGGAGTCGCCGACCCAGTCGCCTGGAGAATGCGTCTTCGTGCCTCAAGTCGTGTGCCGTTAGAGCGTGCGGAAGCGCGGGAGCGTGACAACGTCTACGGATCAGGCGCGTTTGATCCTGCGATTTGGCGAGGATTGAAGGCGCAACCTTTCTACGCACATGCAGTGACGGGTGCATCCCCGCGGATGACGCTCTTTACCTTTGAGTTGCCTGGAGAGTTTGCGTCGTTTCCAAGCTCAGGGCATTGGGTTTGTGCTTCAAGGAGTGAGCCCCAGATGGTGAAGTTTGATCCTCTGCCGACGCACTTTCCCAAAAAAGGTCGCTACGCTTTCAAAGTCAGTGACCCAGAGCCTTCCAAGGGATGTAGGCTTCAGATCTCCTGGGGCGGAAAAGCTGTGGCGTTTGATCCGGAAGCGGCTCAAGCGCTCTAAGCTTGGACTCAAGAGCTAGCGGCCTGCACGCTCGGACTCGTACGCTTTTTTCATCGGCTTTAAGATGTCTTCGATCTGCACGCGCGCGCGGTGGAAGATGTTGCTGTAAACATCTCCTTTGATGTCGTTCAGATCTGGATAGAGACGGAGGAACTGTTTGCGCACTTCGCCCGCTTTCGCCAAGCTTGAGTTGACGAGCGAGAGCAGTAAGGTGCGCTGTCTTTCGTTTTTGAAATAGTCCTTATCGAGGTCTTTGTTGTCTTCCATTTCCTTGCGGATATCGTGAAGAAGTGCTTCGCGCGCTAGCGCAGTGCGATCGGCGTTTCCTGAGGCAATGGCCGCCGCAAAGGCTGCCATCTTCTCATCCAAAGTTTTTGTAATCAGATCAGCGATCATCAAGCGAAGCGCCAAAGTCCGACCACTCTCCACAGTTTGGTTGTCGATTGCGATTTTGGTGTTTGTAACCGAGAGCATACCTTTGCGGAACAGCCTCTGGTACACCGACATCCCTTGCATCTCAGTCTTTGATAAGCTCGATGCTAGACGAGAGATACGGTTTGATGCGTCCGTGCCGCGAGTACGGGAGTCAATCACAGCGTAAGCCTTACCCCCAGATCGCAAGTGATTTTCGATCGCCTGACCTGAAAGCGAGCTTAAGCCTGAGTCAAGATCCGAGAGGATCAAGAGTCGGTTACGGTAGTTCGAGAGAGCCTGTGGATTGAGATCCCCCTCGATTGTTGTATCCCAGAGGTCGATGGAAGACCCCAGTAGACGCGCAAGTTCGTCAGAGAGTCTTGCTGATGCGTTGTCGGTCACGACGAGAAGTCCTAAGCTCGAAGCGTTATGTGCCCAGCGCTTCGTACTATTGATCGTAAACGAGCTCGCTCCGAGAACCCAATTCTCTTCACGTACGCGCAGATCGAAGGTCAGTGTCTTAAATGCTTGATCTTCGTCGAAAGAGAAAGAAAGATTCGCTGTACGTGCTTCACCTGCCCTGAGTCGCCCAATCTCTGCCGTGCTCTGGCGGACTTGAGCCAGACCATCGCGCGAGATGAGTTCTACGGTCACATTCTTTGAAGAAAGCTTCGAACTCAGGTTGCGAACATCTACTGTTACAGGGATGACGACATTGGGTGCAGCGACGCTCGCAACTCGAATCTGAGGAACAGAGTACGGATAGGCCGTCGTAAATACGAGATCTGTTAAGCCAATGACTTGAGAGTTTTGAGTTAAGCGCACACTCAGACTCTCGCGATTTCCAATGTTCGCGCTAGATGAAACGCGCGCCTTTAGAGCTCCCGTCACCATCGTGTGTGACTGTCCTGGAAGAGAGGCGAGGACCGTCTGACCTTGAGTGACGTCAATTCCGTTTGATTTTGACACGATCTCAGCTGTGATCTCAGTAGACTGCGACACTTTGCCAAAGTTCTTCATTGCAAAAGTCACTGACACGTTCTCGCCAGGGGCAACGACGTCGTCTGAGTTTGAGTCAGCAAGCACAGCGCCTGCGTACTGAATCACCGCGTTAGATGAGAAGTACTCAACCCTTCGAGCGTAGGATGCAGCACGAGCTTCAGCACGGATTCGCTCATAATGATCAGCGTAGCCTTGAGCGTTTCCGTCGCTTTTACCGCGCGCTGTTTCCGCGATGATTGAATCAGACTTGCCGACGTTAAAGCCTTCGCGGTCACCATCAGGTTGTCCTTTGGCTTGACCGAGCGGGTACTCGGCCAGGTAGGCTGCATCGTATAGAGGCTGATAAACGGCTCGGTAAGTTTCAATATAGTTACGATCGTAGGCCTGCTGAAATGCTTGAGCGCGAGCAAGATCGAACGCAGCCTTTCGTTCGAGCGGATACTCGCGCCGAGCGAAGTCGGTGTAAGCGGAGTTGTACGCTCGGCGAGCGATATCGTTAAAAACATCAGCGTAAACGCGATCAAACGTAGAGCTTGCTCCATCTACAAAAGATCGGCGGTAGGCATCAAAGTACGCAAGGTCAATGCGTGGATGCGGGTAGCGACGGCGGGGGTTAAAGTTTTGGCTGCGTTCCCAGTCTGGTGAGGAGAAGTTTCTTGAAAGCCCTGGAGCACCGTCATTTGGAAGGTTCACTTGCTTGAGCTCGATTGAGTAAAACTCATCATCGGCTTTTTTTGTGCCTTCGCTTGATCCGACAGCTTGGCCTTCACGTGTCGCTCGCTCAAGGCCGAGCGCATATCCTTCTTTATGGCCTGCTTGATAGGCGCCAACTTGTGTGCCTGCAGTCTTTCCGCGAGGATAAGCAGCTGCGTAAGCGAGTTGATAGGCGGCTTTGTAGCCATCGGTTCCGCCTTGCACTTTTCCGTTTTTAGGGCCGTCCTCTTGTGCACGGACTCGACCTTGGAGTGAGCCTTCGCGAGTGCCTTCAGTGAAACCGAGTGCGGAGCCTTCTTGTGTGCCTCGTGCTTGCTCACGAGAGATGCCTGCGTTGGTACCTGCAATCTGTCCATCCGAGGTGCCTCGCGCGTCGCCTTCGATGCGTCCGCGCTCAGCTCCTACTCGTGCTCCTTCGATGGATCCATCTTGAGAGCCGTCTTGGGCGCCTTCGTGGCGAGCGACTTGGGAGGCAGTCTGAACGTTACGCTCCACTTGTTCGAATCGCTGGCGCGCTTGGAGCACAGTCTTACTTAAAGCTTCAAGATTGCCTGAGAGTTGATCACGTGACTGTTTGTTGCGCTCAAGTGCGTTCTTGGATTGCTCTATGGCTGCGCGTTGCTGCTGGAGTGGAGCTTGGAGTTGAGCGATCTGTGTTTGAGAGGCTTCAATCTGCTGGCGCATCTGATTGATTTTGAGCGCAAGACTCTGGATCTCTTTTGACTTTGATGTGACCGCTCCACGCACTTCATCAAGCGATTTTTTCGCTTGATTTTGATCGCTTTCAAGGCGTTCTACATTTTTTTTCTGCGTAGCAATACCTTGATCGCGCGCAGTTTGAGCTGCGATGAGTGGAGCGAGTGAAACATCGATTTTCTGACTTGCGTTCTGAAGAGTGCGAAGCGCCATAAGATCGGCGTCGAGCTGAGAGCTTGCATCGTTGACGGCAAGCTCTGCTTCTTCGCGTGCTTGTTTTGCATCGTTGAGCTGATCTTGAAGTCTCTGTAGAGTCTCGGAGTCAGCGCCGCTCGCGCGCGCTCTCTTGAGCGCAATCTCTGCTTGCTCGAATGCGGCGTTCACGCTTGGGATGAGTTTCTGTGCGGCAACAAGCGCTTGTCGAAGCCCGGTCACACGCAGTTCAAGATCGTCGATCGCATCTTTGGCACGCTTTTGATCAGCCCTAAGTGCTTCGATACGAGTTTGAGCTTCGGAGCGTTGCTGCTCAAGCGACCCGAGCTCGCTCTGCGCTGCTTGCAGAGCTATTGCAACTTGCTCAAGTGCTTGAGCAAGTTGCGGCTGTTGTGCGTTTAACGCTTCAATCTGGGCTTGAAGAGATTGGGAGAGCCTCTCAAGCTCTTGGATGCGGATCGTGTTCTGATCGATGCTGGATTGAAGCTGAGCTAGCGTATGAAGTTGCTGAGAGAGTTTTGCGGTTTCTTGCTCAAGACGTTTCTGCGCTTCGGTGACGTCGCTGTTTGCTTGCTCGAGTGACTGCTGGAGAGCCTCGAGTTGCGACTGGGCATCGGAGAGCGCTTGGCCGTAGCGCTCGATGTCGTAATCGTCGGGGTTCTGGCTTGGGAGACTGGAGGAGGCAAGCCCGATACTGCCTGTTACTCCTCCATTGCGAATGTCTCTTGGCGAGGCAAGAGCTGAGGAGGTTAAAGAGGCTACAAGCAAGAACACAGCAAAGCTTCGGGTCACTCGACTCACAACAACCTCCTTTGTCTGCCTTATTTCTCGTGCAGGCTTTGACGCCTGAGGCGCGGGGAGGTTTATCAATGTGGAGTTAATTTGTCAAGTATTGAGCAAAGGATGGCTCTTGGCTTCTTTCAAACTGGCCCACTACAGTGTGCATAAAAGCTGTAATAATCATTTAATTTCATAGGCTTACGAGGGGTCCGCACAGAATCTAGGGATGACCGCCTAATGTGCCCGTCACGGGTAAGGAAATCTGCCCTCTATGCACACTGTAGTGGGCCAGTTTGTGATGCTCAATGGACTTCCTTGATCCACCGAAAAGAGGTTTGTGAATCAAGGCTTAAACAAGCAGTGGCTCCCTTTGGAGCGCATTCATGAGCTCGTGCAGCTTGAGCCTGCCCTGTTGTTACTTGGGGCAAGTGTCGTCGCATGGGCGCTGTATAAAGTTTTCTTGCGAGGGGTGAGCGAAGTCCGCCATCGCGCATTGCGCCAGGAGTTTTCGCGGCTCGTTGCTTATGCGGGAGGTGTGATCCTCAGTGTAGGCGCCTATGCGCTGCTTGTTCCGGATCTGCAGAGCTCGCGCGCGACAGTGAGACTTGTGCCGTATTTGGGACTTGTGGCCCTAGTGTTTCAAGCTCTTCTTTTTGTCAAAGTGAGCAAGATCCTTCTTCTCGGCTATCTGTTTGCCTCTCACATGCGAGAGGGAGTTCCGATTCTTCTCGTAGATTTGTTTACACTCGTGTTGAGCGCTCTTACGATTGGCGTTCTTTCGCAGCAAGTATTCGCGCTCGAGGTGGCGCCGTTTCTTGCCACGAGCGCGATTTTTTCAATCATCTTAGGTCTTGCTCTCCAGGATACGCTTGGAAATCTTTTTGCCGGGATCTCTCTTCAGTTTGATAAACCTTACGATCTGGACGACTGGATTGAAGTCAATACCGGTGGAGTTAAATGGGTAGGGCAAGTCCTAGAGGTCTCCTGGCGTGCAACTCTGCTGCGAGCGGTGAGTGAGGAGTTGATCACGATTCCAAACAAAGTGATCGCTCAAGCTCAGATCTCAAATTTTTCTTCCAGTGGGCAGCCGTTCATTCGTCGACAGTTGTTTCGTGTTCCCCATGGCACCCCTCTTGATCCGCTGAGACTCACGCTCGAGCGGATTGCGCTTGAAGTAGAAGGAGTGCGCAAAATCCCAGCACCCCATGTCTATGTCAGCGATACGACTGAGTCTTGGGTGACGGTTACGCTGATTTATTTTTTAGATAACTATGCAGAGCAATGGAGTGTGACGGATCGATTACTCCGCCAGACTTTGCCCGAGCTTGAGCGCGGAGGGATGAAGCTTGCTTCTTCGCGAATACAGGTCTTGCAGTAGTAGGGCAGGGCTTTTCGATTGAGGAGATCCCTTCTCGCGCTAGGACTTGTGCTTGGGTTTGGGGTGAGCGGTATCTTGCTCCTTCAGTGGCACCCGATCCAGAACTGGCTTAATCGCGACTCGTTGCGGTGGCTGATTGCGCGCTCGGGAGTCTCGCTTCCGTTTGAAGTGCTTGAAGCGCGTTTGGAGCACGGGAGCGTTCAAGGACTGATCAGCGGTGAGGACGTAAAGCTCCATCTCCGTCTTCGTCGCGACGAGTGGCGCATGGAGCTCTTAGGTCCTCTCCATCTTCACCGAGGACCTCCCATTTATGACTTCGAGTTTTCACCGATAGTTGAAGTTTTTCGTAACGACGTACGTGTGACAAAGTTTCAAGTGCATGCACGCATTCAGACGGATCTAAAAAGTGTCGATGCTGCTGAAGTTCGACTCGAGGATCGTGAAGTATCAGTCCCGTTGATTGGACTTCTGGTTCGAGCGCCTCAGGTTCTTGCTCGTTACGAAAAAGGTTTGATCGATGCGCAGTGGAGTTTTCAGGGGCTCTCCTATCAGCGCGATGAGCATCGCCAACTCGAGCTCGGCACCTGGAGCGGCAAACTGACAGGCGCGCTCAGTGGCGCATGGACTCTTCGTACGCAGTTGGGCTCTTTTGAAGCTCTTTGGTCTTCGCGCTATGTGAGCGTAGAGAGGGACTCGAGGATTCCGGTTGAAATCGTTCTAACAGATCAAGGAGCGCAACTCAGTGCTCAGGTGGGGACTCGGGCGCTCGGCCAAGTAAGACTCAACCGCAAAGAGGATCAAGTCCAGATACAACTTGAGCGCGTACCTTTGAGCGTGCTCGGAGATCTTCTGACACAGGGGATTGGCTCTGATGCACTGGGCGGGACGCGCGCTCACTCAGGCACGGTTACAGCGACCTTTTACCAAAGAGGCGAGAAAAAAAGCGCTCACGGTACCATCGAGCTTCAGCATGTGTCGTCGCTGCAGAAGAAGTGGGCTCTTCATCAGGTTCCCATCGACTTTGATCTCCAAGAAGATCTCTCAGCGCAGATCCGATTTGGTGGAGGGCGTGCACGGATACGCAAACTTGAAGTTGGAGTTCCGAGTTTCACGCTTTCGTTGACTCCCAAGCCAACAGGAGGTTTTAAAGTACGCGCCCCAGAGATGCGGATCGCTTTTCCAATGACGAGCATGCGTTTGGGTGCAGGAGAGGGTTCGATCAGTCCAAGCGGGAAGTGGCAGTGGGAGACGGAGCTTGATCTCGATCCGGCTCCACTAAGAGCGTGGGCGCAAGCGCTTTGTTTACCTCTGGAGCGCATACCGCCCGGACCGATCTCTGCACAGTTCTCGTCAGTGGATCTGAGCACAGATGAGATTCATGCTCAGGGCGAAGTGAGTCTTGAAATTTTTGACGGACGATTTGAACTCTTGGATCCTGCGATTTTTGACTACGCGACTCAAGTTCCAGAAACTCAATTCGATCTTCAGTGGAAGGGGATCCGCCTCGATCGCCTCGGAGATTGGTTGGGTTTTGGAGAGATGGATGGTTTTTTAGAAGGTTACTCACGCGAGACCACGCTTCAGGCCCTTCTTCCCACTCAGTTTGATTTTCGAGTCGAAGTCCGACCGCATCGAAAACGACAAGTCGTCTTCTCGCCTGAAGCGATGAAAAACACAGTGCGTTTATTTGCGGGTGAGGATCTTGACAGTAGTTTGCCACGCTTCGTGGATTGGTTTGCGTTTGGGTGGCCTTCGAGGGTTTTTGGAGGTTATAACGTGAATTATGCGGGAATTTCTCTTTACGGTGTCGACGGTGCAATCCTCGTCTCGCCTCTTAAAACGGGAGAGCCTTTTTTACTCGACGGACCTCGATTTAAAATCCCTCTTCGAAGTCACCGCACCCCGATCGTCGTTGATGCCTATGCGATGAGTAATTTTGCACGAAGAATTCACGAGCAAATTGAGAATTTAAGTAATTCGAGAGAGAATCGTTCATCGCAAAACCGAAAGGACCCCGATCATGCACCTGATTCGTGCTTCGTTGATTTCCCGCTCCGTTCCGCTCGCTCTACTCATGGGCACGCTCGCAGCGTGCGTGACCGTGAACGTCAATTTTCCGGAAAGCGCGGTGCAGAAAGCGACCGATGACTATGTGCGCGAGCTGTATCGCGCGAAAAAGAGACCTACTGAGCCGCAAGCTGAGCCAGCGCCCGCACCGACGTCAAGCTGGTTTCAGGGTTTTGAGTTGATTCCGTCCGCTGTTGCGGAGGAGATCCCAGGAGGAGCTCTTGAGTTTAAAGTGGATGCTCCAAGTACTGCAAAGATTCGAGAATCGATGCGCTCCCGTTTGGAGGAAGTTCTTCGCTTCAAGCGGGAGGGAATTTTAGGTGAGTCAGTCGACGGGCGACTTGCGATCAAAGATCAAGCAAAGTTTCAGTCCAAAAAACTACTGATGAAAAAAATCGATCAACTGATGAGCGATGAAAATCGCGATCGCGAGCGTCTGTATCAGGAAGTGCTTTCCCTTAATCAACTTCCGCCTGCGCGATTAAAAAACATTCGAAAAAGTTTCTCACGCTCATTCCAAAACGAGTCTCCCTCGGGAACTTGGGTTGAGAGTAAAGAGGGCGTTTGGGAGGAGAAACCGTAAATAAAGTGCTGAGTCGAGTAGGGGAGGAGGTCAGAGCCGCGTTTACGACTCTGACCTCCGGGTTAGGTAGGTGTTGTGGTTGTGAGGAGGCCGGGTTTTTTCCCGGCTCTCTTAGAGTTGAGAATGCCTGAGTTCTGGTCCGACCGAAACTGACTTTAGGTTACATAAGCAGCCTGCAATCTCATTGTTTGCACACTGGCTTTGCGCCATGAATGCGGTCCGCTCATGTCACGCCGATTTTGAGTCAGGATCTGCCTCAGGGAGCAGGAGGGGGGGGACGTCATGAAGATGGTAGCGATTTTCGCGTAGAATGACGACTCCGGGCACTTTTTTTCGAAGACGAGCGAGGAGCTGATCTAAGCGCTGGCGCGCGGAGTCTCGTGCGATTTCTGCGCCGTACATTAAAGTGTGTAGCTCGTGGCTTGATCGCGGCTTGAGACTCACGAGCGAGATCAGTTTGCATTCCGAGGAGCTCAGCAGGCGATCGCTCTTTGTCGTCTGAGAGTTCTGGTGCCATTGAAGTCGCTCACGCCAAGAGGGAGTAAGCTTGAAATCGTTTTGAATCCCTAAGGGCACCTCACGCGAGAGGTGACCCCGGAGGAGGGTCCTCATGAGCTGGAGAGCTCCTTGGATCTCAAGAGATTTTGAAGAGTGAGCAAGTTTTAAGTCGCTCTCCATCTCGGGGATACGACCCATGCGGTAGTACAGATGTGCGCGATGAATTACGCCGTGATAGAAGTTCAGTGATCCAAAATCACGCTCAAGAAAGCGCACGGCATGGCGCGCGTAACGGAGTGCAACTTCAAGTGCACCGAGACGCTCCCACTCCCAGGAGATATTGAGAATGGCGATTCCGGCAATCGTGCGATCGCGTAAACGGATCGCGCGTCCAAGGACTTGCGCAAAATCGGCAATCAATCGCTTGTCGTCCGGATTGATCCAGCTCTCGATGGCGACATGGTTCATGAGTGCTTTGAGCGCTTTTCGGTACACATGAGCGCGAGAGAAAAGTTGAGAAGCACGCTCATAACGATCGCGCGCCTCGGGGAGCTCGCCTCGCACTTCGTGAGCCATTGCGAGCACAAAAGCGCGCTCGCCGTCCCAGAGAACGGAGGGGGCTTTTGCATTCTCCAGTCTCTTAAGTAGCTCTGAGCTCGGGGAGTGTTTTCGAATCCACAATCGAACTTCGGTGAGGCATCTCAGAAAAGAAGCACTCTCCTGATGCTCAGACGAAACTACGCTCAACTCAGAGATCACGCTTTCAAGAGCAGTGAGATTGGAGGTCTGGAACGCGAAGATCACGTCCCGGTAAACGCTCTCCACCCACGCTTCAGAGCGGGTGGGTTCGATCCAATAAAGTTCTTCTAGGTCAGCTTGCACGACTGCGAGTAGGAGTTCAGACATCTCTGAAGCACGCTTCGGAGTTCTCTCGTTGAATCTCGAGAGGCGGAGCGTCATTAGGTTGACTAAGGTTTCCAAGCGCTCAGAAACGGGGTATCCCAGCGCGATGAAGCGTTCGCGCGCGAGCTTGGGCATCATCTTCACGACGGTCCTGATTGATCTCGTGGGCTTTGGTATGGTGATCCCGCTCATTAGTCTTTATGGCCGCCACTATGGAGCGGGGGAGGTGCAGCTCGCAGTTTTGGGCGGCATTTATTCGCTGATGCAGTTTTTTTTCGCGCCCATCTGGGGATCTCTCAGTGATCGTTTTGGCCGCCGACCGATCCTGCTGCTCTCGCTTGCAGGTTCGACGCTTGCGTATCTGCAGTTCGGACTCGCTGGGAGCTTTACAGCGCTCCTGATTTCGCGCGCATTTGGTGGCGTGTTTGCGGCGAATATCTCAGCCGCCCAAGCCTACATCGCTGACATCACTACACCAAAGGATCGCGCCAAGGGGATGGGGCTCATCGGCGCGGCGTTTGGGCTTGGGTTTACGCTGGGTCCCCCCTTAGGCGGAATTGCGTCCGCCAAGCTGGGCCTTGCGGCTCCGGGGCTCCTCGCCGCAGCCCTTTGCGGGCTCAACTTTCTGCTCGCCTGCATCCGGCTGCCCGAGTCGCTCCCGCGCGAGAAACGCGCGCGTGCGCTCCGGGCGCCTGGGTTCTCGCTTTCCCCACAGCGCCTGCGCGAGATCGCCCGCTATCCGCATCTCCCGCTCTGGCTTGCGCTCTTTTTCGGTGTCACGTTCGCGTTCACGCACATGGAGCAAACGTTTTCTCTCCTCTTTCAAGCGCGTTTTGGCTTTGAGACCGGGGATGCGGGATACCGGACGGGGCTCATCCTCATGTGGGCGGGTTTAATTGGGGCGGCACTCCAGGGAGGCGCGATCCGAAAGCTTGCTCCACGCTTTGGAGAGTGGAAACTTCTGGTCGTCGGACTTGCGCTCAACGTAGTGGGGATGGCGATCTTTCCCTGGGGGCCGAGTTATGCGAGCTACTTTGCGATCATTTTGCCGCTTGCGATCGGATCCTCACTCGTCAATCCTGCACTCTCGGCACTGATCTCGCGAAGCGCGCCCGCGGATCGGCAGGGCGTGGTGATGGGTATTAGCCAGGGCTTAGGGTCGCTTGCGCGCGCGGTGGGGCCGTTTTGTGGGTTGCTTGCGTTTTCTGCGGCTCCTTTCGCTCCCTACGTGATCGCAAGCATGCTCTCTGTCGGGATGCTCGTGTTTGCGGTTAATGGACAGCGGCAGAAGGGTTTTATCTACAAATAATTGGATTTAAAGAGATTTATCCATGCTCACGCGCCCCTTTCCCTGATCGAGTGTCTGCCAGGGTTGAGCGCTTAAAGGAGTCCTAAGGCCTCAGACAATCCGTTGACTTTACACGGAGTTTCAAGCAATAACCTAAGCCTTCCAAAACGTTAAAGGATCAGTGCCATGGCAACGCCAAAGAAAAAAAGCTCCAAAGGTCGTCGGAATATGCGCCGTTTCGCAAGCGGCAACAAACTCGCGAAAGTGACATTCCAACTCGACGAGAACGGAAACCCTAAGCGCCCCAACACCGTAACGCTCGAAACAGTCGCGGCTTATGTTGAAGCCCGCCAAGCGCAGAAAAAGTCCCGCGCTTCGAAGAACGCATAAAAACTTTTTAAGGAGCTTTTTCCATGTCTCGTCGTTGTGAATGGTCCAGCATCGGTATTTTCACTGGGAACAAAGTGTCTCACTCCAACATCAAAACCCGCACGCGTTGGATTCCAAACTTAAAGAAAAAGAAGTTCCAAATTGCGGAACTCGGCCAAGCCGTGACGCTCACCCTTTCGGCGCGTGCGATCCGCACGATCGATAAGCTCGGTGGTCTCTCGGCTGCTTTGTTTGAGACGCGCGAAGAAAAGCTTTCGCCGCGTCTTCAAAAGATCAAGCGCGACATCTACAAGCAGCGCGTAGCTCTCAGTAAGCCCGGCAAAAAGACCGCGGCTGCCGCTAAAGCTAAGTAAGCGTTTCAGCTATGAGCGCCTCCACTCGAGACGCCCTAAAGGCCTTGGAGTGGGATCGATGGATCGCTGAAGCGACAGAACTCGCGCGATCTGAGCCTGGGGCTGCGCTCGTTCGTTTGTTGCGAGAGCCTAAGACTTGGGCGCGAGATCTCGCTTCGGCTCAATATCTTCAGGATCACACTGAAGAAGCCTCAAGCCTCCTTACAAAAACCACACTTTGGTCGACGCTTTTAGATCTCCTTGACCCGGACGCTTGGCTTACTGAGCTCAGCCGTGGCTCTGTGCTTGAGCTTGCGGCATTGCGTGAGCTGCGCGCATGGCTTGTCGCGATTGAGACTTGGACGCAGCTTTCGAACGAGGAGATCCCAGGCCCCGGAGTCCAGAGCATGCTGTGTGCGCTCATGGATCCAACCTTGCCGTTACGCGTTCTTTCACGTGTACTCACCCCTGAAGGCGAGCTTTCGGAGCGCGCATCGCCTGAGCTCGCGCGTCTGTACTCGGAAGTGCGCACACAAAAAGGCGCGATTGCGCACACGCTCGATCAAGTGCTGCAAAAGCTCCACTCCGAAGGCGTACTCCAAGAGAAGTTCAGCGATGTCCGCGACGGGAGATCCGTGATTCCGCTCAAAGCCAACGCACAAGGACGCATCCCTGGAAGCGTTCACAGCATCTCGGCGAGTGCGCAAACGGTTTACTTCGAACCTGCGGAACTCCAGCCTTTGAATCAGCGCCTGCTTGAGCTTCAGAGCGCTTTGCAAATGGAGATTTACCGGATCCTGCGCGAGACCTCGCACCAGATCGCACCCTTCGCTTCGGAGCTCCGTGCATCGGTGGCGCTCCTTGCTGAGTGGGACGCGCTCCAGGCGCGTGCGCGTCTTGCTCAGAAGTACAGCGGCCGCAAAATCACACTGAGCGAGGGCCGCGAGTTTAGGCTCAAACAGACTGCTCATCCCCTTTTGTTCTGGACGATGGATTCTGCGCGCATCATTCGCAATGATTTGGATCTGACACCTCCGCTTCGTGCGCTCATGCTCACAGGACCGAACACGGGGGGCAAGACCGTCTTACTCAAGACAGTGGGGCTCGCGGCCGCGTGCGCGAGGACGGGATTTCCGTTCCCCGGATCCGAGAAGCTCGAAGTCCCTTTTTTTGATCAGATCTTTACCGACCTCGGTGATGCGCAGTCAATTGAGCAGCATCTCTCGAGCTTTTCGGGCCATATCCGAAAGTTCCAAGAGATTCTCTCCGGACTCACTTCTCAGAGCCTCATCTTGCTTGATGAATTAAATTCTGCGACGGACCCCGAAGAAGGGGCGGCCCTCTGTCGTGCATTTCTTGAGGAGATTCTCGTACAGGATGAGGCGCTCCTGATCGCGACGACCCATGATCCGCAGTTGAAGCTCCTCGCACAAACCGACCCTCGCATCGTCAATTGCGGGATGGAGTTTGATGAGACTTCGAAGGTCCCGACCTACCGCATCGTGCTCGGTGCTGCGGGGCGCTCACGTGCGCTTGAGATCGCGGAGAGCCTTGGATTTCCAGCACGCGTCTTGGAGCGTGCCCGCTCCTACGTGAGTGAGCGCCACCGTGAGTTTGAGCGCCTGCTCTCGCAGTTTGAGAGCTCAGTGCGGGGAGTGACGGAGCTCAAGCAGGAGGCGCAAAATGCCCGAAACGACGCCGAGAAACTCAAAGCCGAGTACGAAGCCAAGGTGAAGCGCTCTTCAGCCGAACTCCTCGAGGACGCGCGCTTTGAACTCAAGAAGATCCTCGCGCGTGCGCGCGATGAGGTACGAGATACGATCGCCGCCCTTCGCTCTCACTCTTCGACGAAGACCGCAATCCAGACGCAGGCAGCGGTGCAAGACTTGTTTAAAGCCGCGACTTCAAAGCTCGAGTCCACGATCGCTGAAAAGACGGGGCTCAGGCCATCAGAAGAAAAGGCGTTAGATCCCTCGCTCTCCGTCGGGCAAGTGGTGCGTGTTGGAAAGTGGAAGTCGCTCGGTACCGTACTTGAGTTGAGCGGGACGCACGCGCAAGTAGCGCTCCATCAAGGGCGCTCTTCAACACCCTCAGGTTTGCGTATCGAGGTAGAACTGACCGAGCTTGAGTCGCTTGCGGAAGAAGAAGCGCCGAAGAAGCCTGCGAAAAGATCAAACGTGCAGTTTAAAGACCTCGGAGCGCGTTCCGAAACGCTCCCGCACCAGATCGATTTGCGCGGAAAACGCTTTGAAGAGGCTCTTTCAGAGCTCGAGAACTATCTCGATCGTGCGTATCGCAATGGGAAGATGCAGGTCACAGTGGTGCACGGATTAGGAACAGGAGCGATCCGCGAAGGGACGCGTAAACTTTTGGCGACCCTCCCGTACGTTAGATCTTACCGTGATGGCGGAGTAGGGCAGGGCGGATCTGGTGCGACTGTGGTAGACTTCGATCCGGTGTGAGAGATCTCTATCCGCTGTTTCATGAATTAAATCACAGGTTCTTTGATGGACGACTTCCCGAGCCGGTCCTGAAGGTCAACGGGCGACTGCGCTCGACCGCAGGACGCTTTATGCCGGGGGGCCGGTACGGACTGTTTCGCGCGCCTCGACCCGCAGTGATTGAGATTGCGGAGTACCTTTTCGAAGAAGAGGAGCGCCACCTACGCGATACGATGGCGCATGAGATGATCCACTATTGGCTTTGGGTCAGACGTCGTCCGTACGGGCATACGGCAGAGTTCTTGGCAAAAATGCGTCAGATCGGCGCAACTCGCTACAACCCAGTTCCCAGACTTAAGCCCGCGCGCTATCTGTATCGCTGTCCTCAATGCGCAAAAGACACCGCCGTCCGCCGTCGGCTCGGTGATGTGGCTTGTCTAGTGTGTTGTCGAGCTCACGCGCGCGGCAAGTACGATGCGCGTTTTCGGCTCATGCTGGTGCGGGACGCGAAAAACCCAGAAGCTCCGTCTTGAGCGCGTGTTCGGTCATCGGGTTAAGCAGGCTCACATAAAAAAACGCGTTGAGCATCAAGGCGTGGCTGATTTTTCCTTCGTGAAGCAGCCGAGGGAGCTCGTCGATTCCGACTTCAAGCGTGTGTAAGTCTTCGCCGACTTCGAGTCGTGGCTCAAAACAACGCTCCACAGGTCCTGCAATAAACAGATGGCAAAGGTTGTTTTGGATTGCGGGATTCGGGTGGGTGGCGATGAGTTTTGTGATCCGTCCACCCGTCGCGAGTGCGTATCCGGTTTCTTCTTTGAGTTCGCGTAATGCCGCACTACCGATGTCTGTGTCAGATGGGTCGACCACACCGCCCGGAATCTCAAGATGCCTCGCGTCGGTTCCGGATCTGAACTGGTCCACAAGTACAATGCGCCCAGTGCGGGTCACCGGTATGAGATTGCACCAGTCGCGAGCGAGAAAGCCGTAGAACGGATGGGGCCGTGTCCCGTCCGGGAGGATATAGTGCTTGCGTTCGAGGGTGAAAATCGGCGCTTCTAGAAGAGTTTCACGGCGCTCGCAGGTCCAGAGTTCAGGCTTGGTGCTCATGCGGGAGTAGAGTAGCATTGAGCGAATGAAACGGCTCTTCGGAATTCTTTTTCTTCTTGCGATGGGGATGTCCTCTTCTTCACCTTCAAAGGACACCGCGGTATGGATCACGCAGCCGGATGGCGCAAAATCCTGCGAAGGCGAAGACCCCGCTAAGACACTCGAAAAGGTTTCGGCTCAGCTCAAAGGGGCAGGTATTGAGGTCCTCGAAATGAAAAAGGGCAACGACGGCAAAATGTATTTGCAGATGTGCGGCGCGCCGACCGGAAGCTTGAACGCGTTTAAGATCGTGAAGGCGGATCTTAAGAAGGCGCTGGAACTTGGTTTTCAGCTACAGACCGCTGGAGCTAAAGACTCGCAGCCTTAAAGATGCAGCAAGCCCTGATCCGCTCCTTTGAGGGTTTGTTTTTTTTGCTCCTACTCACGGGCGAGCTAGGGTTTGTCAACGCAGGGGACTCTCGTAAAGTCAGTCTTGTTGCGTTTGTGTTGCTTTGGAGCTGGAGAAAAGCGCGCCAGCAGTCCGTTGTGCTGCCTGCGCTTGTGGGGGGATTAGCCCGGCTCCATGTGAGCGCCAGTGCATTTTGGGGAGTGATCGGCGGAGTCGCCTCCATTGCTCTACTATTTGTCCTGACAAAGTCCTTTGCCTTGGGATTTACAACATTTGACACGGGGATTTTCCACCAGCTGATTTGGGCGATTTCTGAAGGGATGGGGTTTCATAGCTCGATCTCGCGAGCGGTTGATTTTCTGCGCGATCACCTGGTTCTCTCGCTAGCGCTGTTATCGCCGGTCTATCGCGTGTTCGATGGCAGCCCGCTGCTGACGCCGATTTGGTCGGCGTTATTGCTCGTGGGGGGGATTGCGCTTCTGATCTCAGCATTTCGTGTTCGATGGCAGTCCAGCGCGCTTGGATTTGGAATTGCGATCGTTCCCCTTCTTATTTCGCAGTCGATCTGGGAAAACCTGGGGTGGGGATTTCATGACAACCACGTAGGATTTTTTGGACTCTGCCTCGGGTTTGCGATTTGGGCCCGATTGAGAGATCGTTTTCACTGGAAAGCGTACTTCGGTTCTGTTCTCGCGTTTTTGGTTGCCGCTTTTTCGAAGGAAAGCCTTCTTCTCCAAGTCGGAACGCTTTTTCTGGTCTGGAGTGTGCTCGATCCACTCAAGCACTTCAGCATTCAAGGGCGTGCGAAGCGAGCGTTGTCTCTGGGGCTTGGAGTCGGGCTTCTGGCTTGCTTCGTTTACTATGCAACGCTCCCCAAGCATGCAGAGAAGAACTATTTTTTAAATTACTTTGGATATCTGGGCAGTTCTTTGCACGAAGTTGCGTGGAGTCTCCTCAGTGCTCCCGATCGCGTACTCGAAGTCATCGGATTAAGCCCGATTCTTTGGTATCTAGGGACTTTGTTGACGCTGGGTGGTTTTTTCTTTTTGCTGAAGCCCTTCGATCGAGTGAATGCGCTTTTGATTCCGCTACTAGTCCCTGTGGGCCTAGCTGTGATCGCGCAATACGATGGGCTTCGGAGTCCTGGGATGCACTATGTGCTCGAGATTCTGCCGCTCCTTTGGTTTGTCTCGCTTTGGCATCTCGCGCAGGGTGTGGGTCGTCCGTTTGCGCAAATCGTCTGGGTGATCGGCACTCTATTTTTGTTTTCGCATTCGCCCACGCGCGAGATCCGTCGAAACTTTGCTTCAGCGCTACACTTCTCTGAATTGCGCACGGTTTTGCGCTCGATCCCGCGAGATCGAGTGGTGATGGCGGATGCGGCACCCGCGGTATGGCTGTCGGATCGTCCCTGGATTCTGACCTGGTGGAAAAATCTCGAAGGTCTGGACGGGCGATGCCCTGAGCTCTACGTGGTTTATGCACCCGATGAGGCGACGCGTTTGAGTCGACTCGATGAAATGCGAGCCCTAGGCCTTCAATGTAGAGCACGGGCTCAAGAGCGATTTGAGCGGCTGGATCCGCTCTCGCGTGCGGGGTTTGAGTTTTACGAACCGCGTCCTTGAGTATTTGGCGAAGCCAGGGATCAGGGGAGCTCTCAATTGTTTAACTTTTGATGATCGAGTTTCAACGGCGCGACCGCATTTTGGCTCAGCATTGAGCTAAAAGTTTCTACCTCAAACCTGAATCTGAAGCGCCTGTAAACGCGCCCGAAGTGTCTCAGGCTCCATCCGCGTGCTCTCGGCCGCCCGCTTTAAGTCTCCACCCGCATTCCGCATGAGCTCCGTAAAATACACGCGTTCAAACTGATCGCGTGACGCACGAAAGTCTACGCGCTCGCGCTTAAAGTCCGGTAGATCGCGCGCTTCGATGCGCTCTCCTGTGGCTGTGAGTACTGCGATCCGCAACACATTGCGGAGCTCACGGAGATTTCCCGGCCAGTGATAGTCGAGGAGTTGAACGAGCGTCTCAGCGGAGATCGTGCGGAGATAATCTTTTCCGAGTTCATGAGTGATTTCGCTAAAGATCCCAAGCGCAATGTCTTCAAACTCCTCGCTCCGAAGAGCGAGATCAGGCATCTCGATCCGAAACGCCGAGAGCTCTGCGAGGAGCTCCGCATTGAACAGACCGGCTTCGGCGCGCTTTTCGATTCCGTGACTTGAGGTCGCAATGACCCTGCAGGGGACGAGCATTCGAAGCGAGGAAGAGTGAGGGTGTGGGATGGTTTTGTTTTTTAGGAACTCAAGCAGCCGTAGCTGCTCTCCGAGCGGAAACTCCGTGATCTCTGGCACAAGAAGAGTGCCCTCACGCGCAAGCGGGAGTTGCTCATAGAGTGGAGTCTCCAGTCGTGCGGTGACAAATGGCTTTAGCGCGCGTGGAGAGTTGCGGTGAATCCATTTGGCGATGGCACCTTTTCCCGTACCACTTGAGCCGAGGATCAGAGCAGGGAGCTGATCTGACAGGGCTGCCTGCATAGCCATCCGTCGTTCGATGGGAGGGATAAAGTGGACCATTTCCATATGACGCATAGTGTTTATCCTGGAAAAGCTAGCGTGACAATCGAGAATCCCTTGCCCGCAAGCCCTGGCCACAGGTATCCCCAGGACTTATGAAAATGCGCGCCGCGGTGATTTTTTTGGGGCTCTGGCTATCGCTCTCGGCGGGGGCCACGCAAGTGGGTCTCGTCTTAGATAAGGGGGGTAAGGACGACAAGTCCTTCAATGCTTCCGCGTTCTTAGGGGCTACTCGCGCGCAGAAAAAATTAGGATTTGAGTTAAAAACAGTCGAGGCCCCCGACGATCACGCTTTTGAGACATTGCTTCGCTCTTTGGCCCGCCGGAAAATGGACCTCATCGTTTCGATCGGATTTGCTCAGGCAGACGCGCTCAAAAAAGTAGCGGCCCAGTTTCCAGAGCAAAAGTTTGCAATCGTCGACGCCGAAGTGACGCTCCCCAATGTGCGCACTTTGCTTTTTGAGGAGCATGAGGGCGCCTACCTCATCGGAGCAATCGCAGCCATGAAAAGTAAGTCTGGCAAGATCGGGTTTATCGGTGGCATGGATGTCCCGCTGATTAGGCGATTTGAGATGGGTTACCGAGCTGGCGCTCAGGCGGTGAACTCAAAAATCCAAATCCTCACTCACTACGTGGGCGTCACTGCCTCGGCTTGGAACAATCCTCCCAAAGCAAAAGAGCTTGCACTCACTCAGTTCAACCAAGGTGCCGATGTGACCTTCGCAGCGGCGGGGGCTTCAGGGGTCGGTGCATTTGATGCAGCTGAGGAGAAAAAGAAATTCGCAATCGGTGTCGATAGCAATCAAAACTGGATGCGTCCCGGTGTTGTGCTGACTAGCATGCTCAAGCGTGTGGATGTTGCGGTTGAGCGTGTGATTGAGCAAACCTTGGCTCGTCAGTTCACTGCAGGAACCTTGAGGCACGGTTTGGCCAATGAAGGCGTTGACTTCGCTCTCGATGAGCATAATCGCGCACTTCTTGATGCTGAAATCCTCAAGCGCTTGAGTGCGATCAAGGGATCAATCGTGGCGGGAAAAACCAAAGTTCCCGACTACTATTTGCAGAGCACGAAGCGTTAATGCACGCAGCGCCTGCCGTTGAGTTTGAGTCTGTTTCCAAGGCTTTTGGGTTGTGTCAAGCTAACCGCAATCTGAGCTTTAAGGTCGCGTCCGGATCCATTCATGCGATCATTGGCGAGAACGGTGCAGGAAAGTCAACCGCTCTTCGGATGCTCTACGGTGAGTTCCGACCCGACTCAGGCTCGATCCGAGTTCATGGAGAAGCAGTTCGCTTTGCAACTCCGCGGGATGCGATTGCGCTGGGGATTGGGATGGTTCACCAGCATTTTATGCTCGCTCCCAACGAGACGGTGCTCGATAACGTGATCGTGGGCTCTGAGCCCGCGCGCTGGACAGGCAGACTTAATCGCAAACAGGCGATCTCTGAGATCGAAAAAATCATGCGCTCCGCAGGCATGCAGCTCAGGCTTGATGCACAGATCGAGGACTTGCCTGTTGGTGCTCAGCAGAGAGTTGAGATTTTAAAGCTCCTTTACCGAAAAGCCCGCATTCTGATCTTAGATGAACCAACAGCAGTACTCACTCCTCAGGAGACCGATGCTTTCTTTGATGAGCTTCGTCGTCTGAAAGCTCAGGGGCATACGATCTTGCTCATCACTCACAAGCTCAGAGAGGTGCTCGCTCTCTCAGATCGGATCACAGTGCTTCGAGCTGGAGAGGTGGTGGGACATTTTGAGACCTCAGAGGTGGACGAGCCTCAGCTTGCGACTGCGATGGTCGGAGCTCCAATCACAAGACTGCATCGGGATGAGAGAGCGTTTACGGCAAAGAAGAGCTTTTCGATTGGTAAGAACCTCTCACTTGGGTTTGGTGAGGTTTTAGGGATTGCAGGTGTTGATGGAAATGGTCAGAGAGATTGCGTCCAATCTGCACTTCGCTCTGCCAGGCAGCAAGGGTTCTCTACCGCCTACGTGCCCGGAGATCGGCATCATGAGGCAGTGCTCTTAGATGAGAGCGTGGAGTGGAATTTTCTTTTAGGTCGCCAGCGGGATTCAAAGTTTCAGAGAGGAGGCGTGATTCATTGGTCTTATGTCCGTGAGAGTGCAGCACAGGGGATCGCAGATCTCGATGTAAGACCTCCCGAGCCTCAAGCAAAAATGCGCACGCTCTCCGGAGGAAATCAGCAAAAAGCAGTGGTCGCTCGCGAGTTGCAAAAAGTCGCCGAAGTCGAAATCTATGAGTATCCGACGCGCGGAGTGGATTTGGGTGCTGCAAAAATGATCCATCAAAAAATTCTCGATTCACGAGCGCGCGGAGCTTCGGTGCTTTTGGTTTCAGGTGAGCTCGATGAGCTTGTGTCTCTTTGTGATCGCATTGCAGTGCTGTACCGAGGCGAGGTCCGCGGTGTGCTTGAGCGCCCGAGTTTTGAGCTCAAACAGATTGGGTTGTGGATGGGAGGAGCGCAGTGAGAGCATTCTTGCGAACCCTCAGTTTAGTTGTATTAGGACTGATACTCGGACTTGCGTTGACTGCATTTGCAGGTGAGTCGCCGTTTCATGTTTTTGCAACGCTGTTCAGGGGCGCGTTTGGTTCTCGCTACGATTTGGGTATGACTTTGTTTTACTCAACCCCACTCATGCTCACCGGGCTATCAGTGGCCTTTGCTTTACGTGCAGGGCTATTTAATGTCGGTGCAGAGGGGCAGCTTGCGGTTGGAGCGCTTGCCATGACTCTTGTAGGGATTGCGCTTCCGGATGCTCCCGCATTCGTCGCGATCCCGCTCGGTCTTGCGGCTGGTTTTTTAGGGGGCGCTTTTTGGGGCGGATTTGCAGGATGGTTAAAGAGCACTCGCGGAAGTCACGAAGTGATCACGACGATCATGCTCAACTTCATTGCTGCCAGTTTAGTGAATTTTGTGATCCTCTCCGGCGTTAAAAACCCAGCCACTCAAAACCCTGAGTCGCTCGATATCGGTCCAGGATATCGACTTACGGCCTGGAGCTGGTTTGACCAAGCTCCAGTGGGACCTGCACTTATGATCGCAGTTTTTAGTGCGCTCGTTTGTGCGTTTGTTTTTAGTAAAACTGTTCTTGGGTTTGATCTGCGGACGGTCGGGGACTCTCCGCGAGCAGCTCAAGTAGCAGGAATCCGGGTGGGACGTACTCAAGTTATTGCAATGGCCATTGCGGGAGGTATCGCAGGTCTGGTCTGTGCTCCTGAGGTCATGGGTGGAGTGCATCGATATCGGCTCGGGTTTTCTGCTGACTTTGGTTTTATGGGGATTGCGGTCGCTTTACTTGCGCGAGGAAATCCGCTGGGGATCGTGTTGTCTGCGCTTTTCTTTGGAGCGCTTCACAAAGGTGCGACGGAGCTTGATCTTGAGACCCAAGCGATTACGCGTGAGTTTGCGCTCGTTCTTCAGGCGATCGTGATTCTTGCAGCGTGTTCGGATGGTGTTTTTGATCGGCTTTCGAAATGGACTTTGCGGAGGGTGGGATGAGTGGGTTTGAGGAGCTCTCGTCGTTTTTTCTCTCGACGCTGCGGCTTTCGATTCCGTTAGTGCTCGCCGCTTTGGGGGGCTA
>JBILEK010000044.1:0-20771 GCA_044352155.1 Bdellovibrionia bacterium
CTTTTTTGTTTTCTGCAACTTTACGATTCATGGACGAAACCAAAGACTATGAAAAAGATAAAATCGCCCATCCACACCGCCCCTTGCCGCGAGGTTTGTTTAGTTTAAGTGAGTTTTCACGAGCGATTTGGATCTCGCTTGCACTCATGGTTTTAACTGCCTCAGCCTGTGCGTACTGGATCAGTCTTAATTCCGGGCTTTTATACTTAGGCGTGAGTGCTTATCTTTACTTGATGTATCGAGAGTTTTTTTTGGGTGAACGTCTTCAAAAAAAGCCGTTGCTCTACGCAATCACTCATCAGATCGTCATTCTTGGGCTTGCGCTTTTTGTAATGGAGTCCTTTGGCTCTGAGCACAGGGAGCTAGGTCTCAGATTAGGTGTTTTCTATCTGGGGGCTTTTTTTATGTACGAAATTTGCCGCAAACTTGATCCGAAAGCCCACCCCGCTCTTCAGACCTACCTTTCTGTTTATGGCCGAGGACGCTCAGCGGCCCTTGCGCTGATGGTGGGATTACTTTCTTTGTGGGCCGCATTTCAGCTGAACTTGTTCTTATGGATTGCCCCCTGCATCGGGCTGACTTGGCTATCACTTTTGTTGATGTGGATTGCTCCAAAAAAACACAAGTGGATCGAAGGGACGGCAACCCTCTCGCTGCTGATGCATCTTTGGGCAGCACCTCTAGCGCACTGGATGAGTCGAGTATGATTTTAAAACCGTCAAATTCACTTGCTGACTTTGCTCGCCACGGAGGCGGAAAGGCAAAAAATCTTGCACGTCTCGTGGAGCTTGGAGTTCCGGTGCCGCCGTTTTTCTGTCTCTCCACACAAATTTTTGAAGCTTTTGTTGCGCATCACTCGCTTCGTTCTCGGCTACGTCCCGATGGGGACCTAAAATCTTTCGAGAGAGAGATTGAGACACTTTTTTTATCTCATCCAATTCCTGAGTCCATCAGAGAACAAATTTTCCAAGAGTGGCGCGAGCTCGGAGGCGAGCAGAGACGCTTTGCTGTACGTTCAAGCGGAGTCGACGAAGACTCCGCCACACACTCTTTTGCCGGACTTTTTTCTAGCTTTCTTGATCAGAGAGGATCAACTGCTCTTGAAGACTCGATCCGTCGGTGCTGGGCATCGGGCTTTAGCGAGCGCGCTTTACGCTACCGACTGGAGCGCAAAATCCAGATTAATCAGATTGGGATCGCTGTCGTCATTCAAGTCATGGTGAATTCTGATAGCGCTGGGGTCGTTTTCTCCCGAGATCCGCTTAAGCCTCTCGAGCGTGACAGCCTCTTGATCGAGAGCGTCTGGGGACTCGGTGAGGGCTTAGTCAGCGGAGAGATCGACGCAGATCGTTTTAGCGTCAAGCGCTCCGATCTCAGCGTTGAGTCTTTTGCGGCCGAAAAAACTCATGCACTCGTCTCAGCAGCCCAGGGTGGCGTACAGAGGATTGAGCATGATCTGCAACGATCTAAAGCGCTCTCATTGACCGACGATCAGAGCCGCCAGATTGCGCGTATGGCGCTTGAGCTCGAACGTAAAACTGGGGTTCTTCTTGATCTCGAGTGGGCAATTGAGCGCAAAGAGCTTTACTGCCTTCAGATGCGTCCAATCACAAGCTTGCCTACGGCCGCATTTTACTCAGAAAGTCAAAACGGTCTTACTCCCAATCTGTGGGATAACTCAAACATTATCGAGAGTTTTAGCGGAGTGACGTCGCCCCTGACTTTCTCTTTCGCTAGCCACGCTTATCAGACGGTCTACTATCAGATCTCCGAGATGCTTGGTGTCCCAAAAAAGACAATCATAGAAAACGAGTCTCGCTTTAAGAACATGCTGGGACTCATTCGTGGCAGAATTTATTACAATCTTGCTAACTGGTATCGACTGCTGATGATGCTTCCGGGCTCAGCGAGCAACGCCGCCTTCATGGAAACTATGATGGGCGTGAAAAAAGATATGCGCACGGAAGATCGAGCAATTTTTGACTTTATAAATACGGCCGCCCCCTGGAATAAATATCAAAAAGCTAAAGTTGCTCTCACGATGGCGTATCGATTTTTGCGAAGTCAGAAAATCATTCGTGCCTTCAAAAAAAACTTTAATCAGATCTACGCGCTCCATCGAAAAACCGACTATTCACAAGTCTCACTGCAGGAGCTCTCATCTCACTACGCCACTCTACAGCGTGAGATTTTGTATCGATGGCAAGCGCCGATTGTGAATGACTTTCTTTGCATGATTTTTTTCGGAAATCTAAAAAAACTTGTTCAAAAATGGATCACCCCTGGGGATGCGGGATCGTCTCTTCAAAATGATTTACTATGTGGACAAGGCCATCTTGAGAGCACCGAACCCACCAAATGTTTGATGCGAATCGCTGCTTGGATTGATGAGCACGGCGGCCGCCCTCGGGAGCTCTTTATACAAAAATCTCCCCCAGAGCTTCTTGAGCTGCTCAAGACTGAACCCCTCCTTGAACCCGTAAAAGTGAAAATTGAAGATTTCTTAGATCGTTTTGGTTTTCGCTGCGTTAACGAATTAAAGCTTGAAGAAAAGGACCTCAACGAAGACCCAACCTTCGTTCTGCAAGCGATCTCAAGTTACGTCCGCATGAAAGCCTACTCAATTCAGGACATGCTTGAGCGTGAAATAAAGATTCGCACTGAGGCGGAATCGATTGTCCGTGAAAAGCTCAAAGGCTTGAGAAGAGCTTATTTTTTCTGGATCCTCAAACACGCTCGAAGGGCTGTTCAAAACCGAGAGGATCTTCGCTTCGACCGCACAAAAATTTACGGAATTTGTCGACGACTCTTTCGCGCTATGGGCGAGCATCTTTATAGCCTTGGAGTTCTGGAGAGTCCACGGGACGTTTTTTATCTCACCGTCGATGAGCTGCAAGGGTGGATCGAGGGGCGGAGCGTGACCTTAAGTTTAAGTTCGCTTGCACGAATTCGAAAAAATGAATTCGCTGAGTTCCGCAAGTCGCCTCCACCTCCTGAGAGGTTTGTCACTTATGGCGCGCTTGGAGCTTCGCTGGGGTTTACAAGTATCCTTGAGGCTGGGGATCTTCTTCGTAAACAGATGCCAATCTCTGAAGACCCTCATATCTTGATCGGCACTCCGTGCTCGCCTGGCGTCATTGAAGGTGAAGTCTTAGTCGCTCATGAACTTGCAGATACCGCAGCTCTTCAAGGTCAGATCTTAGTGACTTCCAGAACTGACCCGGGTTGGGTCCCACTTTATCCGTCGTGTTCTGGGCTTTTGATCGAGCGAGGATCACTACTCTCTCACTCTGCAGTGGTCGCGCGGGAACTCGGGCTTCCGACGATTGTTGGCATCTCCGGTGGACTGATGACCCGACTCAAAACGGGAATGCGTGTGCGCATGGATGCTGCACGCGGTGAAGTGAGAATTTTAGAATGAAATGCCTAAAAAGAAGCTCCTTCCTAGACACAACGGAGTTTGACTCGCGTTTTTTAGCTCTTTCTGCAGTCGATGTTGAATTTCTGAAGATCAAAGTCCCCTTTGAACGTGAGTTTTGGATTTTAGAGAGCGAAGGTCAGGATATAGCGCGGATCGGAGCGAACGTATCGCTGACAAAACCAAGCGTAGGGTACTTGGGATTTTTCTTTTGCCCTTCAGACTCTCGAGTCGCTGGGAAGACGCTTCTCCATGAAGCCATGGCTTGGCTTTCCGAGAAAAATCGAACCACTCTGTACGCGCCAGTTAATTTCTCAAGCTGGCACTCGTATCGGCTAAGAGTTGATACTGATCCAGACCCTGGCTATAGCTGGGAGCCTTTGCGAGATCCACTGTTAAAAGACTTACTGGAGGAGAGCAGATTTGTTCCAACTCAGTTTTACTGCTCGAAAGGTTTTTACGGCTTAGATCACGTCGCAAAACTGTGCGCACCTTTTGTCCAAAATGCTCTCAATCAAGGGTATCAGTTTCGTGAGTTTGATTTAAAAAACAACCTTTCAAGAGAGATTAAGGCGATTCAGAGTATTAATACGCAGTCGTTTACGGAGAGCTTTCTTGCAGAGCCGATCTCTCAAGAGGAGTATGAGAAACTTTATGCTCCTCCGCTCATTGCGCGTGATGTACGTTTTTCACATTTTGTTTTGGATTCACAAGGTAACGAAATCGCTTATTTTTTTCTATTTATCGAGCGTGCAACAACGATCGTAAAAACGATTGCAGTTCATCGAGCGCATCAAGCGATGGGACTCGCGAGCGGATGCATGGGTTGGGCAGCAAAAAGAGCTTATGATGCTGGTTTTATTGATACTGTTGGAGCACTGCTCAACACCCAAGCCAAGAGCATGCACTTGCTTAAACGAGCAGCTCAAGAAACCTGGACTCACAACTATACTTTGTTTAAGCGTGAGTAAAAATCGGAGTCCGGAGGGATCACAGGAAGATCTTGCGCAAGGATCGGAATCCCCCGCGCCTGTAAAGGTGCACACTGTGCATCGATTCTTGAGGCCGAATCAAACAAAGGAAAATGCGTCCAAAGCATCCAAGCCGAAAGTCGCAAAGAACTTGCTATACCCTTTGATCGCGCTAAGTCATCGTGCAATGGAGCAAGCCGTGAGATTCGCAGAACAGATTCGAGCAGATGTCTGACCATGCAGTGAAAAAAAGGCTGATCCTGTAGGCGTGCGATTTCTGACGTTGCGAGAGCATCCACTGCATCAAATCTACCTCGTTTCCAAGCACCTTTCAGGCGATGGCCAAGTGCACGCCCATCGTAACGCTCAAAGGGCTCAGTAGGTCGAGCGACTTGGTCTTGAAACGCTCCCAGCCTCATGGGGACATACTCTTCAAGAACGATGGGTATTCCGTGTTTCTGAAATTTGCGACCCCATGCGTCGGTAAACGCACCAAACGGAAGACTCAAAATCTCCGAGAGAATCAACTGACGCGAGATCCAAAGACTTTGGCCTCCGCTCAGATCTGAGTAACGGGGCATGCGCTCTCGATTGATTTGAATCGCTTCAAGAAGATGATGAACTAAACCCGGCATTTTTTACCTGCTCCCAAGCATGATCGCTCGTTTCTACAATCATAGAGATGTCCCGAAGATTTAACCAGAGTGGATGCCTTTCTTGAGAAAGCTTGCACTCATTGGGAACCCTAAAGCTGGAGACGGTAACGTTCGTCGACATCTCTACGATGGCGAGCGTTTGCTTTGGGGAAGAGATCTTAAAATTTTTCTCCCAAACTCGTCAGACGAGATGAGACATATTTGTCAAAATCTCGATCCTACCGTTTTTGAAGCTGCTGTGGTTTTAGGTGGCGATGGTACTCAAAATCATGCACTCAGAGGTCTTCTTCAAAGTGGAGTGCCGCTGTTTCCGTTTCCAAGTGGGACCGCAAACGACTTCTCGCGTGAGTTGCATATTCGAGCGGACTGGGCACAAGTCCAAAGACTGATCGATGACTACTGTGTCACAGAGATTGATGTCATTGAAGTCGAAGGGACTCCCTACGCCACTGTTGCAGGAGTAGGCGTTGGTGCAGTACTCACTGAGAGCTTCAATCGTTTGCGCGGAGGCAAGCCTCTCTATCAAATTGCTCGTCGAGTACTGGGTGATGACATCTATACCTTGATGACTGCAAAAATACTCTTTTTTGATCCGAGCTGTGCCCGAGTTTTGCGGATTTTTTCAGGAACTTTTGATGAAACTTTAGAAACCGCTGCAGTCTTTGTCTCCAATCAGGAGTTTCTCGGCGGAAACATACGCGTCGCACCTAAACAGGATAACGCAGATCAAATGTTTCACGTTTTAATCCTCCCTGGAACTGGTGCGACAGAGCTTTTGAGATCACTTTTTGAGCTCAGAAGAGGAAGCCTAAGCCCTGACTTCATTTCGTTCTCTACATCAGAGGTGACGATTGAAAGTCCAAAGGGTGAAAGCATTCGTGTCTTTGGAGATGGAGAGACCCTTACAGAATCAGCATCGCTGAACTTTAGAGTACGTCCTCGTGCGCTTCGAGTCTTCCGTGAGGCAGAGGCATGAAGATTCTTCTCACAGGGGGCACCGGTTTTTTGGGTAGAGAACTTCTCAAACTCTTACTTCAGGAGTCCAGGGTCGAGTCTGTTCAGCTTCTCACTCGACAAAGACTCACCCACCCTGATCCGCGAGTGCATTTTTTAAGATTCGATCTCTCGAGCTCTGAAAATCTATCCTCCCTCATCCCGGCATCTCGGGATTTGTTTCCAGATCGGATCATCCATCTCGCCGGTCTCTATGATTTTTCAGCGCAAGACTCGGATCACTACTCTCAGAACGTACTCGCAACGCTCAACCTACTTGAGCTTTCAAAAGTATTTCATTCAGCAAAACCGATTCAAGTCTTTTTCGCTTCAACTTATACTGTCGCGTCCGCACTGAAAACGCCGCTCTGCGAGGAGCCGCTGCCAAAGATTACGGACAGCCCAGTCTCTTATGCGTTTACAAAGGCCGTGGCCGAGAGATTGATCACCGACTCAGGTTTACCTTACTCAGTTTATCGAATCGGTATTTTAGTGGGGGCACAGAGACCTAGTTCTCAAATCGAGCGACTTGATGGTCCGTATTTGTTTTTAGATCTTCTACAAAAACTTCGACCACTGGTTCGCTATTGGCGCTCAGCACTCCCGTTACCCGTCAAGCCTGACCTCCCTTTTCCACTTGTGCCAGTTGATCTTGCGGCAAAAGCGATCGCCGCTCGTGCGCTTCAGGAGAGAAGCTCGTCCAACGTCTACGGACTCTATGATAGCTCAACCGCTCGGATCGGAGAGTTTTGCGAGAGTGCTTTTGAGCGCTATCTACCGAAATCAAAGATCCGCTACGCGAGTTCACCTGAACGCTGGCTACCTGCAGTAGAACGATTTTTCGGGCCATCGCTTGCTCGCGCGTTTTATTTTGCACAAAGTGAGGTGAATTTTCCAAATGAAAACTTCAAACGCGATCACCCTGAAGTAACAATCCCATTCTTTAAAGCATATCAAGAGTCGTTTTTTGAGACGTTTGAGAGATTTAAGGGCGCTCATCGATGATCTCTCACCGAAAAAAAATTTTATTAATCTCGTTTTCGAAAAAGGGGCCCGTCAGAACAGAGGAGTTTCAGTTCTCGCAGGTCCCTTTCCAGATGATTGAGCATCAAATCGGTTACGACTTTCCTACCGCACAAAAACTGATTGAAGAGTACGACGGTCAAGTTGCAGGGATCGCACTTGGTTTACAGAAAGCTGCAAGCGCTGGAAGGACTCGCATCATCCAACCTGAGTACTTGCAACTTTTACGACGCGCCACGCGCACGCCAGTCTATGACTCAGAGGAGATCAGAGACTTCTTTGCTCACTGGCTCCTTCAGCGTGTGCTCACAGAGCAGCCTGATTTTTTCAGAAACAAACGGACTCTGTTTCACTGCGCACTTGTAAGTCCGTACCTGCAAAAAATCATCGGTGCCGGCGCGCAGTTCACAAGCGCCGATCTTCTGCTGCTTACCAAAATCCCAAAAAAGATCCACAGCGAAAAAGAGCTTGAGCGCGTACTTAAGACTCTGAGCTTCGCACGACAGTTCTTTCAACGCATCGGAAACACCTCAGCCCAAAACACACAAGATCCAAAGGTACTTGCGATTCTGAAACGGTGGATCTCGGAGACCGATGTTTTTATCACGTTTGGAAATCTTTTAGATCGTTTTACGGACTATTCTGTCTTTGAGGGAAAAGTGGTTGTCGCAGACTATATCCGCGATGACATCCGCAATCAGCTGACTCGTGCTGGAGTAAGATCTCTGATTGAGACAATCCCTGAGGCGATCCGAAAGCAAGGACCTTTTAGGGACTGTCCACTTGTGGTCTATGGAGCGATATTGGATCAGCTTCGGTTAATGGAGAACAGCCTGCTCTCAACCGAAGAGTACTTGCTCAGCTGGGTGCAGAGAAACCGAGTTGAACCAAATCGGATCCAAGTACGAGAGAGTCAGACCAGAAGATGCGCCTTTGTGATTCATCCCCTTGCTCAACAGGATTTTTGGAAAGTACCTGGTTTTCGAGTAATGAAAGACGCTCCACTTTTTTTGAGAGACGCTTTTGAGGGGGCTCTTGCACATGCACCCATCCAACCTTACGGCCAAATTCATGGTGTAAGAAGCTCTGCAACTGGGGTTCAGACTACGATTGATCTTTACGCGCTGCTTGCAACTCCTCGAAAACTTTTATCCATGAACGAATCATTCATCTACGGCAGGCTCGTTGACGCTGCGAAGATGGCTCAAAAGCACGGCGCGACACTCATCGGACTTGGAGCCTACACCAAAGTCGTAGGCGATGCGGGAGTGACTGTCGAGAAAGCATCTCCCATCCCCGTAACCACTGGAAACTCATTCACGGTCTCAACGACTCTATGGGCCGCAAAAGAGATGATCGAGAAAATGGGTCTTGTGTCACTCGTGCCGGACGGAAAGCGCTATCAAGCTAAAGCGATGATCATTGGCGCTACCGGGAGCATCGGGCGAGTGTCTGCACTGTTGGTAGCACTGGTCTGTAAGGAGATCGTATTGGTCTCGCGCCACTCTGACAAACTCCTTGAGCTCAGAGACGAAGTTCTTGCAGTTGCGCCAGGTACGGTAGTTCGTGTCTCCACAAACTCAAGCCACGATCTCCCGAGCTGTGATTTGGTGGTGACCGCAACATCAAACATTAGAGGCAATACTCTTGATATCGATCGAGTAAAACCAGGTGCGGTAATCTGCGACTGCTCACGTCCATTTGATGTCAGTCCGGAGCAAGCACAGCGAAGACCAGACGTCCTCGTCGTTGAAAGCGGCGAAGTCCTCTTACCGGGAAACCCGAAAATCGAAAAAGATATCGGTCTTGCAGGAAACTCAGTTTACGCATGTCTTGCCGAAACCGCTTTACTGTCGATTGATCGGCGCGACGAAAGCTACTCTCTCTCAAAAAAGCTATCGATGGCTAAAGTGAAAGAGATCTACAAAATCGCACTCAAACATGGTGCGACACTCGCGTGTATTCGTGGGCCTCTTGGACCCATCACCAGTGAAGTCATCGAAACCACCCGTGCTCTTGCGCGCACACGTCTTACGACTTGGGGACTAATCGGGGACGCAAAAGTTACGCCTCTTCGTGCATTTGGAGAGGAATCACTCGAGTCGCAACAACGCGAGGACGAGCCAGAGCGAGTGTGAACTCGATCCAGTTACGATAGATCTGCGAGGCGCTCTTGAGGCGCTCGTAGATCAGACGACCCTCACGTGCAACTTCTGGCAGTGTCTCTGCCTCGATGTTGTGCATCAGGACTTCGCGCATTTTATGAAGAGCGAACACTGGTCGATGAACGCTTGCGAGCCGCTCAAGCAACTGATCAAGCTCCTGAAGCTCAGCACCTGAGACATGAAGATCTTCTCGGAGTCGAACGTCGATCAAGTGAGCTGACTTAAGTCGCTCGCTCTTTTTCTCTAGACGAACAGAGCACTCGATCGCTTGATCAATGATTTTGGATACAGCCTCGAACGACTCGGAAATACCTCGAAGACCGTGAATCAGCTCGGGAGAGAGCATTTCTCGCGTCATCTCACTCCCAGTCGGTGACGTCCAACCACAAAACCAAGCTCGCGCAACTTGCCCTAGTACGAGTCCACTCCAGTCCTCGATCGAGAGCGTCTGATCAATCATCGGCCTGTAGTAGACTCCTCCGCCTTCTTTAAGACCTCGGATTGCGGATCGATACACTTGGAAATCAGATCTTAACTCGTCCCCCTGTTTGAGATGTTCTTCAAGTGACTCACGCCTTGAGTGAAACCACTCACTCGAAGCATAGGACCAAACAGCGTAAACATCCTCGGGGCTTAAGGAGTCATTTTTGGACCTAAGAACGTAGTGCCCGTTCCCATACGGGCCAACCTCATGAAATCTCTCGCTTGATTGAGCGAGATAGAGAACACGTGTGCCTAAAATGCTCGCCAAGTGCAGTGCCGGACTTTCAGGCGAGATCAGCCATGAGGATCGCGCCAAAGCCTTTGCCCATAAATCAAATCCGGTCCGACCCACAAGAGAGAGGATACGGCTTTGTCCGGCACCGAGGTCTGCGAGTTTCTCAAAAAAAGTTTGGCTCCGTGCTCGATCCCGATCATCACCGAGAACGACGATTCGATAGTCGGGGTGGCGCACGAGAATCTCGCGACAAAGACATGCCCAAGCGGCTGTATCCCAGAGACCATCAGCGCTTGAATGACCGAGATGAATCGCAATTGTCTTTTGGTGTACTGGACCCTCATCGAGCCAACCTTGGGGTGGATTTTTGAGAGCAAAAAACTGCTTCGAAGTTACCGACTCCTGCCCGGGGTCACGGGGCTCTCCAACTTTAATCTGTAAAGCGGTTAAAAGCTGCGTCGTCAGTATGTCTGTAAGGTGAATGTTTTGAGCAATTCCGTTTTGGACGACTCCTTGGAGATAACAACTCCAATCATCCATACAGATACCCTGCAACTGCTCTGTGCGCGCATAACCCAGACGAGTGGACGATGGGATCAAGGAGGAGAGATAGCTACTGGCCTCAGAAAACGTCCAATCCAAAACAAAATCCCAGCGCTGATCTACAAGCGGCGAGAGCCAGCGCGCGGCTTTTTGGATTGCACGAGACTCAGAAAGGTGCGGCTCAGAGTTAAGTGTAAAGGGCTCAAGGATCGATACTGCATCAAGCTCTGATACCCCAACGATCCAAGGCACGCGTCGCAAGGCATCTCCACTACCAGATCTTGCTACAACATGGATCTCAAGCTCTGGATACAGTTGATGAGCGGCACGCAAAGCCATCAACGACTGAAAGGTATCGCCCAAACGGCCCAGCAACAAAACGAGGAGACGGACCTTTCCAGATCGTGCAGCCGATTTCTCGATCTCAAGCACGCTCACGTCTGGGTCCCACTCTGAGCCTCAAGCTCGGAGAGCAAAGCGCGCACAAAACCTCGTAACATCTTTTCGACCATCGCATCCTCAGGAGCAGGAGAGCGTGGTTGATTCTCTGCTGTTATCTCTGCCGTTTCCATCCATCCTCCGTGATGCGAATCTACTTAGGAGCTGCTGGAGCTGTTTTGCACCGGCGTGCTCAGGTTTCATCCTTAAAATCTGATCCACACTTTTTTGCGCTTCTCTCATTTTTCCCAAATGGTATTGAAGCCCTGCAAGACTGTAGAGGAGGCTTAAGTTTGCTGCGGTGTTATCGAGATAACGACTCAAAAGCTCCTCTGCTCTGGCGTAGAGCTTGAGCTCATACGCGCACTTGATAAGATAATAAACGGCAGTCGCATCTGTCAGATCGAGCTCAAGAGATCGAACAAAACAGTCGTGCGCTCCTTGCTTATCCTCTTCGCGGAGGAGACAGACGCCTAGCCCACACCAGAAGTCTGCGCGCGATGGATTGCCGGCGATCGCCTCTTGGAAGCCGCGCTTCGCTTCAGACATTCTTCCAGACCTAAGATAGAGATTTGCTAGATCGCCAAGAAGAGCGTGTTGCGTGGGCTCAATCTCGATTGCAGCTCGCAAATGTCTTTCAGCGTTTTCTGCATCTTGCGCATGCACACACTGCACCGCTGCACTTCGGTGAAACCCAAAGCGCTGCGCAGTCGTAAGATCAGGTAGTGCTAGCGCACGATCGGCAAGCTCAGCTGCGTACTCGTGCCGTTGAAGCTTTTCGAGTACTCGAATCAATCGATCGAATGTCTCAGGAGAGGGGCGATACGCAATCGACTCCTCATAGCAGCGCACCGCTTTGGCGGGCGTGCCCTCTCCCTCGAAAGTGAGTCCAACTCCAAACAATGCTTGTGCTGATTTTTTTCCGGATTTGAGAACTGCCTTGTAGACGTTGCGCGCCAGAGCGAACTCACGAGAAGAGAGAAGTAAACTTGCGTTTTGAAGAAGATAGGGCACGTTTAAATCGCCTTGGAGGTCAAAAACTGGCGTCTCATCATCCAAATCGGGAACGCGTGCTTTTGGAGCCGTTTTTCGAACTTGCACGAGATAGCTCGCAGCATCGCCATGAGTCTTTTCGAGGTCATTCAGAGCCTCCTCGACTGTGCGGGCTCGCACGCGAGAGTCAGACGCGGCGGGGATCTCTAGACACTCAACGAGCTCCAAGCCCTCAAGGGTTAGGCGCTCTTCGAGCGTCTGTTGAATCTTACTTCCAATGTTTTTCATGCCTCTTGGTCCAGCTTACTTCCAGACTGTTTTGATAAAGGCTCGCTTCGAAACTTGGAGAGAATCTCTTTAGACTTACGAGTGCTCGCGATCTCGTGCTTTACTCCATCTAATCTCTGGCCGAGTGCCTGGATGACTAAACTGTCAGAGCGCTCAATTTCTTTTAGGAGAGCCGACTTTTCATGCACTCGCATCAAAGCGAGCGAGGACGCCGGGGCTCCCTGTTGTAATAAGAGATCAATTTTTTGGTCATAGTGATTAATGGACTGCAAAAGCAAGTCTCGTCGTCGCTCGAAGTCATCGAGCACAGTCCAGTCACAGGATGAAACGATTGTCATAAACTGACGCGAGTCATCGAGGAACAGGCGAAGACATTCGTTACGTTTAGTCAGCAGCTCTTCAAGTTCCACTAAGTTTGCCCCTTATTGACTTTTTCGATCGCCCCACGCCACCCCTCAAGAAGTGTCTCCAAATTTTTTTGGACATTCATGAGGTTCTCCTTGGAGTTCTTCGCATTCGCTTGGACAAGTTGGTCCACCATGAAATTGTAGAGGCGTTCTAGGTTGCGAGCAATGTCTCCACCTACCTCAAAGTTTAATGAGGTGTTGAGCTCATTGATAATGTCGTGGACCTTGCCAATCGCGACACCTTTGCCAGCATTATCTTTTTTATCGATGCAATCTGCCGCTTTTTTGACGTATCGAATCGCTGCTTCATAAAGCATGATCAGAACTTGCCCTGGTGTTGCTGTTGTGACTGCCGCTTTTTTGTATGCGTTTGCACCCTGATTCATGGATCACCGCTCTCCTATCGTATTTAACCTAAAAGCTGACTGACAAGATTTCCGCCGCCACCGCCTAAAGTGGCCTGCATGTACTGCTGCTGGCGCTGTAAGTTGCCTAAAGATGATTGCAGCCTCGAGAACTGACTCACTAAAGACTCGGTCTTTTTGTCGAGGAGGACATTTTTTCTTGCAATGTCGTCATCGATCCTGCGAATTCGATTTTTAAGTCCTTGCTCGCGCATCGCAATAAGTCCATCACCCGGGCGTGTGTACATTCCCACCACAGAGCGAAGCTGATTGGCGAAGCCAAACTCTCCTGAAATCGCCTCAGCGATACCGTCAAAGTCAGACTCAAGAGCTTTCTTAAACTTGTCCTGATTAAAGAGAATTTGGCCGTTCTTACTAAATTCAACGCCAATCTCATTGAGGTGGATGACGCGAAAACTAGGGTGCTCTGGATCGTTCGAAGCAAACCCTTCATGAAAAAGGTTACGCAACCGATATTCCACGCTTTGGAGCGAAGTATCTCCCGCAAAGGTTGTCGAAGTATCAGTGTTCTGGTCGATCGTGTTTTGTTTTGTAATGAACTCAAGCACCTTATTCACGCCATCGATCGTGCCTTTGAGCTTTCCTGAGACCTTTTCATAATCGACAGTGATCTTCATCGTGACGGGTTTGTCTGGACGAGCAGAGAGAAGCCTAAGGTTCACGCCATCAAAGAAATTTTCAATCGTGTTTGATTTGGCTTCAATTTCGAAGTCATCGACGCGAAGAACCGCGTTTTTCGCTGTTCGGTCGTCATCAATGTAGATGTCTTTTTTTCCGCCCAAAAAGTAAAACTCAGGGATCTCGGCACTCTCGGCAAGACCATCGGCCTTAGACTTAATGATCAGTCTCCATGGACGCTCGGGATCATACTCATCGCGTACGACTTCTGCGGTCACAGGGGAGTTTCGCTCGGTGTTGATCGCCTTTGCCAAACCTCTTAGGCTTGCGGTTGCCTCATCGACAAATACTTCGAGATCGTTATCTTTTACTCCGTACGCCTTAAAGTACCCCATCCCAAGAACTGGTGCGTCGGGGTCCTCAAATCCGTTAGTAATGATTGCTTTGCGACCTGCAAGCTCATCTACAGTTACCTGATAAACTCCGGGCTGTGCTCGGTCCTTGTCGACAGTGACCCCAAGCACGTCAACGCCGTCGCCTAGGTCAACTTTGAGTTCTCGCAGTTTTTTGAAGGAGCTAATGTCTTCCGTCGCACGCTGCAACTCACCGAAGCGAGTTTTAAAATCTTGGAAGAGCTTATAGCGTGCGTCTTCCTTCGCCTTCTTGGCTTCGAGGCCTTTGATCGGAACCTTTTCGGCTTCGATCATGGCCTGCACTGCTGCTTTGAATTGGCCTCCGCCAACGGGATCAAAACGTAATCCCAAAGTATCCGGACCTCCCATCCATGGTCAGTCATTGCGTTTTCACTGCTGTGAAGACGCGTTTACTTTTCAATTATGCGTGAATTTATGAAAAACGAGAAGACCCATCCTGCGGTGCGCGTAGGTGTCAAGGAATCTTCGTTTTGATCATTTCCCCAGATTGGGCGCTCCACATCAGAGCATCACCATGTGCTTTTGGAAAACCGACATTTAAATATCGCCCTTCACGGCGCTCGGTACGAATCAAATAATCGTCAGGCTCGTGGCAGTGCCCGAGGATGACGTAATCGAAACCCTCTCCTACTCTCATCGCCGCATACTGACGGTAGAGCTCCCGAAGTTTTGAGCGCTGCTGGGGTGGGAGCTGGTCGGGTAAGCGTGGCCCAAGCTGCTGACTTGCATGAGAGGAGCTCCGGCCCAACCAATCTACCCACTGCCCAGGGGCTCCATAGATGAACGCACGCATCGGGAGACTACGAAAAAACGTGCGCAAGAGACGATACCCATAATCCTTACGATCTACGAGATCGCCATGCTCGAAGCAAAATCGCTTGCCTGCACGCTCAAGCTCCAATCTCCCTGAATGAAACTGAAACCCAGGAATCCCGCGAAACACGCGATCATGAAAAAAATCATGATTCCCTTCGATGAAATGAGTCTCCCCTCCTCGTGATCCAAACTCGTGCAGCGCCTGGATTACTCGATCAAAGCGTCGAGCAAACACTGCTTTGGGACCCACAAAAACATCAAACAAATCTCCTGCCGCGACAAACGTATCGCCTAAGCCCATGGATCCCCACCACGCCTCCAGGCGTGCGATCATCGGGTCACTCTCGTTCTCTAAGTGGACATCGGAGATCGCAAACACTCGCATCAGTGCTCTCAGAAATAGTCGATTCCGGCAGTGAGCGGTTAGATCTTTTGATCCAAAAGCTGACCGCGACGATCGAGCGCCTCACGGAGCTTTAAAAACTCTTCGCCAGAGAGTTGACGGACGACCCGACCGCTCCCGTCTTTGAGAACGATTCGTAACCCCGGACCTTGCCCCAAGGATTCAGCGCGTAAACCTTTGGACTTTAAGTCTTGATCCTGACTAAATGCTTCAAGCGCGCTTGCTACAGACTCGTCTGTAACTTCGATAGACTCTTGATCTTTTTGAGGATTTTTTTGCTGCTGGTCCATCTGAGACTGAAAGTCGTCGGCCGAGCCTTTTTCGCTCACACGGTAAGCTGAAGGAAGGTTAGGGATGACCGAGCGGATCCGGACCATGATTCTGAAACTCTCCATCTTTCTTCTCGGTCAGCTGTGACCCAGACTTGAGAACTCAATCGACCAGGTGCGCCTTGTCCGAAGCACAAACGCGTGATAACACAGCGCAAAAGGAATCTTATCGATGCTCAACACACGCTTTTTTGCTTTTCTTGCCGCAAGCCTGCTCCCTCTATCCGCCATAGCGACTCCGGGCGAGCTCCAAGAGCAAATTCGCTTCATCATCAAGACACAAGCTCAGCAAACTTGTGATGTAAGTGCGATCTCAGGTGATGACGTTCGTCTCCCCAACACGATCCGTCAGCGTGGTGTCAATGAAGTGCTTGCGAAAATCAGTAGCGACGGCAACTCAGTCCACGCACTCGTGCTGATCGACACCAAGGTCGATCAGAGAGATTTCGAAATGCAGTATATGGCTCCGAACGGTGGACATCTCATGACTGTGTCGCGGGGAGGATCGCTTGATGATCTCACCATTGATGCGTCTCGGGGGGGGCGACTTGCATTCACAAGCTCTGCTCAGTCTGGTACCGGGGTTCGCACTCACTACTATGTTCTGGATCAAGGGCATCATTCTGTTCGGCGAGAAGTGTTTGAGCAGTATATTCAGAAATCTGTAATCGACGCGTTCATAAAGTACATTTGCACTTGTCCGGCGCTTTAGCCCGCGATCACTGAAGTCATCGAGATCAAAAAAGCGCAAATGCTTAGGATCCAGAACATCTGAGCAGGCGCAATTCGAGCCAACATACGAACCTCAAAAAAAGTGTCCCCCAGAGTTCTCGGCAAACTCCGGGGGACGGGCTTAAGTCGCCTCACTGGTACCGACAATTCGAAACCATGAAGCTACGGGCGCAAACCAGTTGGAATACTAAGAAGCATCGGGCGCTTAGATCAGCTTGAGAGCTGACGTAGGAGCGTTGTTCGCTTGAGCAAGAACCGAGATCCCTGCCTGCTGAAGGATGTTTTCGCGAACGAGCTCTGAGGTCGAAGCTGCGATGTCAGTATCAGAGATTCGAGAGCGCGCTTGTGAGAGGTTCTCTCGTGCGATCTCCAAGTTGCTCACAGTGGCGCCAAGCTTATTCTGCATCGCGCCCAGACGAGCGCGAGCACCGTTCACCAATCCCATGGCGTCATCAAGCTTATCGAGGTTCGCTCGAGCGTCATCCACAGTCGAGGCACTCAAGCCCGTGATTCCTAGCGCATCAGCTCGAACATCGTTCTCGCTCACTTTGAATTTGATTCGATCCGCATCATCCGACCGAGCTCCCACCTGAAACTCAAGCTCACCTTTTGGAGCTTGTCCGTTCAAAAGGGGTGTGCCGTTGAAGTTCGTAACGTTGGAAATGCGATCAACCTCACCGACCAAGCTTTGAAACTCTTGGTTGATGAATCCACGTTCACGATCTCCGACGGTGTCGGATGCAGCCTGAACAGAAAGTTCGCGCAAGCGCACGACAATGTTCGAGATCTCGTACAATCCGCCTTCGGCAACTTGTACGGCTGAGATCCCGTCGTTCGCGTTGCGGTGCGCCTGGCCCAACGACCGAATCTGCGCGCGCATGTTCTCGCTGATGGAGAGACCTGCGGCATCATCACCGGCGGAGGTAATCCGGTTACCCGATGCAATTCGTTGAAAATGTTTTCCTTGAGATTCACTCGTACGGGAGAGAGCCCGTTGAGCTGCCAGAGAAGCTACGTTCGTATTAATTCTTAAGCCCATATGTCAAAGTCCTTACCAAAGCCCATCTCGCGCGAGTGGCATCGCGCAAGCGAGCGGTTTAACCATGACGTTCTGGGTGCGTGATGAGTTTACAGTCACAGCACGTCCCCGAAGCGTCGCCCATTTGTCAGGCCGGGAGGGCGTCCACCTCTCGATCTGACACTGTACCTATCGGTGATGCGTCAAAATACTTGAGTCAAAAAATCGGATATTCGATCGTTTTTTGACTGCTGCTGTAAAAGCTCGATTTTAAAGAATAAAAAAGGGTGGAGCCACTGCAGCCTTGCAGCAGCCCCACCCGAGATCATCTAACCTCAGTCAGCCAAGAACTTAGATCAACTTCAGCGCTTGCTGAGCGTTTTGGTTTGCTTGACTGAGGACCGCCGTACCCGCCGCCCCGAGGATATTGAAGCGGGTGAGTTCAGCAGTTTCAGAAGCTACGTCGACATCCGCGATACGGCTGCGAGCACCTGAGAGGTTCTCAGCGTAGATCTGGTTGTTAGCAACTGTAGCTTGCATTCGGTTCTGAAGGGCGCCGAGCTCTGAGCGGTTCTCCATAAGCGTATTGATTGCGCCATCGAGAATCGTCAGGTTCTCCTGAGCGCTCGCCTTAGAAATGGTCGAGACACTTCCGATTCCAAGACGATCCACACTCACGTTTGCGCGAGCTTGATCGAACTGAAAGCGATCTTGCGTTGGGTTATTGTGAGGTCCAATTTGGAACTCAAGCACTTCGCCTTCACCAGCAAGCAGCTTACGTCCGTTGTACTCAGTCGAGTCAGCAATGCGCTGAACTTCTGATTTGAGTGCTTGTACTTCTTTGTCAACGAACGCGCGCTCAGACTCACCAATGGTATCGGAAGCTGCCTGAATCGAGAGCTCGCGCATACGCACAAGGATGTTACCGACTTCGTTCATCCCGCCTTCAGCAGTCTGAATGAGACCGATCCCGTCGTTTGCGTTTCGGGTACCCTGATTGAGGGAGCGAATCTGACCCCGCATCTTTTCAGAAATCGCAAGTCCTGCAGCATCGTCTGATGCTTTCGTGATCCGCGAACCGGAAGCCATTTTCTCCAATGATGCTCGCTGAGCATTGTTGGTATTGCCCAAGTGACGCTGAGCCGCTAACGATTGCGTATTCGTGTTAATCCGAAGACCCATATACACACCTCTCCATCCCCCTCTTTCGAGCGGGAATGCTGATTAAGTTTTGGCAGGAGTTTGCTGTACCCTGCCTGAAGATCGCTTTATCGCTCCGAGTCACCACAACTCAGAGCTTTCAGCAGGGAGAACCACTCTCCATGCACCGATCTCTTGTTGAACTAATCGGTCAGGTATTGGGTTACTTTAGACTTTTTTGATCGGGTATTATTTGGGTATTTTAAAGCATAAAAACAAATACTTAAGCCAGTAGTCAATAAAATGTCGCATCTCACTCGTGTGAAAAAAAAGACTAAAAGAGTCTTATTTTGAAAGTTTCTGAAGCGAAACGAGCGCCTGATACGGATCCTGCTTACGCGCGAGTAGATCCGTCAAAATCACCTGCGCTCCAGGCTTTGACCAGTGCTCCTCGAGTGCCCGGGCCGCCTGCTCCATCGCAAGATCCACAAGCTCGCTCTTTAAAAAGCGAAGCGCCCGATCCTCTCGCGCACCCGTGCGAGAGAGATAATCCTGGTGAAGAGCGATCGAGCCCATGAGTTCTTCTACTCCCTTCCCATGGAGTGCTTCTGTTTTCTGGACGGGGGGTTTCCAGGGATGCTTTTCGTCATCCGCTAACGCCACCATCGAAACGAGCTCTTTCACCATCTGATCTGCTTGAGGTCGATCCGATTTATTGACCGCGAACACATCAGCAATCTCCATGATTCCGGCTTTCATCACTTGAATTGCATCTCCAGACTCAGGGACCAGAAGCACAATGACCGTTTGAGCAAGTCGTAGAATATCGAGCTCCGTTTGACCGACTCCTGCGGTTTCGACCAAAATGACGTCAAATCGCGCAGAATCCAAAAGATGTACAACCTCTTTGGTCGCCTGGGAGAGTCCTCCGTGCATCCCACGCGTGCCAAGTGAACGGATAAAAACACCCGGATCTCTTGAATGACTTTGCATCCGAATCCGATCCCCCAGAATTGCTCCACCCGAGAATGGGCTTGAAGGATCCACACAAACGATTGCGACGCTTTTTCCGCTGCGCCGATAAGCTCCTGCGAGCTGATCTACGAGCGTAGACTTACCCGCTCCGGGAGGGCCGGTGATTCCTAAAACTTGGGCTTTCCCCGTGAGCGGAAAAACACGCTCCAGCACCTCTGCGAGATCTTGATCTCGGTTTTCGATTTTCGAAATCAGACGCGCAAGGGCGAGTCGATCCCCGGCAAGCATGGCACTGACCAGCGTTTGTGCGCGACTAGGCATCCCCTTGGATTAGTCAGAATGGCGAGAGTTTTCAATCCCGTATTTTTCGAGGACCGAGCGCTTCTCCTCGTCCATGCGTACTTTGGAGAAGGGGTTATTCGGGGTTTCAGCAAGATCTCTACTCGCCTCTGGCGCTAGCTCTAAACGACGATAAAACACCCACTCACTGAGCCTTCGGTAGTGAATCATCGCCCAGCGCAGATATCGGGTGTCTTGGTACTCGAGTCGAAACGCTCGCGCGATTGGAGCAATAAAGGAATAAGCCTCGACAACTGCTTTTTGCTTGTCTTCAAGAAAGCTCTCGGGCCGCGCCATCTCGGCTTCGATCCCTATAAACTTTGAGTAAAAACACCAATGCATCTTGGCTGCGTCACGCAAGACGAGCTCACGCGCTCCTCGCTCAAGCTCGTCCGGAATCTCGGTGAGAGCGCTGAGTTTTTTGAAATCACTATCGCAACTCGACCAAGTATCCGGCTGCAGGGCTTTCGGCTCTAGAAAGATCGAGCGAAGATCCGCAAGATCGTATCCCCCGGGATGAGGGACGTGAGCGTACTCGGGGACCTCGGGTAGCTCACTGAGGGCCTCCATCTCTGAGCCAGTTGCACAAGACTGTGCCAAAATCCAGACTAGAGAAAGAGCAAGACCGTCCCGAAAAAAACGAGATGCCGTCATTCATAAGGCTTATCGGAGTTTTGACGCTAAACTTGACAGAGCTTTGTCAGGTTTAGATTCCGGATGAGATTGATGCCTGAGACGGGTCACGCTCGACGCAGCCCAGGCAGCGTGGAGCTAGAACATGCGAGGGCTCCTGGGTCGGAAGCGCTGGCAGTGGCGTCGCTTCAAGTCTTCGATAAAAAAAGTAATTCCGTACGATCGCTGCTACGTACTCTCGCGTCTCTTTGAACGGAATCAAATCATTGAACAAAATACGATCTCTCACTGGATAT
>JBILEK010000092.1:0-7009 GCA_044352155.1 Bdellovibrionia bacterium
AACATTCAACCTGGACCGGTTTTATCCAGGCAGGTCAAACTAAGAAATGAGTCATCTGTCGAGCACTCAAAGCGAGTTAGCAATGGGTTTGATCTATGTTCTTGACCCACGTCGGCTGCGTTGTGATCGAATTCGCGCTTCTGCAAGCGGGCTTGCAGAGGTGGTTGAGTTCAGTGATGTCGAGTCGCTTGAGATCGGACTTCGCAGTTGATCGCCTCAGTTGGTTTGCGTCGTCGAGGAGCAGAGTCTTGAGCTCCCATGTGAGCGCGCGCAGGTTTACAAGTTTCAGGTTTATGCTTTTTTAAGCTGCCAGCGATCAGACGATATAGTTCGCTTATATGAACTTGGGGTTCAGGATGTAATTGTGGACTCCTGCGAGGCGCAGGAGCTTCGAGCGCGATTGCAGCGCACCCTGCGGTCCTCTAAGCCGGTGTGCTCGGATCGAATTCTGTGTGGGAACTTACAGCTCTGGCCTAACTTTATGCGTGCTGAGCTTTCGGGGAGAGTGCTCGAGCTCAGTGCGCTTGAGTTTAGATTGCTCCAGTTTTTTGTTTTACATAGAAACGAAGTCCTGTCGCGCGCAGTGATTTTGGAGCAAGTGTGGAAAGGTGTTCACGTCAGTGCTCGCACGATTGATTCGCACATCGGGATTCTTCGGAAAAAGCTGTCCGGCTTTAAGGGAGACTTTGAGGCAGTTTATGGGGTGGGTTATGCACTTCGTCCAGAGCCCGAGATTATCCATCTTGACGAGTGCGATCGAATCGCAACTTGCCCGTACGCGATCTCGGTACGCGAGCAATCCTAAGAGACTCTTTTTCAGGATTTAATCTTTTTCATCTCAGGGTCGTACATGGGCTTAAGCGATACGGCTGCAGGGTAGAGTTTACCGTTGATCTCAAGCTCCCAGTTTCCGCTGTTAAGATAAGCAGCATCAACAATCTCACCAGGCTCAATCATCGCAAGCCCCACAGCACCACCGAGCGTGAAACCGTAAGAGGCCGCGCGAACATAGCCCACGGCTTTCCCGTCTCGGCGCACAACTTCGGCGTGGTACATGAGTGGCTCGGGATCTTTGCAGAGGACTTGAACGAGGCGACGTTTCATCGGACCTGCCTCTTTTTTCTTGAGCAGCGCTTCGCGCCCGATAAAGCCGTCAGTCTTTTTGAAGTCCACGGCAAAACCAAGCCCCGTCTCAAGAGGGTCATCCGTATTGTCGATGTCGTGTCCGTAGTCGCGGTAGCCCTTTTCCATTCGCAGACTTGCAAGCGCTTTGAGGCCTGCGTGCTTGAGGCCAAAGTTTTTTCCCGCATCCCAGATCAGGTCGTAGACGTGGCCTGCTTGTTCTGTCGAGATGTAGAGCTCATACCCGAGCTCTCCTAAATACGTGATGCGCACGCAAAGAGCTTTTGCAAACCCAAGATCAATCTCTCGAGCCGCACGGAAGGGGAAAGCCTCATTCGAAAGATCAACTGACGTCAACGACTGCAACAGTTCGCGCGAGCGTGGGCCTTGAACGTTAAGTTGAGCAAACCCCGCGGTCACATCAGTGACAGTTACAAACTCGTTCTCCAGGATATGCCTGCGCATCCAAGTCTCGGTATGGCGAAGCATCGTATCGGTCACAACGACGAGGTACTTCTCCTCAGAAAGTTTTGTAACAGTGAGATCGGCTTCAAGACCTCCTTGATCGTTCATCCACTGCGTATACGTGATGATCCCGCACGCACCGTCGACGCTGTTGCCAGAGATCCGGTTCAGCATCTTTCCAGCGTCGCGGCCCTGAACCATGAACTTACACATGAACGACATGTCCATCACAATGACGCCGTTGCGCGCAGCTTCATGCTCAGCTTTCCAGTAGGGGAACCAATTCATCCGCCCCCACGAGAGCTTCTCGACTTTGGGTTCCACTCCCGTGGGTGCGTACCAATCAGGACTCTCCCAACCGCTTACCTCTTTGAAGTAGGCTCCTGCTGCTTTCAGTCGCGAGTGAAAAGCAGAGGTCTTCGCACCTCGTGCAGTCTCAAGCGCCATCGTGGGGTAGTGTGCACGGTAAACAAGTCCCAACGACTCTACCGTGCGGGCAGCGCGATAGGAGGGCGTGTTTTGATAGGGATGGAGACGGTCGATGTTCATGCCCGTGACGTCCACATCGGGGTGTCCTGTGTCCATCCAGTGTGCGAGGACTCGACCCATTCCTCCGCCGGTGAGAATTCCGACAGAATTCAGACCTGCAGCAACAAAATAGTTTTTGAGCTCAGGAGCTTCGCCGACAATGGGTCTTAAGTCAGGTGTAAAGCTCTCAGGCCCGCAAAAGAATTTTTTCATCCCCACTTCCATCGAGATGGGTACGCGTTTCATCGCACGTTCGAGATAAGGAGCCATGCGATCCCAGTCAGGCTCAATCTCCCCGAATGAAAATTCTTTCGGAATTCCGCCCACCTTCCAAGGCGCGCAGATGGGTTCAAAGAGTCCAATCATGAGCCCACCGACCTCATCGCGGTAGTACCCGTGAGAAGAAGGGTCTTCAAGAACGGGCATGCCTTTTGGCATGTCTGGAATTTCTTCGGTGATGAGGTAGTAGTGCTCGGCCGCTTGATTGGGAATATTAACGCCAGAGCGCTCTCCTAGCTCTCTTGCCCACATCCCCGCGCAGTTGACAACAAAGTCGCACTGGATATCGCCCGCCGTGGTCGTAACACCCGTCACGCGCCCCCGTGCCTGGGTGACGCCGGTGACGCTTACGCCTTCAATGATGCGGGCGCCTTTCATGCGGGCACCTTTTCCAAGTGCCATCGTCACGTCGACAGGGTTCACGCGCCCGTCTTCTTTAACATAAAAACCGGCAAGAACGTCATCGACGTTGGCGAGCGGAAACATGCGCTTTACTTCTTGAGGAGAGATCTCATGCACATTGATGCCGCAGTAGCGATTGAACGCCGAAACACGGCGATACTCTTCGAGGCGATCTTTGTCGGTTGCGACTTGAATAAAGCCGATGGGCGCAAATCCTGTGGCCTGACCGGTCTCAGCTTCGAGCCGCGAGTACAGGGTGCGCGTGTACTTGCGCATCTCAGTTGACGTTTCAGAGGTTGAGCCAAAGCAAACCATGAGGCCCGCGGCATGCCAAGTCGTGCCACTTGTGAGCTGATCTCGCTCAAGCAGTACAACGTCTTTCCACCCTCGTTCAGCCAGGTGGTAGGCGACGGACGTTCCGATGACGCCTCCACCGATGATGACGGCGCGGGCGTGCTTGGGGAGGATGGGAGCGGACATTGAGTTTGTTTCCTTTAGAGAGCGAACACTAATGGCCTCGTTTCCCCCCTGTCAAGGCGCGCTATCGGTAGGGTGTGACGTCTGGCGTTATTTGAGCGAGTCTAGGCCAGATCCGCATCGATGGATTTTAGGACAAAGCCCAACTCATGCGGACTTGGAGCGTTTAGACTTCCGAGCGATGCCAGTAGGAATCCGTCAATCGTCAATCGAAGGCTCAGTGCCTTGGTGTCGTCACCGAGATCTTGCGCAAGTTCGTGGTGCCAGCGGCGATAGGCAGTTTTGAGTGCACGAAGAAGCTTTTCATCAACGCAAGCCACTCCAATAATCGCTCGCATCGCTTTGACTGATCCAGGGTGCAATGAGGCTTCGACATAAGCCCTGGAGTAGCTGATTTTATTTTGCAGTCTCTTGCTCTCAACTAAGAAATCGAACTGACTCACAAATCGATCCACAAGGCCCAACAGGAGACTCTGTTTGGTTTTGAAGTGATAAAGTAAACCGCCTTTGCTTACGCCCGCACGCTTAGCGATTGAGTCTAAAGAAAATGAGAGCCCGGGCTCGTGGTCAAGTACCGTTTCAACTGCGGCCAGAATTTTCTCACGCGTTTCGACGGACACGTTGGAGCCCCTTGATCGCCGATTGGATGAACCAGCCGCCCACCGATAAGCAATAAATTTTTATGCCGATCTCAATGACCTCATCCCAGGTCATCTCAAAGAGTAAGCCTGTGCGATATCCATACGTAAATGCATAGAGACCGAGAAAAATCATACCTGAACCAGCGGCGCTTAATGCGATGGCGGATTTCACGTGATCTCTTTTAGCAAAGTACAGAGCGCTTAAACCTGTTAGCGCAATCCACAAGTCCGCCACGGGGAATGACATAAACCAATCTGTATAACCCGGCGCTAGCTCCTTTACGGGAAATGCGCCCAAAAAAACTAAGATCCAGTAGATTAAAATTCCACTGGCCGTAAACCAGAGAAATCCCTTCAGTGACGAGCTCAATGCATCCGCCATCTAAAAAACGCCTTTCTGAGTCTGCATAAGAACGATCCCGGACAGTGTGAGAATGATTCCAATGAAAGTTTGTGGTCCAATCAATTCACCAAACCAAAACCTTCCAATCAGGACAGAAGCAACAACTCCAAGTCCAGACCATATGGCGTACCCAACGCTTAATGGAATTCCGGTTAATGCTCGCGCCAATAGAAAAAACGCTAATCCATATCCAACGACAACCAGAGTGCTTGGACCAGGAAGGCTAAACCCCTGAGAGGCCTTAAGTGCAGCGGTCGCTATGACCTCAGCCACGATTGCAACTGCGAGGTAGATCCAATGCATAGATCAAACTGTACCGTCCAGATGGTACAGTTGTCAAGTCTGTACGGAGACCTCGGGGAGAGCGCCTCGCGCCCGTCCCTGTTCGCTTTGCGCAGAGCAAGTCTCAGTCGGTCATCTCGACTTTTTGAGCGAGATTGCAAGACCCAAGAGGCTGAGACTTCGGATCTGATGCGCTTCAAGCCAATGGCCGATGTGATCTGGAAAGAGATGGGCCACTCCACACAACAGGGCGAGACACGGAAGAGCGAGTATCAGGCGCGCTCGCCCCGACAGTGAGTACGAGAGGACGAGAGCCGCAAAAGGGTAGCAAAGCGCAAACGTATACGAGTACGCAAGGGGGTGAACCGCTACGGAGAGAGCCAGGAGCGCAAAAAATCGATCCTCATCACGTAGAAGCAAAGAGCTTATCCGTCGATATACACGCCAAACAAGCATCAGCACGAAAGGCAGTGCGTACAGACGTGCGCGGATATCCTCACGAGGAGCGCCAAAAAAATCTGCCACCAAAGTAGGGAGCCCGTAGCCTCCTCCCGAGAGTGCGCCGGCTCCGCCTTGAGACGCCTCCGCGTACGCTCGCGCTAGCTCAGCAAATCCTCCGTGCGCAAGAACTGCGGGCAGCGCGAGTGTCGCTGCAAGTGCAAGTGCAAGGAGGATGGTTCGAGCCTGAAGTAAATCCCGAGGGATTTCAAATAGAGCCAAGGCGTGAAAAATCTTTCCAGTGAGTGCTGAAAAAACCGTAAAAAAACGTAACGAACCTGGAAGTGTGCTCCCACCGAGCAAGCAAAGTCCCATCCAGTAGAGGTTCGGCTGACCTGGGAGGAGGTTTGCGCTCCAAATTCCCCAAAATCCAATCAAAGGGAGTGAGGCGGCGAGCTCGCCGTGCGCACGGCGTGCGCGGAGAAAGAGCACTCCAAGGCAACCTACGAGTGTTAACCGAAAGAGCGGACCCGCAAGTCCAAGTGGCAGAAGCGCAAACGGCGCAAACAGTGCCGTCGTCCAGGGCGGATACTTGTACGGATGCAGAGGGTTGAGAGTGGCGGAGTACATCGGTTCGAGTGTCAGGTAGTTGCGCGTCGACCGCCAGAAGAGCTCAAAGTCGCTGTGAACAAAGTCGGATCTTCCAGCCAAAATGGCGTTAACCGAGCACACGGTGAGAAGCGCGATCACTCCTGCTCTTAAAATCCATTTTCCTATCTCCATGCTCACTTTTGTTTCTACGCTTTTGCTCCCAGAGCGTCGAGTGCGGCCTTCGGGGCGCACCGCAGCATCTCTGGACGGCCCCTTGTACACGGGCTAGGATCTCGTTTCAATCATGCGCCCTCCTCTAGTTGAGCTCAGTTCATCGGGTCTTTTTTGCGCGCGCGGTGGGTTCGGGATTGATCCCGTTTCTCCGGTGGAGAACGCAGTGATCACTCACGCGCACAGTGATCACGCGCGACGTGGGAGTCGACGCTATTTCTGTGAGCGATCCGGGGTCGGGATTTTGCGTGCACGCTTGGGGAAGTCGATTGAAGTGCATTCGTACTCGTACGGAGAGCGTTTTACTCTGGGTGGAGTGAGTGTGAGCTTTCACTCGGCAGGGCATATTTTAGGATCATCACAGGTCAGGATCGAGAGCGAAGGTGAGGTTTGGGTTGCCTCTGGGGACTACAAGCGAGAGCCGGATCCGAGTTGCGCTCCTTTTGAGCTTGTTCCCTGTGATGTGTTCATTACGGAGGCTACCTTTGGCACTCCAAAATATGCGTGGCAGAAAGGACGTGAGCATGGACGCGAAATCGCACAGTGGTGGCACTCGAATGCTCAAGCCGGTTATCACAGTCTTTTGTTTGGCTACTCACTTGGAAAAGCGCAGCGTATTCTAGCTGAGCTCCTCATGTTCGCTCATCGTCCAATCCTGATCCACTCGAGCATGGAGCAGATCACGGAGTGTTACCGCGCACAGGGAGTGCCGCTTGCTGAAACCCGCGTTCTTGATCAAGTGCTCCATCCGTTGATAGGTGAGCTGATCTTGGCTCCGCCCCAAGTGGTGCGATCCTCGTTAGGCGAGCGACTTCATCCGTTTCGATCGGCGTTTGCGTCTGGCTGGATGCAAGATCAGAAAGCGCTGCGCGGGAGAGGGGAGTACGACAGAGGTTTTGTGATCTCAGATCACGCTGATTTTGAATCGCTTTTGAGCACTGCGCTTGAGACTGGCGCAAAGAGGGTGTTTGTTCAGCACCGTAATGGCGCGCTGGTGCGAGAGTTACGCAAAAAAGGAGTAGATGCTCATCCGCTCGACGCGCTTAAGCGCTCTCGTTACGCGCGTCTACAAGAGCAGACCTTGTCGCTCTTTGATTCAGGAGTACTTCGTTGAAACCCAAAGTACTCATGTCTTTGCGTGAGTTTGCTC
>JBILEK010000045.1:0-20334 GCA_044352155.1 Bdellovibrionia bacterium
AGCTGATGGTCCACCAACCATACCATCGTAAGAGTTGTCAGGGTCCGTGGAGACACCGGAGTTGTCACATCGAAAATAGTTCTCACGCTCAGTAGGTGGGCTTTGCTCTTGGGTCTCGTACACAGACGGTGGTCCACGTACAATGCATTGTTGAACAAGAGATGGATCAGTCATTTGCTCCTCAGTCGGACGTGAGGACTGTGGGTCAGAATATGGGCGCACATTGTCGATGACTCCAGGTTGGACGGCCACCTCAAAGCAGGGTACGCCGCGTGCCTCTTGAATCCGGAGTCCCGAGCTTGCGTTTGCTTGAACAGCACGGTTTTGGGTGACTCGAATCCATCCAGTATATTTCGTGGCACTGACACTGCCAGGGCACGGATTGTTGCTGCCACACAGCTGATTGTTGTAGGTGTTGTAATGAGTGGTATAGGTAGGTATGCCTTTGACTCCTCGCACGTAGATGCACGCTCCGGTCAGTCCTTGGGTAATGCGATTAGGGTCAGTAGAGCAGTCGAGGTACTGGTCACTACTGATAGAGTTTTTGCAACGTTTTGCAGCTGGGAGCAGGTCAAGCTCCTCAACCAAACTCAGTGCAGAGGGGTTAGTGATCCCATCAAAGCCCGCTAATCCGATTCTCTCGCCAAGCGCGAGCATTGCTGTTTCGGGTGCTTGCAGCGACACTTTCACTCCTCGTTCACATGTACCCGCAGGAGTTGTTCTACGTACGCCTTGAGCGTTATAGTACCAAATGCCCCACTGACTCCCCACAAATGCACATCGATTGCCTGCACGTCCAGTGCTAAGAGCAGGGCATTGATAGCTGGAAATTTGAGTCGAATTTTGGCGCTGCATAAAGCAAGTCTCAACCCGCTCCCCAAATTCATTCGCGCTACCATCGGTAGGGATTCCATCGGGCGCTTCGTTGATTGCAAGCGACAGATCAGCGCCCATATTGCAACGCGGGAAGGGCATGTTACTCCCTGAAAGCCAGCGCCCGCCCAGTGCAACGCAAGTAGGTTGAGGCTCCACGACGTTTGAGATCTGGCATGAGATCATTCGGAGACTTGTCGTATCATTGGGTATTTCGGCGAATCGGACCCGAAGAGGCGCCATCGGAGTCATCGGGATACTCGACATCCCAGAGCTTGAGCTTGCGTCTATCTGAAAGCTTGCTCTAAAATTTGTTAGAAAATCCATTCCACTTAAGTGAGAGAAGTTAGCGAGCTGCGCACCTATAAAAGTTAGACCCGCGTAGTTCTGGTCTACGGAGACGGTGGTTTCCCCGATGCGGATGGTGTTAATGGCATGAGTAAAGTCTCGATTCACTGAGGCTCCCGGAAACGGCAAATCACTACGCGGCAAGTTGTAGGTGACTCCTTCGACATTCATGCGTAAGGCCTTTGCACACCCCTCCGGTGAGCTCATCATGAGTTTTAGGAGCGAGCCTACGTGAGTGGCCTCACTTTTTGCTGCGATCTGCCGAGCAATCTTGGCTTGATGATTCATCATGCTTGAGACTGCAAGCATGATTACGATGCCGACTCCACTAGCGACCATCACTTCAACAAGACTGATTCCGGATTGATTGTGTCTGACCGCAAAGTCCCGCTCATCAGCAATAAGCCGATCCCTGCAAGCACGAGAATTCGCCGCGCTTTTAATCTCCATCCCCGCCCCCCACCACCAAAAACAAGGTTAGATCAGAACTCGATCTGAAGAAATATGTCCCCAAAGGCACAGTATTCAGACGCGTTGCCTGACAAAGAATCGTACCGAGGCGGGTGATGGGAATTATGAGGCAACGCGAGACAGTTTAGAGTCATTTTTGACACATTCTCAAGCCTCTTAAAGGTGCGGTAACCTAAGGACATGCAGGGGTGGGTGGGGCCCGCGTTTTCTACGGTATTGTTTTGCGCAGTGGCGATTCTTAGTCTTTCATGCCTCCTGAGTGGGCGAAAAAGTTTAACTCTCCTACTGGTCCGGCACTCACGCCCCTGCAAGAGCGCCTGATCCGATTGATGACTGAGGGAGCAAAGACCAAGCTTGAGATCTCAAGTGCGTTGTTTCCAGGAGTCTCGGATGCAGAGTCTATCGGTCGTCGTGTTGATCAGGTGATCCTCTCCATTCGAAAACAGCTCCCCGGGTTTGTGGTGTTTAAAGATGGAAAGTACCATTGTGTGCCCGGCGGGCGAGCAGCGAAAAAACAAAGATCAACTTAAGTCGCAGTGCTCTCTATTTGTTGCGACACAAAGCAAGCGACTTGATGTGCGCTCTCCTGGAGTGGCTGTAATGCCGGAGATTGCTCGCGGCAACGTTCAGTCACAAGGGGGCAGCGCGTGCTGAGAGAGCAGCCCGGAGGCGGATTGAGCGGTGAGGGGAGCTCACCGGAAAGGGCGAGAGCGCTCGCCTCTATTTTGCTCGCATGCGGCGAGCTTGCGAGTAGCGCGCGCGTATAGGGGTGCCGCGGGCTTTCAAAGATTTGAGTCCGCGTACCCTGCTCCACTGTGCGCCCCAAGTACATCACAAGCACGTCGTCTGCGATGTGGCGTACTACAGAGAGGTCATGCGAGATCAAGACGTAGCTGAGCTTCAGCTCGTCCTGCAGATCCATCAGGAGGTTTAAAACTTGCGCTTGGATTGACACATCAAGTGCTGAGACCGGCTCATCGCACAAAAGGACTTTGGGCCTGAGGATCAGCGCGCGCGCGATCCCGATGCGCTGACGCTGTCCTCCGCTAAACATGTGGGGGTAACGATCGGCGAGCTCAGGCCTCAGTCCCACTTTGCGCATCATTTCAAGCGCAAGCCCACGGCACTCCTCACGCGATGCGCCGGTCTGGATTAAGTGGGGCTCAGAGATGATTTGCCACGCTTTCTTGCGCGGGTTGATCGATCCATAGGGATCTTGAAAGATCATCTGCACGGATCGGATGACTTCAGAGCGTGCAAGTGTAGAGGCGGGTTTACCTTCAATCAGAATCTCGCCTGAAGTTGCCGGCTCCATCTGAAGCAGCACGCGCGCGAGTGTGGACTTTCCACATCCCGACTCGCCAACGATCGCGAGTGTTTTGCCGCGCTCAAGTTTAAAAGAGACGCCGTCAAGTGCACGCACCTGCGCCCGGCCCTTTCGTAATCCGAGCCCGACGGGGTAGTGCTTCTTGAGGTTCTTTGCTTCGAGGATCATGTGTGCCCTGCTTTCCAGCAGCGCACAGCGCTCTGACCTAAAGAACGAAGCGACTGAGGCTCTCGCGCGCAGCGATCTTCCACCTTCAGACAGCGTGGATGGAGCGCGCATCCATTAGGCCGATGTACGAGATCCGGCACAAGTCCTCCAATCGTCGGGAGCCTGGTGCGCGGCGCCTCACGCGCGTGTGAGGCCGGGAGGCACGCAAGAAGCCCTTGGGTGTAAGGATGCTGCGGATGCTCGAGGACAAGGCGTGCGGGGCCTCGTTCCACAGCCTCGCCTGCGTACATGACCAAAATTTCATCGGCCATCTTTGAGACTACGCCAAGATCATGGGTGATCAGGACTAAGCCCATGTTGCGCTTTTTTTGGATGGAGCGGATGAGTTCTAAGATCTGGGCTTGGATCGTGACGTCGAGTGCGGTCGTTGGCTCGTCGGCGATCAAGAGCTCGGGCTCGCCTGCGATTGCAATGGCGATCATGATGCGCTGGCACATTCCGCCTGAGAGCTGGTGGGGGTACACATCGAGTCGCGAGCGAGGGTCAGGGATGCCAACCTCGGTGAGAAGTGAGAGAATGCGGCGCTCCTGTTGGACCCGATCTGTGACTCCAGAAAGTGCTAGGACTTCAGCGAGTTGAAAGCGCACCGTAAAGGAGGGATTGAGTGACGTCATGGGGTCCTGAAAGATCATTGCGATCTTTCGTCCCCGTGTAGCTCGGCGCTCTGCCTCCGAGAGTGCGAGGAGTTCTTGTCCTTCGAAACGCATCGCTTGCGCCGTGACGCGTGCATGCGAAGGCAAAAGCCCCATCAGCGCAAGCGACGTCAGGCTCTTACCACAGCCTGACTCTCCAACGATGCCCAGCGTGCGCCCACGCTCGAGTTCAAAACTTAATCCCTCGACCGCGCGCAAGAGTCCGCGGTTCGTCGGGATGTGAATCTGGAGATCGCGCACTTCTAACATCATTTTTTAAGCCTCGGATCCAAGGCATCTCTGAGACCATCGCCCATGAGATTAAACGCAAGCACTACAAGCAAAATGCACAATCCTGGAAGCGTCACAAGCCACGGTGCACTCTCGATAAACGGTCGCGCATCCGCAAGCATGGTGCCCCATTCGGCAGTGGGAGGTTGTGCGCCTAGACCCAAAAAACCCAAGGCGGCGACGTTTAAAATTCCATCCGAAAATCCGAGGGTCCCCTGTACGATGAGCGGCGCCAAAGTATTCGGAAAGATATTTGAGAACAAAACGCGCGAATGCGAGGCCCCGAAGCTTCGAGCCGCCGCCACATAGGTCTTTTGTTTTTCGGCCAAAACACTTGCACGCACGAGTCGTACAAAGCTCGGCACCGAAACCAGGCTCACAGCCACAATCGCGTTAAACAGCCCGGGCCCAAGCAGTGTCACGACCACGATCGCAAGGAGCATCGAAGGGAGCGCCATCAAAAGATCGGTGAGCCGCATGAGCAAAGTATCGAGCCAGCCTCCGACATAGCCTGCGGCCAGTCCGAGAAGCGTTCCAATCGACGCCGAGATCAAAACCACAATCGCGCCTATACTGAGTGAGACCTGCGAGCCATAGATCAACCGGCTAAAGAGGTCGCGCCCGAGATCGTCGGTGCCGAGCGGATGAGAGAGTGAACCGCCTTCTTTCCAAAGTGGAGGAAGTCTCAGGGCATCGGGATAAACAGTCTCCGGTCGATGCAGAGCGATCACAGGGGCGAGGAGAGCTAAGAGCGTGAAAAACGCGAGAAGTCCTAACCCGATCATCGCCCCACGGTTAAGCTTGAGTGCTCGCCAAAGTTCTTGCGCCGGGGTGGGAGGTGACGGCTCAGCGAGTGGAACGGATGCGGGGATTGACGATTGCATAAAGCAAATCCACTCCAAGGTTGATGAGTACAACGAGGCCGGCCAAGATCAGAATTCCTCCTTGAATCACTGGGTAGTCGCGGGCAGTGACAGAATTAACCATCCAGCGGCCTAGACCTGGCCAAGAAAAAATGGTTTCCGTAAGGATCGCGCCCGTCACGAGTGTCCCGAACATGAGGCCAATTACCGTGATGACAGGGATCATGGCGTTTCGAAGCGCGTGCACGAACAAAACACGTCGCCAGGGGAGTCCTTTGGCTTTCGCAGTTCGGATATAATCTTCGCCAATGACTTCGAGCATCGAGGAGCGAGTCATTCGCGCGATGACCGCAAGTGGGATCGTGCCCATCGCGACTGCGGGCAGAATTAAGTGCCGCAAAGCACTGAAAAACGCACGCGCGCCATCGGGTGACAGCCATGCATCCAGAAGCAAAAATCCCGTGCGCGCCGGGATGTCGAACTCGATCGCGATTCTCCCGGAGACGGGTGTCCACCCCAGGGTGACTGAAAAAATGAGGATCAAAACGAGGCCCCACCAAAAAATCGGCATCGAGTAGCCGACCAGTGAGCTTCCCATGACGACGTAGTCGAGCGGAGAGTTGCGTTTAACGGCCGCGAGAATTCCAAGAGGAATTCCTAAAAGTATCGCAAATCCAAGGGCAACCATGCCGAGCTCCACGGTTGCCGGAAAACGATCCCAGAACTCCTCAAGCACCGGACGCTTGGACACGACGGAGTGTCCCAGATCCCCCTTCAGTGCATTGCCAAGAAACTTTCCGTACTGAACGACGAGGGGTTGATCGAGTCCCAAGTTCGCGCGCATCTCCGCGTACACCGCCGGATCCGCCCCGCGCTCCCCGATCAGGAGGAGCACGGGATCTCCCGGTACCAAGCGAATGAGCCCGAACGCGACGATCGAGATTCCGATGAACGTCGGAATCAAGACCGCGAGCTTCGAGGCCGTATTTCGGGCAATGGCGCGCGCGATTTCCACCACTGCCGACTTACTTGAGCTCTACGGTGGTGAACATGTCTCCACCGAACGGATCGATCTTGTAGCCTGAGACTTTTTTTGAAGTCGCGCGGAAAACAACCGAGTGTGCAAGCGTGACCCAAGGGGCGTCCTTTTTGAAGAGCTGCTGAGCTTCTTTGTAGAGCGCCGTGCGCTTCTTCACATCGCTGGTCTTGCGCGCTCGGAGGAGCAGATCGTCAAACTTTTTGTTGCACCAGCGTGCGCGGTTTGCTCCCGCTTCAACACCCGAGCAGCTGAGCAGCATCAAAAAGTTATCCGGATCTCCGTTGTCGCCCGTCCAACCCAATTGCAGGAGAGCGTGCTCACCGTCTTTCGATTTTTGGAGGTAAGTCGGCCAGTCGTAGCTCACGAGCTTGGCTTTGATCCCCACTTTCGCGAGATCGGCTTGCATGAGCTCGCCCATCTTTTTGCCGTTGGGGTTGTAGGGGCGCGAGACCGGCATTGTCCAAAGTTCGGTTTCGAAACCGTTTGGGAAACCTGCTTTCGCGAGGAGCTCCTTGGCCTTGGCAACGTTGTAGTCGTAATCTTTGACGGCATCGTTGTAGGACCAAAGTGTGGGCGGCATCGGGTTCTTGGCGACCTTGCCGTTTCCGAGGTAGATCGCGTCGATGTAGGATGCGCGATTGAGCGCGTGGTTCATTGCTTGGCGCACGAGCGCATTGTCGAACGGCTTTTTCTGGACGTTAAACGCGAGGTACGCGACGTTGAGTCCTGGACGCTCCATGACCGTAAGATTCGGATTCTTTCGCATCTCAGCGAGATCCGCGGGTGCGGGCTCGGTTGCGATGTGACATTCACCGGCCTTGAGCTTCTGGAAGCGGACTGAAGGATCAGGCGTGATTGCGAAAATCACTTTGTCGAGCTTGGTTTTTCCACCCCAGTACTGCGGGTGCGAGTTGTAGCGGATCGTATTGTCTTTGACGTAGCTCTGCCAAAAGAAAGGTCCGGTACCGATCGGCATCTGGTCCATTTTTTCTGGTGTACCGGCTGCGCGCATTTTTTCGGCGTACTCGGCCGACAGGATGCTTGCAAAGTCCATCGCGAGATTTGCGAGAAACGGAGCCTCTGGCTTTGCGAGCTTAAAGATGACGGTGTGGTCGTCTTTCTTTTGGAGGTCGGTGATGAGCGAGCCCATCTCCATCGAGTTGAAATACTCGTAGGAGCCGCCGCTCACTTTATGGAAGGGATGATCCTTCTGGCGCTGGCGATTAAAGCTAAAGAGCACGTCATCCGCATTGAAGTCGCGTGTCGGAGTGAAGTAGGGGGTGCTCTGGAACTTTACGCCCTTTCGGAGCTTAAAGGTCACGCTCAGACCATCTTTGGAGATATCCCACTTCTCGGCCAAAGCAGGCTGAATCATCGTCTCACCGTATTTGAACTCCACAAGCCGGTTGTAGACGATGCGTGAGCTTGCGTTAAAAGTCGTCCCGTCGGTTGCAAGTTGTGGGTTAAACGAGCTTGGGCTTGCCTCCGAGCAGTACACCAGGGTGGATGCTTGAGCGGGGAGTGTGATCGCGAAGAGCGCAAAAAACAAAATTCGTACTGTGGGCATGAAATGGCCTCTCCTTCAGATGCGGGGAGCCTATGCTCGCCCAACAAGGCTTTCAAGCGGATTTGGGGTTAATGCAACGCGTGGTGCATTGCGCTTCAGAATTTGAGCGCGCTAGAGTGCGCGACAGGATGTCGATTCGGATTGGTGCGGACGGAACGCCTTACTCGGAGCTTTATGGGGATGTGTATTTCTCAGAGGCTGGTGCGCTTGAGGAGTATGCGCATGTGTTTCATGCCGGACAGCAACTTTCGGATCGACTGAGAGAAGCGCGGAAGGGGTTTGCAATCGGCGAGCTTGGGTTTGGATCAGGCCTTGGCTTTGTGGCAACCGCTTCGCTTTGGAGCGCGTGTGCAAAGGAGCACTCAGGTACCCTTCATTACGTCTCGTTCGAAAAACATCCTCTCACTTCAGGGGAGCTCGAGCGGATTCATGCGCTTCAGATTGCGCGCGCAGTACGATGCGAGGGACGAGCCTACCATCAGGCCTGGTCGGAGAGACTTCTTAAAGCGTGGAAACCTCTGACCCCAGGGTTTCATCGTTTGCGCTTTGATTTGGAGCGCGTCGTTCTTGATGTCTATTTGGGAGATGCGCTTGAGGGTTTGAGACGGACTGAGATTTTGCCGAGAGACGCGTGGTTTCTGCATGGATTTTCCCCTGCAAAAAACCCTGAACTTTGGTCAGAGGAGGTTTTTTCAAAACTCGCCCGCTTTGCAGGGACAACCGTATCCACTTTTAGCGTGTCGCAAACCGTAAGGACGAGGCTTCGCGCGCAAGGCTTTGAGGTTGAGCTTAAGCCAGGGTTTGGTCCAAAGCGGCAGATGCTTTTTGGAGTGTACAGGGGTGACCTAAAAAGCGGCCCCGCTTTCGAGCGCTTGGGTCGACCTTGGTTTCGTGCCTCCGAGAAAATTTCACGTCCAAACCGTGTCGCGATTGTTGGGGGTGGAATTGCTGGAGCCTCGATGGCTCGAGCGCTTGATCGCCGCGGGATCGGAGTCGCTGTGCTTGAGCGCGAACAAGCGCTCGCCCTCCATGCTTCAGGCAATCCCGCAGCGCTTTTGATGCCAAGACTTTCGGCTGAGCGCAATCCGCGAAGCGAAATCATTTTACGAAGCTCGGCTTACGCGCTCAGTGAGTTTGAAAAAGCGACCTCCGTGCGAAAAAATCTGAGCGGCCATCAAGTTGAGGTTCCGGATCCGGAGGAGTACGAGCGTCTCTCTCGAGCGCTCAAGAGTGCAGGCGTGTTTCCGGGGTTTGCGCGCCTTGAAAAGAGTGCTCTTTACTATGAAAACGCAGGATGGATCTGCGCGCCTGAGCTTGTGCGAGCGTGGCTTGAGGTGCCTTCGATCCAAGTGCACAAGGGGGTTGAAGCGTTGTCGTTTGATTGTGGCGTGCTTAAAACCACTCACGGACCACTGCAAGTCGATGCGGTAGTTTGGTCTCGTGGAGCAGCAGCGCTTGGCGATGATCTTCGGGCCATTCAAGGACAATGGGCGTTTGTAGAGTCTCGTGGGGCCCCCTCGCGCTCGATGACGCTTGATGGGGGGAGCTGGATCCCTGAAGCTCTTGCGGACGGAAGAGGTGTTTTGGGGGCGACTTACTCTAAAACCGCAAAGGAGACAGAGTTTATCCCCGAGCGCTCAGCTGAGTTAGTGCAGCAGTGGGGGGCTCGAGGGTTTCCCGCAGTGCTGACGGGCGAGGGGCGGGCGTGTTTTCGAGCTGTGACTCCGGATGTTCTGCCTCTGGTAGGGGCTGTTCCGGATTTTTCATTCTATTCAGAGGCTTACGCTGACTTGCGTCGAGGCAGAGTACTCTCAGAGTATCCGCAAGGGCGCTCTCTTTTGGGGCAATGGGTGCTCACAGGACTGGGCTCACACGGGTTTTTGATGGCTCCGTTTTTGGCCGAGTGTCTGGCGGCTCAGATCTGTGGTGAGAGTGTCCCGCTTGAAGTCGATCTCCTTGAAGCGCTGCATCCTGCTCGTTTTAGGATTCGGTCGTTTTTTAAGACCCCTCTTGCCAAGCGCGGGCCTCCTCGCCAGGGTGGGCCCTCATGAGACATTTTGTGTGCGGCTCTTTGTTTTTGGTGGCGTGTGCGACTCCCGTGTCATCTCCTTGGGCTCAAGTGGAGCTCACGGAGTTTGTAAAAGTCGTGCAGTCGGTTCCGGCTGAGACATCGCTTGCGCTCCCTGGGATTGCAGATGCGCGCGAGACATGGATTCAGGAGATCCGCTCGGCACGCGTGAGCATTGAGATCGGACAGATGTATTTGAGTCACAAGCCCGGAGAGGCGCTCGAGGGAGTATTTGAGGCGCTCGAAGATGCCGGCAAGCGCGGAGTAAAAATTCGCCTCGTTCTCTCTAAAAACATGATGAACAACGATCCTGCAGCGCTCGCGCGCTTTCGAGCGATCGTAGGCGCCGAAGTGAGGGTCCTTGATCTTTCTGAGATAACCAAAGGCATTCTGCACGCTAAGTACTTTGTGTTTGATCGCAAGCGGACGTTCATCGGGAGCCAGAACTTTGATTGGAAATCGCTCACCCAGATCTTTGAGACCGGCGTTCTTGTTGACGACGTTGGTTTTGCGTCTCAGGTGTTTGCGGTTTGGAGTGCGGATTGGCGAATGGCTGGAGGCGAGAAACCCCAGGCCCTCCCTGTGCAGCCGGTCGGACTAAAGGGTGTGGAGCTTGTCGCAGCCCCCGATGCACTTAATCCTCCTCACATCGCCTCTGCACTTGATGGCGTCCTTACGCTGATTCAGAGTGCGCGTAAGTCGATCACCGTACAGCTCCTCAACTACAGCACTTACTCGTCGAAGGACGGCATGTGGCTAGTGGTGGACGACGCTTTACGTGCGGCGGCAAAGCGGGGAGTGAAGATCCGTCTCCTGATGTCGGATTGGAACATGGAAAAACCCGGAATTAATAGCCTAAAAGAGCTTCAAAAAGTACCAAACATCACTGTGAAAATGGCGACCATCCCGCAGCACTCAAGCGGCTATATCTCCTACGCGCGCGTGATCCATAGCAAGGTTATGGTCGTCGACGATGAGATCCTCTGGTTAGGGACGAGCAACTGGAGTCGCGGGTACTTTCTTGCGACAAGAGGACTTGAAGTGATCGTACGCGATTCGAAGTTCGCTGCCCTAGGGGCTAAAGTTTTTTCAAGCGTTTGGGAGAGCAAGTACGCCGAAGTCGTAGACCCCAACCGCGAATACTCTCCTCCAAAGAAAGACTAAAACAAGATGTCACTCGAACTCGGACGCACCGATTGTACGATGGAAGAAGTCAAACAAGAGCTCGCCAGTCTCGGCCCTAAGGATCTGCTCTTGGACGTACGCACGCCTGAAGAATACGCCGAGGGTCACATTGCGGGCTCGCGCAATATCGACCATGAGGAAGTGGTGCACTACGCGGCGGAGCTCAAAGCTTATGATCGCGTGATCGTGTACTGCCGCTCAGGCAAGCGCTCCCAGGTCGCCTATCACTCGCTTGCGCAGATGGGGCTTAAGAACCTCGTCTGCGTTTCAGGCGGGGGGATGATGACTTGGATTGAGCGCGGGTATCCGGTACGCGTGATTTCTTAGCCGAGCCGGAAAGCCGTATCCGTATCCGAGTCTCTTGCGTCTAGGCCCCCAAGCGCGTGGGCCGCCTGGTCAAACTTGCGTGAGAGCTCCAAAAAAGCCTCGCGCTCAAGTCTCAGGCTCAGTGCGCCAATCACAACGTAGATTGTGCCCTGGCCGCAGTGACCGATACGGACGAACTCGTCGTTTTTAAGTGATTGTGTTGAAACGATGCTGCCCATGATGGGGTCTCCTTCAATAGTGATAACGGTTCTCATTATCGTAAATTGTTTTTGAAAAATCAAGGGTGCGTGTCCCAAGTCGAGGAACATCAAAGATCTCGCGGGCTTTGGGAACAACAAGCTTGACCGGGGGGCACGACCCCAGTATCGACAAAGTATTGTCGTCCGTAAGCAGTTAAATCTTTGATTTTGAAGGGTGAAAACTCCATGAAGCACGTCAGGTCAATCGGAACTCTCTTAGGAGTGCTCGCGCTCCTTGTTGCTGCAGGTTGCACGAAGAAACAAACTCCCGATGCCGCAAGCACACAAGCGCCCGCAGGCGAGACTCACCTCATCGGTGAGGTGGGCTCCATGACCGGCAACGAGGCCACCTTTGGTGTCTCCACCAATCGAGGGATCCAACTTGCGATCGAAGAGCTCAACGCCACAGGCGGCGTGGGTGGGAAAAAATTTGCTCTCACCACTTTAGACAACCAGGGCAAGTCTGAGGAGTCGGCAACCGCTGTCACGCGATTGATCACCCAGAACAACGTGATGGCGATCTTGGGTGAAGTCGCCTCCTCTCGCTCACTTGCCATGGCGCCGATCGCGCAGCAGTACAAAGTGCCGATGATCTCGCCCTCCTCGACTAATCCCAAGGTCACCGAAGCCAAGGATTATGTTTTTAGAGTTTGTTTTATTGATCCGTTCCAAGGCACCGTGATGGCGAAATTCGCGCTCGAAAACCTCAAAATCAAGCGTGTCGCCGTTTTGCGTGACATGAAAAACGATTACTCAGTGGGGCTTGCCGATTACTTCTCTGAGACCTTTAAAAAAGGTGGCGGCACCATCGTGAAAGATGTCAGCTACAACGCAGGCGACATTGATTTTAAAGCTCAGCTCACCACCATTAAGGGTGAGAAGCCTGAGGCGATCTTCGTTCCGGGCTACTATACCGAAGTGGGCCTCATCGCGCGTCAAGCGCAAGAGCTTGGAATCAAAGTGCCTCTGATGGGTGGTGACGGATGGGATAGCCCAAAACTGACGGAGATTGGTGGGGCTGCGATCAACGGATCCTACTTCTCTAACCACTACTCGGACGAGGATAAAACTCCTCATGTACAGGAGTTCATCACGCGATTTAAAGCAAAGTGGGGCACCACTCCAGATGGACTCTCAGCGCTTGGCTACGATGCGATGATGGTGCTTGCGGATGCGATGAAGCGTGCAAAGTCGCTCTCGAAGTCTGACATCCGCGACGCGCTTGCAGCGACCAAAGACTACAAGGCAGTGACTGGAATGATCACGATGGATCAGAACCGAAATCCCGTGAAATCTGCAGTCGTACTGAAAGTCGATGGCGGCAAGTTCAAGTACCAAACAACGGTGAATCCGATCTAAATGGCTGAGTTTCTTCAGCACACCATCAACGGCCTATCACTCGGAAGTATCTATGCGCTCATTGCTCTCGGATACACGATGGTGTTTGGTATTTTGCAGTTGATCAATTTCGCTCACGGCGAAGTGTATATGCTCGGGGCGTTCATTGGCTATTACAGTGCGCGTACGCTGGGACTTGCTCAGAGTCCCGGCGTGCTCTCGCTTTTCACTGCGTTGGCTGCAGCGATGGTGGGGTGCGCTGCTGTTGGGTACGTGATCGAGCGATTTGCGTATCGGCCACTGCGCGGATCTGCGCGGATCAATGTACTGATCACTGCGGTAGGTGTGTCGCTTTTTTTGCAGTACTCAGGTCAGCTTCTCTTTGGGGCTGATCCCAAGTTCTTTCCCCAAGTTTTGCAGACGTCAGGGAACTTCGAGATCGGCTCACTTTCGATTAACCCGATTCAGCTGACGGTGTTGGCCACCGCCCTCGTGCTGATGGCGATTCTTCAGTACATTATTTTTCGCACGCGGCTGGGTCGTGCGATGCGCGCGGTGAGTTTTAACCACGATCTTGCGAGTCTCATGGGGATCCCTACAAACGTCGTGGTCTCGATCACGTTCATGCTCGGATCAGCACTTGCGGGTGCTGCAGGCGTACTTGTGGGCTTAGCGTATCCTAAGATCGAGCCGCTCATGGGATCTCTCATGGGGCTTAAAGCGTTCGTCTCTGCGGTCTTAGGCGGTATTGGAAATGTCACAGGAGCTGTGGTGGGGGCACTGATTTTAGGTTTGGCCGAAGCGTTTATTTCTGCCTCGCCTCTGTCCACCTATCGCGATGCAGTCGCTTTCTTGGTGTTGATTCTGATCCTACTCTTTAAACCTGCAGGACTCTTTGGCGTTAATCGCACGGAGAAAGTCTAGTGCGTGCAATGGGGCACCTTTGGAAGTGGGGTCTCGCGATTGGGATTGCTTGGGTCTTGGATCTTGTTTTAGGCCAAAGTTTAAATCCCTATTACATCAAAGTTCTACTCACAGCCGGAATCTACATTGTGCTCTCCGTAAGTCTGAACTTGGTCAACGGGTTTACTGGGCAGTTCTCGATGGGGCATGCGGGTTTTATGGCCGTGGGCGGATACGCGGCTGCGTTTTTGACGACGACACTCAAGGTTACAGCTCCTGAGCTGTTTTCGACTCTTGCGATGGAGCAGCTTTTGTTTTTTGCGTCCTTGTTGGTCGGCGGACTGCTTGCTGCGGGAGCTGGAGTTTTAGTGGGGATGCCAAGCCTGAGGCTGCGCGGTGATTATCTTGCGATCGTGACGTTGGGATTTGGTGAGATCATCCGTGTATTGATCTTGAATCTTGATTTTCTAGGTGGCGCGCGCGGGATGCCAGGGATCCCGATGTACTCGAACTTTGGCTGGGTCTACACTTGGGTCATCCTCACGATTTTTGTGATGGAGCGGATCGTGCGCTCTTCCAAAGGGCGTGGCGTACTCGCAGTGCGTGAGGACGAGATCGCGGCGGAGGCCATGGGTGTCCCTACAACGCGCGTGAAGGTGCAAGCGTTCTCAATTGGGGCTTTTTTTGCGGGCATCGGAGGCGGCCTTTACGGGCACCACGTTGGGATCTTAGACCCTGGGGCGTTTGATTTTAACAAAAGCTTTGAGTTCATCATCATGGTGGTCTTAGGCGGTATGGGCTCGATCACGGGCTCTGTGGTTGCGGCGTTCCTTTTGATCCTCATGCGTGAGGGGCTGCGCGAGCTACAGTCGATCACACAAGTGGACTTGCGCATGATCATCTACTCTTTGCTCCTGATCGTTTTGATGCTCACGCGCCCTCGAGGGCTTTTTGGAACGCGCGAGATTCGCGACTTTTTTCCGCGATTTAGGAAAGGCGCTTCCGCATGAGCGCGCTACTGCAGACTCGTAAACTCAAAATGCAGTTTGGGGGTCTAGTCTGCGTAAGCGATCTAGAGCTTCAGATCCCGCGTGGCTCAATCTTTGGACTCATTGGTCCTAACGGCGCGGGAAAAACAACCGTTTTTAACATGCTCACTGGAGTGTACCAGCCCACAGCAGGAGAGATCCTTTTTGAGGGTCAGTCGATTGTGGGCTTAAAACCCTATGAAATTGCGCGTCGGGGCCTTGCGCGCACGTTTCAAAACATTCGGTTGTTTAAAAACCTTACCGTCCTTGAAAATCTCTTGATCCCGTTTGATGGCAATCCGCGGGAGATGAGCTCGGGTTGGATTGCATGCATCCTTCGTACGCCTACTGAGCAAGAGCAAGAGATGCGTCTACGCACGCAGGCGATGCGATTACTTAAAATTTTTTCGCTCGAAACGCGTCAAGACTGGCTTGCGAGTAATTTGCCCTACGGAGATCAGCGCCGACTTGAGATCGCACGCGCCATGGCCACGGGTGCGCGCATGTTGCTTCTTGATGAGCCTGCAGCCGGAATGAACCCTCAGGAGACCGCAAGTCTCATGACGACCATCCGCCGAGTGCGCGACGAGTTTGGCTTAACGGTGCTACTCATTGAGCATGACATGAAACTGGTGATGGGGATCTGTGAGCGTATTGCAGTGCTCGATTACGGAGTGAAGCTTGCCGAAGGAACTCCAAAAGAGATTCAAAATGACCCTAAAGTCATCGCAGCCTACTTGGGGCAGGAGGCGATGATATGAGTGTGAGCGCTCCGTTGCTGCAGTTTGAGGATGTATCGGTCCATTACGGAGTGATCCAAGCCATCGACCAAGTGCGCTTTAGCGTTCAGCGTGGGCAGATCGTGACTCTGATTGGAGCAAATGGCGCAGGCAAGACAACTATTTTGCGAGCAATTTCTGGGCTGACTAAGATCAGCCGAGGCAGGATCTTGTATTGTGGAGAGAAGATTTCAGGCCTCCCAGCGCATCAAATCGTTCGGCGTAAAATTGCGCAAGCGCCCGAGGGGCGAGGTATTTTTTTAAACCTCACGGTCGAAGAGAACTTAGACTTAGGAGCCTGGAGTGCTCCGAACAAAAAAACCTTGGCGCTGGATCTCGATTGGGTGTTTGAGCTCTTTCCTCGCCTTAAAGAGCGCCGCAAACAAAACGCAGGCACCCTCTCAGGCGGTGAGCAACAGATGCTTGCGATTGGTCGAGCGCTGATGGCTCATCCTGATCTTGTGCTCTTGGATGAGCCGTCTTTGGGGCTAGCGCCTCAGATTATCCAAAGGATTTTTGAGATTATCCGTAAGATCAACGAGCAGGGCAAGACGGTCGTCCTTGTAGAGCAGAACGCGCTTCAGGCGCTAAAGCTTGCACACTACGGACTTGTGCTTGAGACTGGGAAAGTCGTACATCAAGGACCTGCAAGCGAGTTGTTGAAATCTGATGCTGTCCGAAAAGCTTATCTAGGGGAGTAGGCGCTTGAGTCGCTCTCTAGATACTAGCGCACAGGGCTTGAGATCGTTAAAGCCTGTGTTTAGAGCCCGCCAACTGACCAAGTCCTATCGGATGGGTGAGCTCGAAGTGCATGCACTCCGAGGGATGAGCTTTGATTTATACCCTGGGGAGTTTGTCGTGCTGCTTGGTCCCTCAGGTAGTGGCAAATCCACGCTACTCAATCTCTTGGGTGGGCTTGACTCCCCGAGCTCTGGAGAGGTCATGTACGAAGACCATGACCTCGTCCGCGCAAGCCCAAAAGACCTTGCTCGCTACCGTAGAGAGCACATTGGGTTTGTATTTCAGTTTTTTAATCTTTTACCCAACCTCACTGCACTTGAGAACGTGCAGCTTGCGACGGACCTTGTGCCGCAAGCCCTCGACCCCAATGAAGCACTCCGTTGGGTAGGGCTTGCGGAGAGAAAAGATCATTTTCCTGCACAACTTTCGGGCGGCGAGCAGCAGCGTGTGGCGATTGCGCGAGCCATAGCAAAGAGGCCCAGTGTGCTGTTGTGTGATGAGCCTACAGGGGCGCTTGATCTTAAGACCGGAAAGCTCGTCTTAGAGGCGATCGCAAAGATTAATCGTGAGCTTGGCACGCTTACCGTAGTAATCACGCACAACTCCGCAATTGCAGGGATTGCGGATCGAGTGCTCAGGATCTCCGATGGAAGTATTGTAGAAGATCAGCCACAGACTCATAAGATTTCCATCGATCAGGTGGTTTGGTGAGAGCGCTCAATCGCAAGTTGCTCCGCGATTTAGTTTTGCTTCGCTCCCAGATCCTAACGCTCTCTATTCTGGTTGTATGTGGGGTGGCAGTCTTGGTGTCATCCTGGAGTGCGTATCAGTCTCTCAGGCGTGCCATGCAGAGCTACTATGCTGAGAACCAGCTCGCAGATGTTTTTTTAGATCTCACACGCGCGCCTGTCTCTAAGGCGCAGGAGGTCCGCGTACTTCCTGGGGTAGAGCTTGTGGAGACGCGCGTTATTGTAGATGCTCTGATTACTGTTGCATCCCAGAGCGAGCCTGCCGTTGGTCGTCTGGTGAGCTGGGATGGAGCGCTCCAGCAGCTCAATCGATTACATGTAAGATCTGGACGCTTGCCGCAAAAAGCCGATTTAACTGAGGTTTTGGTTCATGAAGCTTTTGCCTCCGCACATCGGATTGTACCTGGAGACACGCTTGAGCTCTTTATTTCGGGCAAAAGACGCAAGGTTCGAGTCTCAGGAGTCGGACTTTCACCTGAGTATGTCTATGCGCTGAGTGCCGTTGCACCTCTCCCAGATGATCGACACTTTGGTGTGTTTTGGATGCTGAAATCTGAGCTTCAAAGTTGGAGCGGATACTCGGATGCTTTCAATCATCTCGTAGTCAAATTGAGTCATAGTGCAAATTTAAAAGAAATTCAGCGACGCATTGATCAGAGTTTTGCCTCGTACGGAGCGATGAGCTCCTATGATCGTAGCAAGCAACTCAGTAATCGCTTTGTTCAAGACGAAATCCGGCAGCAGCGCGTGATTTCGTTTTTAATCCCGCCAATATTCATGGCGGTCGCTGTGTTTATTTTGAATGTTGTTTCAGGTCGCTTGATCACTCTTCAGAGAGCTCAGATCGGCACCTTAAAGGCACTCGGATACTCATCGGAAAGACTGACGGCACATTTTTTTGCTTTCATCAGTGTGATTTTGTCTTTTGGAGTCGCTCCCGGGATCGCACTCGGCGATTGGATCGGTCGCTGGTATGCGAGGATGTACGCAGAGTTTTTTAGATTTCCTAGCATTGAGTTCTCTTTGGATCTCAGCTCGATCGTTTTTGCGCTTTTTTTTGGTTTTATACCAGGTTGGATTGGCTCTTATGCAGTGCTTAGGCGCATTTTTTTAATGCAGCCTGCAGAAGCATTACGCGCACAAGGACAGATGCGTTTGGAAGGAGGGAGGCGATCCGTGAGATTAAAGAGTGCTCGGATGGATCTTTTTTCTAAAATGATTTTGCGCTCACTTTTTTCTCATCCGCTAAGGCTTCTGCTCAATTGCATCGGGATCGCTCTTTCGGTTGCGATTTTGATCAACGCTTCTTTTTGGGGTGATGTGATCGAAAAAATGATGGACCGACAGTTTTTCCAAATGCATCGAGAGGATCTGAGTGTGCATTTGCGCAGTCCACGGAGATCTCAAGTTCTCCACGAGGTACGTTCAATCCCAGGAGTGCTCATGGCTGAAGGTGAGCGGACTGTGGCAGTGAGGCTTGAACACGGGCATCGGAGTAAGGATGTGGCCATCCTAGGGTATGAGCGAGGCTCTCGGATGAGCCGCACTCTGGATGATCAGGATCGCGAGGTTGAGGTGCGCGAGGGAGGAGTGCTGCTGAGTCGTTATTTTGAAAAAGAATATGCGATCAGAGTGGGAGAGCGATTAGTGTTAAATCAAATTGCAGGGCAGCAGCGGCGATTTGAGGTGCTTGTGCTCGGGTTTGTGGATGATCTAGTGGGGCAGCAGATTTATGCAAACAAGGCAGATCTTCATCGCTGGTTGCAAGAGGCGCCACAAATGGACACGCTGTATTTGCGGGTTGACCCTAAGTTTGCGCAGTCAATTTATACAGATCTTAAAGCGCGACCGATCGTGGCAAGTGTGCAGATCAGAAAGCTTCAGTATCAGAGTTTTCAGCGTAGTGTGGGCGAGATGATCTTAACGTTCACGTGGATATTGTATGGGTTTGCGATCGCGATTGCTGGAGCAGTGCTCTATAACTCTGTGCGTGTGTCGTTCTCTGAGGTGGGCTGGGAGCTCGCGAGTCTCCAGATTTTAGGTTATCCTCTAGGAAAGACTTTCGAGCTTTTATGGCTTCAAGTGGGGGTTGAGGTGTTATTCGCTCTGCTTCCAGGGCTAGGACTTGGATATTTGCTCTCTTTGTTGAGTACGCATTGGATTCATAATGAGACACTCGCCTTTCCGTTGGTCATTGAAGGCAGTACTTATGCTTGGGCAGTTTTGGTCGTCGTTGCCGTTTTTTTTGCAGTCAGTGGATACCTTTGGAGACAAGTCGAACGACTTGATCTTTCAGAGGCTCTCAAAGCGAGGGAGTAACGCGAATGAAAAAGATATTCTATGCGCTAGGTGCGACGATCATTGTAGGGGCAGTACTCGTAGTTGTACGTGGAAAATCGCTTAAGGTCGAGAGTGCGCTTGTGGAGCGTGCTGAGTTTGTTGAGACCCTAAACTCAGAGGCAGTGATCCGCTCAAAAGAGCGACAGATCCTGTACGCCTTTGCTTCTGGAAACCTCGAAGATCTCTCCTATCGGAGTGGAGATTTAGTTAAAAAAAACCAAATGCTCGGCCGATTAGTTTTGGATTACTCAAAGCCAGTTCTCGCACCATTCGATGGAGTGATTGCAGAGGTCTTTCGGGAGTCGCCTGGCCCCATTCAGCGAGGAGAGCGCATCTTAGAGATACGAGGTCTTTCGCAGTTTGAAATCGTATCTGAGATTCTGACAACTGAGGCGATGCGCATCCGCGAGGGTGCGGAGGCTCGAGTACTCAACTGGGGCGGTGAGGAGCCGATGCGGGCTCGAGTTTTAAAAGTAAGCCGAGCCGGAAAAATAAAGATCTCAGCTCTAGGGGTGGAGGAGGAGCGTACGGAGGTGCGTTTGCAGCTCTTTGAGACGCCGCGTAACGTGAAAGCGCTTCTTGGGGACTCCTATCATGTCGATGTCGAGATTGAGGTCTCGCGTGAGCAAAATGCGCTCAATCTCCCACTCGGAGCGCTCTGGAAGCAAGGCGAGAAGTGGGCGGTTTATACGATCGAAGATGGTCGCGCGCGCTCAAAAAGTGTGCAAGTGAGCAAAAAAAATCTCACCCAAGCTTTGGTATCTTTAGGTCTAAGTGAAGGAGAGAGAGTCATTATGTTTCCGAGCGATCAGATCCGAGAGGGAATCAAGGTAGAAGAACTTCAAAGAAAAAAATGAGCGTGCAAAGCGCTCTCCAATTAGAGATTTAGCCAGATCTCATTTCTTCTCAAAAACCAAAGCGCAAAAGGGGAGTTAAACCGCGCAAAGATTGGCTCTCCTGAGGTCTGAACTCCATGCTGTTGTAAGCTCTTACGGAAC
>JBILEK010000046.1:0-20326 GCA_044352155.1 Bdellovibrionia bacterium
CCCAAGAACTCGCCGTTCATCGTAATGGCTGAGACAAACGCTTTCTCAAACCCCACAGGTCCATCTACAAGCATGTGCGCTTCTCGAGTCTGGAAGATTTTCTCATTCGCAGCCGCCATCGCGGGCAATAACCACTCGCGCCCTTTATCTTTTGGAAGCAACGTCGCGCACAAAGGATTGCGGAACTCGCGCTGTCGATCGCTTGAGTCAAAGTTTCGAACCACACCGCGCTCATCAAGAAAAAAGACTTCCGTATTAAACCACTGCGCGAGCACTTGCTCGAGCTTGCGAATCACGTGGATGTGTTTGAGCTCTTCCCAGTTGATCATCGTATCGACCCCTCTTCAGTACCCGTATCGGACACTCAGGTAAAAAACTTTACACCTGCTGTCGGATCCGTAGACGGGGCGATCTGCCTAACCTACAGATAAGGCTTAAGAAAGTCGCGAAACGCCTGAGACTCCCACTCTTGTGGTCCGATCCATTTTGTGACGATTTTTTGATCCTTATCGACGAGGTAAGTTTCGGGGAAGTTGTAAGACCCCCAGTTTTCTGCCGATTTTCCCGTAGGATCTAGGAGTGACACAAAATTGGCGCTCGGCTGAATCTTCGGAAACACTCGCTCGGCTTGTGCCCAAGTTTTATCTAAGCTAATCGCAACGACGATGACCCCAATGGACTCAAGAGCTTTTGCGGCACGTAAAAGCACAGGCAGCTCTCCTAAGCACGGTGGACACCAGCTCGCCCAAAAATGAACGAGAACTGGTTTTCCTCGAAATTCTTGAAGTGTGACTTTTTTTCTCTCTTTGCTTTCGAGCGTAAAAGATTTTGCGACAATCGCAGAAGTGTCTTTGTTTTCGTTTTTTTGAGTAGGCGAGCATGAAATCATCAGGGTCACGAAAACGAGAGCCAATTCAAGTCTCTTCATGCTCTCTATTTGAGCCATTTTCGAGTTACCCTGCAACTTAAATGATAACTGTTTACTCCCATTGCGGTCCTGCCGACATGCGGTATACTTAACCTATGGCCGGTGCTCAGGCCCTAGTTCTTAACTCTTCTTTCGAACCTCTGCACATCGTGTCGTGGCAGCGCGCAATCCAGCTTCTTTTTCAGGGAAAAGTCGAAGTCGTCGAAGAAGGCGATTTTGAAATTCGTACCGTGCGCGTGACGATTAAGGCTCCGGCCGTTTTGCGCCTTCTAAAATACATCCCCGTGAAAAAGAAAAAAAACATCGTGCGCTTTTCGCGCGCTAATATCTTTTTGCGTGATCGACATCAGTGCCAATACTGCGGCGTGCAGTTTGCGAAATCACAGCTCACTCTCGATCACGTAACTCCCGTAGTTCAAGGGGGCAAAAAAAACTGGGAAAACATCGTGACGAGCTGCAAACCTTGCAATCAACGCAAAGGAGGGCGCACCCCTCAGCAAGCCGGCATCCATCTGATTCAGAGACCCAGACAGCCTCACTGGCTTCCAAACAATGCTCTCCCGACGGAGTCAGGCGGCATTCCACCTCGATGGCGAGTCTATTTTAGTTTTGTAGCTGACGATGCCTAAGCTAGACTCTAAAGACTTTGGACACTCTTGAAGCAGATCTCCGTTGTTCGGTGTTCCCGAATCCAGAAGCTTTCGCCTCACTCGAGCTCAAAGCAAAAAAACGACTCGCGCGTCTCCAAAAGTCGCAGGACTTTGGAGCGCTCGAAGATACGCTGTATCTCTCGCTTCTCGTGCGTGAGATCCTCTCTTTGGAGGCACGAAGCAGCACGCGTTTAGGAGTACAATCTCAGATGCACTTGGAGTCGCTACGCACTCCCGAGACGCGTCTGAGAGAGATTCAAAGATTTTTACTCCGCCTTCCCATGCGTCAGCGACTCATCGTCGTTCTGATTGATCGACTCTCGCGCCCCCCAGTTGATGTTGCGCGTATTCTCCGCCTACCTGAATTGTCACTTTTGGGTCTACGCAAACAAGCCTGGGAAGCGATTTACGAGTGGATTTACGAAAAATCAGCGCCTGCAAATCTACTTGAGTCAAAAACCTTTATCGAGCTCCTCTCAGCGTTGCGTGCTCCAAACTCTCCTTTTAAAACAGAGCCTGAACAATCAGGCACTCCAACATCGACCCGAGCAGAGCGCTGGAAAGAGTCTCCCTGGTATGTCCGATCCGGGGTGGAAGCGGTTGGGATCGGACTTTTGGTATTTCTCATCGTCGCTCTGATCCCGCGCATCCAGCGCTACTATGAAGCGCAAAACCAGTCGCGCCTCGATAGCTACAACATGGCCGAACTCGCTCCTGGAAGAGGTGACGATAAACTTCTCACTCCGCCTCCTGATCTGAATACGACTGAGGAAATTGCAGATGCATTTTCTTCAAGCGAAACAGGTGAGGAAATCGCCGAAGGCGGAGACTCTCCGGATACCTCAGTCTTGCGTACACTCAATGTAGGCCGGGGTGAGCTGTGGCGCTTCATGATTCGAACAGCGACGGTTAGGGATTTACGCGGAAAAATTCAACGTTTCCTATCAGAGCCCTCTTTTGGAGTCCAGTCGACTGAGTCAGCCGGGAGAGAAGTCCCAGGTGGAGTGCAATTCATGTTTGACTTGCAATCGGATCGCGTTCTAACGCTCAAAGAGAGGATTGAATCTCTTTTGCCAAAATCCGCTCTCGAATCCTCTCAACAGCAACGCCCGCCCTACGTTTGGTTTAGAAACCGAGCGCGACAATCTGTGCCCGAGGGACATACTCGTATCGTTATTTGGATTTCTCAAATCTAAAATTCGATTGAGTCAATCGCCTTACGCATGTCTTCATCTTTCATCAAAACGTGAATGTCTTTTTTCGTTGAGCCTTTTTTGCGTACATCAGGCTGACTTGCAATCGCACGCACTGCGCTCACTTGTGAGTGATCGGTTGACTCTACAAATCCAATTCTCACTTTCGTGACCGCAGCTCGGATGCGATCTCTCGCATCATTGTATGCTTTTTCACGACTTAAGATCGGCTTTACGGAAACTGCCACTAAACCAGCTTGCATGCCCCGATCGCTAAGCGCTGACGCGAGATCGATCGGGTTTTTTGAGCGAAAATGATTGAGCGCCTTCTGATACTCAGCGAGATCATAGCACTCTTGCGAGGGGTTTTGAGGACAAGAGCGATCGATTTTGACTTTCTCCTGTATTGAGCCATCTCGCTCAGTGGCTGTGTATTTTAGGAGCTTTGGAAAATGCTGAGGCAATGGCTCTGAGCTTTGAGTCTTTACCCACTCCCAATAACGCTGCTCGGTCTGGGGATCGGTGTTTTGGGCCATAAGCTTTTTAAACTCCGAGAACTCAAGAGGCTCAGGACTCTTCGGCTCTTCGGCGGGCTTCTTGTTCGGAAGAATCGCAACTGATCCTGCGCTTAAGCGCGAAAGAGCATCGCTCATCCGATGAATCTCTTTACGAGTGCTCTCAAGATTCACTGCAAGACTTTGCAAAAACATTTTCTTACACTCGCCTGCGTCAAACTTACCGCTTCGCGCACTCAGACCTGCGCAGAAATCTTGAAGCTCCGCCTGCACTTCGCTTGGCGTAAACTTCTCAACTTTTTTCCCGTACTCCACATGATAGAGAAACTGAAACACCAGCTGATCTCGCGCTCGAGTGTAAGCGCATTGCTGATCTTCGCACGCAGACTGAGGAGCTTGTGTCTTAGCGGCTGTTGATGCGGTTGAGCCCCAAGCCGAGACTACAGGAGCGACAAAAAGCGCAATCCAAGTGACCCAGTAGAATGAAAATGACTTTTGATTAGCCCCCTGCTCCATACCCACCTTCAAAGGAGCAAGCCGTTGGCCAGAGTCAAAATCCTGATTCAGCTTTGATTTCACAAGCTCGAGCACCCGAATATTCCTGAAATGCTAAGCAACTGTCAAAACCTTAGACACTCTTTAAAGCGCGTGTGCGAGTACTACAAAAATCTGACTCTTTTGCTACAATCTACACTGGGTTTAAAACATCGGGGATCAAGATGAACCAAGAAATCCGCCTGTTCGCGATGATCACTCTATCTGCTCTTTTGATCCTACAGAGCTCAGCATCTGCAAATGAGGCCCTACTCGCCAAACATCAGCTCTTCGTTCGGGAGAATGAAAAGAAGGCACAAGCGCTCTCTGAGTATCCAGGGTTTTGCTCTAAATCGTCTCAAAAAAAAGCTTACAAGGCGGGCTACTCCCAAGCACTCGCGCTTAGTTCAACCACAGATCTACCATCTACTGACCCTGAAACTCCTGGAATGCACCCGCTTGTAACGAAGATTGTTTCAGCCAAGGATATAGAACCGAAAATTCTTCAAGACGTCTTTAATGCTGTAAAAGAGGAGTTCGATCCTAAGAGCCCGCTCAAAGATGCGATGCTTTGCCACGCGATCATCCTCCCTGAATTTGATGTCAAGACAGGAGCTCCACTTCGCTCTCATTCCGACATCCGTTCTGACGCGAATTGCTGCATTGAGGGCTATAAAAAGGGGCAAAAAGAGCTCATTCGCGCTCTCGATGAGAAACCCTCTCCCTCTGAGCTTTGTGTTGAGCTCTACAACGCTGGCATCGAGGAGGTGAAAACTCATTGCAAAAGCATTTACTGTCACCAAGACATCTCTGAAGAAAAAGCTCGCATGAGCGCCCTGATGAAGACAATTTATACAGCCGTACCGAAAGCGTTGCCTGACTATCTCAAGAGTAAGTTTGCTTTCTGTTTCCCAGAAAACACGACAACGGAGCTTAGATCGCAGTACGAACACATGTTCGCGACCCTCCGATCCTGCTTTGCTTGGGGGCGAGGAGCGGGAATGCAGAAATGCGCAGATTTGAAGCTCCAAGGAAGAGAGGCGCAATCCACTTCAGCGAGCCCAGTATCTGAGAAAACATCACAGCAGGGTCCACAGGTTGGCGCTACTCCTGAGTCCAGTGCACGCTCTAAACCAGGAGCAAGCGCAAAATGAGATTGCGTCGCAGTAGTATTCCTTACCTTGCCCTTCTCTCACTCGCAGGAGCAGTGATGAGCTACGCTGTGTCTAATGAGAGTTTCGACGTCGGCCTTGACATAATCAATCAGTTTTCAGTCAATGACTTTAGCTCCACTCAAGGATCACCCGTCCAAAATTTCAATAGCACCGCTCATGACGATAAACCCCCGATCGCACAATGCCCAATGGAGGGATGCAAGACGGAATGCAAAAGCGTTAACGTAGCTGATCTAGACGGTGCGAAGCTCGGAGGCTCCAAACCCGCACCTAGCATAACGCCTATAGTAGAACCTCCCGCAAGCGTCGGAGTTAACTCCCCCTCCCCAGCTCAGTCGGCCCCATCGACTGCCGAGCCTGCACAAGTCATAAGTGAGAGCATTCAAGCACGGGATCGAGCGGCATTAAGCGGGAAAGTCCCGGGCCGCTCAAGTATCCTGCAGGAAGATCAGTTTAATCAAATCAGAGAGTCAATTTATGCTGCTGATAACGCTCGGGGTGTGGAGTTTGTCGAAACAGCGCTGACGCGTAAACGCGAACTAGAAACCACTGCGCAAAATGACTCCGACTCTCTGACCCAAAACTTTAGTGGCATTTCACTCGCAGAGGGCCCTCAGACCTTAGATCGAGCAAAAAATTATCTCCGAGAAACAGCGGCCAAGCTCGAATCGGCACAATCGGGAATGTTCCCGGGCGAGCTCGCGCGCTTTCGAAACCTCTACCTAAACGCTGCTGATAAAGCCGATGCTGCAAGCTCCATTCTTCAAGATCATGCGCGCACACAGGTTCCTGAGACGCTTAAGCTTCCCTTTAACCCCTTTGACCTGCAGAATCTCGGCAAGTCAAAGACTCCAGAACTCCGAGATCTCACACAGTTGCTCGGAGGTGCGACGGCGGGGAACTTAATCCACCGACCATCTCCAACCTCTGAAGATGCGCTGATCAATCGCATGGTGATGTTTGGCGGCCTCAAGGACTCAGCCCGCAAGGCAGCACAAAAGAGCTTGGGACTCATCTACGTACCTGAGCTCACGTTGGCCAGCGGCAAAAAAGAAGAGATTGCGATCCTCCACAACGGATACATCTTGGGCGGAAACTCTAAGACCGCCCTCGACTGCTCCTCATTCGTAAGCGAAATGCTTTCTCCAAGAAGCCGCGGAATGCGGCTCACTACGCTCGATTTTCTGCAGATGTGGCGTTTCCAAAGGACGGGTCAGTTCGTGAAACCTCCGCGCTATGAGCGAAGCCGAGAAGAACAGGTACGAAATCTCGCTCGCTCTTTCGTTCCGATCGACATTTATAAGGGCGAGCGGCTTGCGAGCGGGGATTTCCTGATCTATCGCCAACCCTCTGATCCGATCGGCCACATCGTTCTTGTAAAAAAGTACGATCCGAACCTCGACCGTGTGACCATGATCGACGCCGCTCAGAGTGCAGGCACGATTCGCGAGCGTGAGCTCGACATGTCCCGACGAGATACTCAAGGCCGTCGCTTAGTCCGCGCTGGTTTCATCGCGCTCCGCATGAAAGCCAACGACAACACCGCCTGCAAGTACAAGCGCTAGATCCCAGACCCTAAAAATGAAAAACGCCGATCCTCTTTTGGAGAATCGGCGCTTCACACTATCTTAGAATCCCAAAAAAATTAGGATTACTTTTCTTTCTTGGCCGTGGCCTTTTTTGTCGGAGCCTTCTTGGACTTCTCGACAGTGGCCTTTACTTCTTTCGCTTCGCCAGGGGCTGCGGGAGCCTTAGCTTGCTTCTTACGGCTACCCGAGAAGAGCTTACGGAATCCCGAGAACGGATCCACGGCTCCACTCTGAGCTTGCGCGCCGTCCGCTGCAGCAGTCTCGGCCTTAGGCTTACGCTTACGGTCGATCGGAGGATGGTCTACAAGCTCGAGAACTGCCATCTGAGCTGCATCCCCACGGCGGAGATCCGACAAACGCAACACGCGGGTGTATCCGCCGTTACGTGCCTTGTAGCGATCTGCAAGCACAGTAAAGAGCTTCTCAACTGCAACCTTGTCCCGTGTACGGTCATAGGCCAAGCGCTTATGGTGCTCTGAGCCTTTTTTGGCAAGCGTGATCAAGCGATCTACGACACGGCGAGCTTCTTTAGCCTTTTGCACTGTCGTTACGATCTGCTCTTCGCGGATGAGCGAGTTCGCCATGTTCCTAAGCATTGCAACACGATGACCCGTGTTTCTGCCAAACTGACGACCATCAATCCCGTGTTTCATAAAATACTACCTCTGCTCCAAAGTTCTCAATCTTCGAGATCGTCGTCATCATCCATACCATCGAGATCGTCGATGGCAGGGCTTGCTCCCTTAGACTCATCCATATCCGTCTCTTGCGGCTGAGGAGGAGAGGAGGGAGGAGTAAATCCGTCGAGCTTCATACCCAAGCTCAAGCCCATCTCAGAGAGGATCTCTTTGATCTCGTTTAGGGACTTACGACCGAAATTTTTGGTCTTAAGCATTTCGGCTTCCGTCTTTTGAACGAGCTCATAGATGTACTTGATGTTTGCATTCTGAAGACAGTTCGCAGAGCGAACAGACAACTCAAGCTCCTCTACAGAGCGGAGAAGATTAGGGTTAAACTGCGGCCCTTTCTCTTCTTTCATCTCAGTAACCGGCTCCGGCTCCTCATCAAAGTTGATGAACACGGAGAGCTGATCCTTCATGATCTTTGAACCCAAGGCAACCGCGTCCTCAGGGCGAACAGAACCGTCCGTCCAAACCTCAACGGTCAGCTTGTCAAAGTCAGTGCGTTGTCCAACCCGACTTTGAGTGACCGCATAGTTGACTTTGCGGATTGGAGAGAAAAAGCTGTCCAACGCGATCCAGCCCACTGGCATGTCTTCGGTTTTATTACCTTCGGCTTGGCGGTAACCACGACCACGCTCGACTTTAATTTCAGCGTTGAGCTTACCGCTCTTGCCGACGGTGCAAATGTACTGATCAGGATTGAGGACCTGAACTTGATCTGAGCACACGATGTCAGAGGCACGGACTTCGCCAGCGCTCGACTTATTGATCGTGACGGTGACTTGATCGGAGAGGAGGCGAAAACGCACTTCCTTCAAGTTCAGGAGGATCTCAGCAACGTCTTCATTTACGTCGGGCATCGAGGTGAACTCGTGCACTACACCATCGATCTTAACGCATGTGATCGCTGCACCCTGAAGGGATGAGATCATCACGCGACGAAGCGAGTTACCCAGCGTGAGGCCAAATCCACGCTCCAGAGGACGTGCAATAAACTTCCCGTACGTCGCGGTCAGAGACTCTTTATCTACATCTAACGACTTCGGCTTGATGAGATCTCGCCAATTTTTTTCCAGCATGTTCTTTCCTCTCTCAAGAGCGGGTGTTCAGATTTGTTTCGTCAGCCTCATGCTTTAAGCTGATTTCCGTGTCTCGAACCCACGCTCGGGTTGTTTAAAAACTACTTCGAATAGAGCTCAACGACCAGGCGCTCTTGCATCGGGGCCGTTACGTCGTCGCGTGACGGGAGGTCGCGTACTCGTGCAGCCTGAGAAGTTGAATCCATCTCAAGCCACTGAGGGATCTCGCGACGCTTGACTGCTTCAAGCGCTGCAAGAATCCGAACGTCAGAACGAGACTTCTCATGAACTTGTACAACGTCTCCTTTGTTCACGTGGAACGAAGGGATATCGACACGGTTTCCATTCACGGTGATGTGTCCGTGGCGAACAACTTGGCGTGCTTCAGCGCGAGAGTTTGCAAATCCAGAGCGATAGACCACGTTATCTAAACGGCGCTCAAGAGATGTAATGAGCAAGTTACCGGTGATCCCTTTGGTGTTTGCAGCAATCTTAAAGATGTTGCGAAACTGACCTTCGACCAAGCCGTACATGCGCTTGATCTTTTGCTTCTCACGAAGCTGCAAACCGTACTCCGAGAACTTGATACGGCCTTGCCCGTGCTGTCCGGGCGGATATCCGCGGCGCTCGAAAGAGCACTTCTCGGTCATGCACCGATCGCCCTTTAAGAAGAGCTTTTGATTTTCTCGACGGCAAAGACGGCAAACAGGACCTGTATAACGAGCCATTTCAAACCTCTAAATATTAAACTCGGCGACGCTTCGGTGGGCGGCAGCCATTATGTGGAATTGGAGTAACGTCTTCAATGTAAGTTACGCGAAGACCCGCGAGCGCAAGAGCGCGCAGAGCAGACTCACGGCCTGCTCCAGGACCGCTGACGTATACGCTCACCGAGCGCATGCCTCCGTCAACCGCTTTGCGAGCTGCGTCTTCAGCTGCAACCTGTGCCGCGAAAGGAGTGTTCTTACGAGATCCGCGAAACCCCTTACCCCCAGCGCTCGACCACGCAACCGCGTTGCCCATGGAGTCGGTGATCGTGATGATCGTGTTGTTGAAAGTGGAGAGAACGTAAACGCGTCCAGTGGAGACGTTCTTTTTTCCGGTTGAGATCTTCTTGACCTTTGTCGCGTCTGCAGCAGCTCCCTCTGCTCCCGCCGGGGCTGCTGCTGCTGTTTTTTCTGTGGTCTCTTTGGTTTCCGCCATTTTTACTTCCTAAGATGTTTGGATCAAAAAATTACTTCAGCGTCTTGATAGACTTTTTACCTGCAATCGCGACTGCAGGTCCTTTACGTGTGCGCGCGTTCGAATGAGTGCGCTGACCACGTACAGGCAGACCTTTACGATGACGAACTCCTCGGTAACAACCGAGATCCACCAAGCGCTTGATCGACAAGCTCATTTCACGGCGAAGATCACCCTCCACCTTAATCGTACGATCCATGACTTCGCGAATCTTATTCACTTCAGAGTCCGTGAGCTCATCGGTCTTGCGATCAAGACTTACTTGAGCTTCGGTTAAAATCTTGCGTGAAGTTGCGCGTCCGATCCCAAAAATATACGTCAGCGCTACTTCCATGCGCTTCGCACGAGGCAAATCTACACCGGCAATACGAGCCACGAGATGAACTCCTTTGTTCCCTAAAAATGAACCCTGAGAACTACCTTTTTATCCTCAGAAGTCAAGTATTGATGCTTAGCCTTGGCGCTGTTTGTGCCGGGAATTTTCGCAGATTACGCGAACAACTCCCTTACGGCGAACCACTTTGCACTTCTGGCAGATCTTCTTTACAGATGCGCGAACCTTCATAACCAACCCTCTTAAAAACGCTCTCCCCGGATCATGATCTCTGCCCCGGACCGGGACACCCCCGGGGACTCAGATTTTTGATACTTAGCTTCGGCGCGTCAGTATCTCTGGACCTGTCGGCAGGATCGCTACCGTATGCTCGAAGTGGGCAGAGAGCGATCGATCGACAGTCACAGCTGTCCATCCATCCTCTAAAACCTCGACCTCAGGCCCCCCAGCATTGATCATGGGCTCAATCGCCAGGACCATACCCACTTTCAGCGGCATTCCTTTGCCTTTGGGACCGAAATTGGGCACTTGCGGATCCTCGTGGAGCGCCTTACCAATCCCGTGACCAACGAACTCCCTTACCACGCTAAAACCAAAAGCCTCAACATAATTTTGGATCGCATGCCCAATATCGAAAAGCCGGTTCCCCTCGCGACATTGCGCGATTCCTCGGCGTAGAGACTCCTCGGTGACTTCAAGTAGTTTCTGAGCTTCTGCAGAGATTTTACCTACCGCAAAAGTACGTGCAGAGTCTCCGTACCAGCCATCTGCGATCACCCCAAAGTCTAGGCCGACGATATCCCCTTCACGAAGCACTCGCTTTTTTGAGGGAATTCCATGAACGACCTCATCATTGACTGAGATACAAAAGCAGCCAGGAAAACCACGATATCCCTTAAAAGCGGGCTTGACTCCAAAGTCCTTACATCGCTTCTCAGCGAATCGATCAAGATCCAAGGTCGTGGCCCCTGGCCTCACAAACTCGGCGACTTCATCCAGGACTTGCGCCACATAGCGACCGGCCGTGCGTAGTTTTTCGATTTCGGCAAGCGACTTGAGCTGCACCATGACTTTAGTTCAGCACTCGCAACAAACCTGTTTCGACCTGGGCGGGAGGGAGAGACGCGTTGAGAGTTTTTAGAACACCTTTGGCGCGATAGTACTCGATGAGGGGGGCTGTCTTCTCACGATAGACTTGAAGACGTTTCGAAATCACTTCGGCCCGATCATCATCTCGATGCAACAATGGAGACGTACCACACTGATCGCAAGTATCAGGATTCCTGGGTGGCTGCGTCTGCAAGTGATAGAGCGCTCCACACTTTGAACAGGTACATCGACCAGAGAGACGAGCAATCACTTCTCTATCCTCGACCTCAAAGAGCACAACGGCTCCAATGTTTCGGCCTCGACTCTGAAGAAGCGCTCCTAAGCTTTCAGCCTGAGGGATCGTACGCGGAAAACCATCGAGAATAAATCCTTGCGCACAATCGGATTGCTGCGTGCGCTCTTCCATTAGACCAATCACAACTGAGTCAGGGACGAGCTCCCCCTTGTCCATGAAAGACTTTGCTTCCAACCCCAGTCGAGACTTCGCGTCGATTGCAGAGCGGAGCATATCCCCCGTTGAGAGCTGCGGCCATCCTTTGAGCTGAACAAGGCGTTTCGCTTGAGTGCCTTTTCCGGATCCAGGAGGACCGAGCAAAACGACGATCATGAAAACGCGGCCCGGCCCTTAAGACGCGAGTGTTTCATGAAACCTTCATAATTGCGCTGAAGAAGGAACGTCTCAATCTGTGCAGTCGTATCAAGAGCGACCCCCACCAAAATCAAAACGCTCGTTCCCCCAAAGTAAAAGGGCACTTTAAGAGACTGCGTCAGTAAAGTCGGCAAAATCACAATTGCCGAGATATAAGCTGCTCCACCAAGCGTAATCCGGCCTAACACATGATCGATGTACTGCGCGGTTGAGGGGCCAGGCCGAATACCGGGGATAAAACCACCGTACTTTTTCAGGTTATCTGCAACATCATCCGTTTTGAAAACAATCGCCGTGTAGAAATAGCAGAAAAACACAATCAACCCGACCTCAATGACGTTGTAAATCAACGTCCCAGGCTGGATCGCCTGCGCGATCGACTGGAGTGCTGCCACCTGGGTAAAACTGAGCACGGTTGCAGGAAACGCCAAGAGGGATGAGGAAAAAATTGGAGGGATCACGCCCGCCGTATTAACTTTCAGCGGAAGATGCGTGTTCTGCCCGCCGTAAACTTTTCTACCTACAACACGCTTCGCGTACTGGACTGGGATCCGGCGCTGTCCCCGCTCCACAAAAATGATGACAAAGAAAGTCGCCAGAATAATTGCAAGCACCATGAGGATCTTCATGAAATTCATTTCGCCAGAGCGCATAAGGCTCAATGTGCTCGTGATTCCACGGGGGATGCTCGCCGCGATCCCAGCGAAAATGATCAGGGAAATTCCGTTCCCAATCCCGCGCTCAGAGATCTGTTCTCCAAGCCACATCAAAAACACAGTACCAGCTGTCAGCGTGACACAGGTCATTAGGCGGAAATTCATCCCGGGGTTTACGACCACGGAATCGCTCATTGCCTCAAGACCTCTCGCGATCCCGAACGCTTGAATAGCGCAGAGAACAACAGTACCGTAGCGAACATACTGCGTGCGCTTCTTACGGCCTGCGTCGCCCTCTTTCTTGAGCTCGCCTAACTTAGGAATCACCACCGTCAACAGCTCAAAAATAATCGAAGCACTGATGTAGGGCATCACTCCAAGAGCGAAGATCGAAAAGCGCTCGAACGCTCCACCCGTAAACATATTGAACCATCCAAAGATGGTCCCCTGCATGTTCTGGAACGCACGAGTCAGAGCCTCGCCATCTACCCCAGGAGTGGGAACGTGGACACCAATTCGATACACAGCAAGAACAATGAGGCTAAAAATAATACGCTTACGAAGCTCGGGAATCTTTACAATGCCGTCAACACCTGACATCCGCTACCATCTCCCTGCAGAAACCGACTACGTGGTACTTTGAAACTTATCCCTAAGCTCGAGAACTACTTCTTTGCGTTGGTCTTTTGTTTTTTCTCGCGAACGAGCTTAGGCATCGTTACAAGCTGGATTGATCCGCCTGCTTTTTTGATCTTTTCTTCAGCCGAAGCACTCACGCGATAGGCCTTCACATTGATAGAGCTCTTGATCTCGCCCACGCCCAAAACCCGAAGTCTCTGATAACGACCCTTAATCACACCAGCGTCACGAAGAGATTCAAGCGAAACCTCTTTAAGGCCAGCTAGCGCGATATCTGCTAAGTTCACAACGGCTTCGCTTGCACGTAGAACGTTGGTGAATCCACGCTTCGGAATCCGACGATACATCGGAGTCTGTCCACCTTCAAACCCCGGGCGGGCTGTTCCACCGGAGCGAGCGAGCTGACCTTTATGTCCCTTGCCCGCAGTGCCTCCACGTCCTGAACCTGCTCCACGTCCCAGTCGCTTGGTGTCGCGATGAGCGCCGGGCTGTGCTTTGATCGTATTGAGCGTCAACATAAAACTCTCCTTAAAACTACCTAACTTCCGAAACGACTTCGACCAAGTGGAGCACTTTCTTGATCATCCCGCGAACGGCCGGGGTGTTCTCTAAAGTTCGAACGTCTCCACGCCCCTTAACACCCAAGCCCTTAATGGTAGCGCGCTGTTTTGGGTCACAGGCGATTGTGCTTTTCACCATGCGGATCGTGATTGTCTTTTTAGTCGCTGCCATAAAGTCCTCGTCACTCCCTCGGCTTAACCGAGCATTTCCGCGACGGTTTTGCCGCGGTTTTTAGCGATCACAGAGAAGCTCTTTAACTTCTTGAGCCCATCGAAAGTTGCACGCACGACGTTGTGCGGATTGTCCCGACGGAGAGATTTCGCGTTAATGTTTTGAATCCCAGCAGCTTCCAAAATCGCGCGCACGGATGAGCTTGCGATCACGCCTGTGCCCTCGGGCGCTGGCTTCATCAACACGGAACTCGCTCCAAAAGTGCCCATGATCTGATGTGGAATAGTTTTGTCCTCCACTTGGACTTTGATCATATTCTTTTTGGCCTTTTTTCCGGCCTTTTTGATGGCCTCAGGCACTTCACCTGCTTTACCCAATCCCACGCCCACGGATCCCTTACGGTCTCCAACAACGACGATCGCTGCAAAACTAAAGCGTCGTCCGCCTTTTACGACTTTAGCGCAACGATTGATGTGAATGACTTTCTCCTCGAACTCGGAATCTTCTTGGTTGCGGTCGTTACGATTGGGTCCACCGAATGCCATAATCTCTTATTCTCCCTGAGTCCGTTTAGAACTGAAGTCCAGCTTCACGTGCCGCGTCTGCCAAGGCTTTGATCTTGCCGTGGTAGATATATCCGCTGCGATCGAAAACGACCTTCGTGATGTTTTTTGCAAGTGCACGCTTTGCGATGAGCTTCCCGATCTCCTTAGCGCCTGCCAAGTTTGCCGAAGCCTTGCCTTTAAGCTCCTCTTCGATCGTACAAGCAGAGGCCAGAGTATGACCCTTAAGATCATCTACGAGCTGAACGTACAGATTTGCGTTCGAGCGATAGACCATCAAGCGGGGTTTGTCTGCAGAGCCTTCCACCTTAGCGCGAATACGCTTCTTGTGCTTGAAGCGCACCTGCTGTTTTTCACTGGTTCGCTTACGAATTTTCGTCGCCATATTAACCTCTTAAAAAATCCCTTACTTTGCGCCTGCGGCTTTACCGACTTTGCGCACGATACGCTCGTCAGTGTATTTGATGCCTTTACCTTGATAAGGCTCAGGCTGCTTAAATGAACGAATTTTCGCCGCAGTCATCCCGACGAGTACTTTGTCAGCACCGGTAATCACAAGGTGCGTATTGTTTTCGACCGCGGCAGTGATTCCAGTCGGCAACTCAAAATCAATAGGATGCGAGTAGCCAATGGTCAGACTCAACGTCTTTCCTTTCATTGCCGCACGATAACCGACGCCCACAATGTCCATGTGCTTCGAGAATCCGGTGGCACACCCATGAATCATGTTGTTAACAAGAGTGCGAATCACACCGTGTTTAGATGCGGAGTTTTTGTCGTCTTTCTTGTCGCGAGTCACGAGGACGTTTGCGCCGTCAACTTTCACCACGATCCCTTCCGGGATCGCCGTAGATAGCTTGCCCTTAGGGCCTTCGACGAACACAGTACCGTCCTTGATGTTGACTTTAACACCTTGCTGAATCTTGATTGGAGCTTTACCCACTCGAGACATAGATCACCAAACCTCACACAGAATTTCGCCGCCCACCTTCAGAGTGCGTGCCTTCTGGCCAGTAATCACTCCACGAGAGGTCGAAACGATAGCGATGCCTGCGCCGCTGAGCGGACGAGGAATCGCAGTCGACGCCGAATAACGACGCAAGCCGGGACGGCTCACGCGACGCACACCTTGAATCACACTGTCGCCACCTTCGGCGTACTTCAAGTAAACCTTGATCACCGGATGTCCATCGTCGTTGCGCATGAGGCGGAAGTTCTTGATGTAACCCTCCTCTTTCAAGACGCGCACAATGTTCGCCTTAATTCGAGACGCTGGTACATCGATTTTCTCGTGCTTTTCTTTTGCACCGTTACGGATTCGGGTGAGCAAATCTGCGATTGGATCTGTCATTGCCATAAAATTACCTCTGTTTCCCTTACCGAATTACCAGCTCGCCTTGATCACACCGGGCAACTGACCTTTGAGGGCCAGACCCCGGAAACAAAGACGGCACATATCGAACTTACGCATATACGCACGAGGACGGCCGCACAGCGGACAGCGCCGGCGCACACGCACCTTGAACTTGAGAGTCTTTTTTTGCTTTTCGAGTTTACACTTCTTAGACAAGCGTCTTCTCCTGTTTCTTTACTTGCGGAAAGGCATTCCCAGCTCAGCGAGCAACGCGCGTGCGTGCTCGTTGGTCTGAGCTGTTGTTTCAATGGAAATCGTCATTCCGCGGATCTTGTCGACCTTGTCGTAGTTGATCTCAGGGAAAATGATTTGTTCGCGAACTCCAACCGAGTAGTTCCCTCGACCGTCGAAGGACTTAGGATTAACACCCTTAAAGTCGCGAACGCGAGGAAGCGCAACGTTCATGAAGCGATCCAAGAACTCGTACATGCGCGCGCGACGAAGCGTCACGCGAACACCAATCGCAAGTCCTTTGCGAATCTTAAAGGTCGCAATCGCTTTCCGAGCGCGCGTCATCACTGCTTTTTGACCGGTGATTGCCGAAATTTCACTCAGAACGTTATCTAAAACCTTGGGGTTACCGACAGCCTCTTTGACCGCGCAATTGATTACTACCTTTTTAAGGCGAGGAACCTGCATTGCATTGGAGTAGTTGAACTCCTTTTGCAACTTCGGGATGACCTGATCGCGATAGATTTTTTGAAGGCGAGGTGTCGCAGAGGGCGAGATCTTCGTCTCTCCAGGCGCTGCAATTTGAAGATCGCCACTTGCGGCCTTCTTGCCTTTGCCTTCTTTTTTGCCGCCAGTTTTCTCGGCTTTTGCTGCACCTTCAGGCTTTTCGGCTTTCGGCGCTTTTTCTTTCTTTTCCTCAGACACAGGAGACTCCTTAAAAACCTAAGTTAACAAATCGATTAAAGAACTTCGGGCGCAAGAGAGATGATCTTGGTGAACTGCTTTGCGCGTAACTCACGAGCGACCGGTCCGAAGATACGTGTACCAATCGGCTCAAGTTGCGGGTTGATGAGCACGGCGGAGTTCGTATCGAAGCGCACATAAGTACCGTCGCCGCGATTAACTTCCTTTCGCGTACGAACGACCACAGCTTTTACAATGTCGCCCTTTTTAACTTTAGCGCTCGGAGTTGCGTCCTTCACACTCACGACGATCACGTCACCCAACGAAGCGTAACGACGGCGTGTACCGCCGAGGACTTTGATGCACATCACAGATTTTGCGCCGGAGTTATCGGCGACATCTAAGCGGGTTTGCATCTGAATCATAAAATCATTTCCTCTTTAAATTTCGTTCCTTTTGAGGCGAAAAATCAAACTGTCGCCAAATTTCCAGCCTGGCCTGCACGGCGGACAATCTTTTGGAGCGCAAAGCGCTTCTCCCGACTCAGAGGGCGGCTCTCCACTACTTGAACGAGATCGCCTATCTTTGCGTCGTTTTTCTCGTCATGAGCTTTATAGCGGCACGACTTGGTCGTGTACTTTTGGTACATGCCGTGACGGACTTGGCGATCGACTTTCACGACGATCGTCTTTTGCATCTTATTGCTCACTACAACGCCTACCATCGTGCGGCGATTACCGATCCCGGCTTCTTTAGTGCTCATTGTCTCTGCTTTTTTGGTGACCATATCTCGTCCTTACTTCTGCGCCATTTGGCCAAGCAGCATCTTCATGCGGGCCAGTTCTTTACGTGCCTTCCAGATCAGAGCCTTGTTTTCGAGCTGACCGGTTTTATTCTTAATCCGGTTCTTGAAAATTTCAGACTGAGCGTCGCGAGCGCGCTTCTCTAGCTCTTCCTTAGAAAGATCCTTAAGTGATTTGATCGATTTGTTGGACATATCCGGCTCCTCGACTACTTCGCTGCCGCAGGGGTTTGCGGGAGGCGGGTCGCTCCCGTATTTGAAAGGATTGCCGACTTGCGCATCGGAACTTTACGCTCCACATTTCGCTTAAACAGCTGATCTTTCGTCATCGGCTTGCACTTGACCGGAAGCTTATGCCCCGCCAAACGCAACGCCTCGATCGCTTCGTTTGCGGGAATTCCGCCGATCTCATACAGGACGCGGCCTGGTTTAATGACTGCTGCCCACTCTTCAACGTTACCCTTACCGGAGCCCATGCGGGTCTCGGCAGCTTTTTTCGTAATCGGCTTATCCGGAAAAATACGGATCCACACGTTTCCGCCGCGCTTAATCGAGCGACTCATCGCAATACGAGCTGCCTCAATTTGGCGCGCCGTGATCTTACCGCAGGCAACAGCAACTAGTCCGTACTCGCCAAACTGGATGGTATTGCCACGGGTTGCGATCCCGCGCATTTTACCTTTGGCAACTTTTCTCCATTGAACTCGCTTCGGAGCTAACATGGTCTAATCCTACGCTTCCTTCTGCATGTTCTTGGCTTGTTCAGCCGCTTGACGCTTCAGCGTCTGAGTTTCGCCGTGGTAGACCCAGGTCTTTACACCGATCACACCATAAGCAGTACTGGACTCGGAAAATCCGAAATCCACGTTTGCGCGAAGAGTGTGCAGAGGCACGGAGTCTTCGCTATACCATTCGGTTCGAGCGATCTCGGCGCCACCCAAGCGACCGGAGACCCGAATTTTGATGCCCTTGATCCCCTGCTTGAATGCAGCGGTCATGCACTTCTTCATCGCGCGGCGGAAAGCGACGCGCTTTTCGAGCTGAGCCGCTACGTTTTCGCAAATGAGCTGTGCATTGGCTTCTGGGTTTTTGACTTCAATGATGTTCAGAAGAACTTCGGAGGAAACCATTTTTTGTAAATCGATCTTGAGCTGCTCTACGCCAGCGCCTTTTTTGCCGATCACAATTCCCGGACGGGCAGTGTGCACATTGATCTTCACTTTGTTCCAAGCGCGCTCGATTTCGATACGGGCGATCCCAGCTGCAAAAAGGCGCTGCTTGATGAGCTTACGGAGCTTGATGTCTTCGTGAAGGAGCTTGGAGTAGTCCTTTTTAGAGAACCAGCGGCTATCCCAGGTTCTCGTCACTCCGAGGCGAAATCCAATTGGATGAACTTTTTGACCCATTCGTCGACCTTCCTTACAGACGCTCGGCCAACGTCACGGAGACGTGGCAAGTTTTCTTTTGAATCGGAAACGCAGAACCTTTCGCACGAGGACGGAAGCGCTTCAAAATCGGCCCGCCGCCCACCAGCAAAGTCTTCACGACAAGCTTGTCGACATCAAAGGTGCCCTTTTGATCTGCGTTCGCTACCGCACTTTTCAACAACGTATACAAAACATGAGCTGTGCGCTTGCGAGGATGCAGACGCAGAACGTTGATCGCTTGCTGAATCGGGAGCCCGCGTACTTCGCTCGCAAGCAATCCCATCTTTCGGGGAGTGATTCGCACGAAGCTGACTTTTGCATTTACTTCATTCGCCATAAAGTCTCCCTCTCCTTACGCCTTAGGAGCCGCAGCCGGTGCTGCTGCAGGAGCTGCTGCGGGAGCTGCTCCTCCTGCAGGAGATGCTGCTGCGCCCTCTTTTTTGTCCGCCGGCGTGTGGCCGTGGAACGTGCGTGTTGCTGCGAACTCGCCCAACTTGTGACCCACCATGTTTTCGGTGACGTAAACTGGAACAAACTTTCGTCCGTTATGAACCGCGAACGTGAGGCCAACGAAGTCTGGCAGAATCGTCGAACGACGAGACCAGGTCTTGATGACTTGGCGGCTTTTACTGTCCTTGGCGGTGGTCACCTTTTTTACGAGGTGATCATCGCAGAAGGGACCTTTTTTAATGGAACGTGCCACGTCTCAATCTCCTTTTACTTTCTACGCTTCACGATAAAGGCGCTGGTGCGCTTGTTCGTGCGAGTCTTGTATCCCTTACACGGCTGACCCCAAGGCGAGCGAGGATGCCCACCGGTCGCTTTACCTTCGCCGCCACCCATCGGATGATCAATCGGGTTCATGGCCACGGCTCGAGTTGTAGGACGGATGCCCATCCAACGGCTGCGACCCGCTTTTCCGATCGTAATATTTTCGTGCTCGAGGTTAGACACTTGGCCGATCGAAGCGCGACAGTTGCGATGAACCAAGCGCATCTCGTTTGAAGGGAGCTTGATTGTGCAATAATCGCCCTCTTTTGCCATGAGTTGGGCAAACTGCCCTGCCGAACGCACGAGCTTACCGCCACGCCCTGGCTCTACCTCAACATTGTGAATCAAGGTGCCCACAGGGATCATGTGCATTGCCAAGTTGTTTCCAGGCTGGATGTCCGCTGTGTCACTCGCAATGACTTTGTCACCAACTTTAAGATGATTCGGGGCGATGATGTACGCCTTCTCGCCATCCTTGTAGTTGAGAAGCGCAATGTATGCCGTACGGTTTGGATCGTACTCAAGCGAAGCGACAGTCGCGGGGATCTCACGCTTCTGTCGCTTGAAATCGATCACGCGATACTTGCGCTTATGGCCCCCGCCCTGGTGACGAACAGTAATTCGACCCAGAGAGTTGCGGCCACCCTTGGAGTTGAGCGCTGCCGTGAGGCTCTTGGGTTTTTTGGGCTGATCTTTTTTGGGGGTGAGCACGGAGAAGTCCGCCGACGTCAGAAAGCGTCGGGAAGGAGTCACCGGCTTGTATGTTTTCAGTGCCATTTTTCTTTA
>JBILEK010000047.1:0-20172 GCA_044352155.1 Bdellovibrionia bacterium
GTACCACCTCGAGACGGAGGGGGCGCTCGTGGCAGGACGCAACGATCTGATGGACTTGAGTCCCTACGAGTTAGCGTCGCGGCTCTCCTTTCACTTTTGGAAGTCCACTCCCGACGAGCATCTCCTCAATGCCGCCGCTTCCGGAGCGCTGTCGTCGTCTCAAGGAATTCGAGAGACGATTCAAGGTTTCTTAAATCCACAAGACGATCTACGCTCACGACGCTCACTGGCTTGGCCCATTTTGGACGAGCAGCGCTTTCAAATCCGCTACCGCTATCCCTCTCCTCTGGCGAGAACCCAAGAAACGTTTCGCAGTTTTTGGCTCCCTTGGCTCAAAAAGGACGACATTCCCCTTTACAATCCAGCCCTCAACTACGCCTTTGAAACGATGTCCCAATACTACGGTGCGCGCCGAGGAGGGCTCCTCGTGCGACGTGGGACTAACGGGGCACTCATCGCCGATCAAATCCCCCAGGACCTGCAGCGCATGATGCGAAATGAGTTGGAAGATCTTGGATCCCACATCATGTGGGAGCGCGCGGGCGGGTTTGACGAGCTCCTCAATCATCGTGCGCAAGTAACGACCTACGCCGGAATCGGAAATCTCTATGGCGTCCCGGAACGCACTCCTGGCACTCCTGTCTCAAGCGAGCTACCGGCACAAGAGAGATCCGGCATCCTCACCCGTGCAAGCTATCTTTGGGCCGGATCTACGAGCACTAGCCCGTTTCACCGCGGTGCACTCATCCGAAAACAAATGCTTTGCGATTCGATCCAAGACCCGACTGAAGTCGGGATCAATCCGACGCAAATTCAGCACCCACAGTTTAACGCGACCCTCACTACGCGTGCCCGCCACGCCGCGATCACCCAAGATGCCAGCTGCCTGGGCTGCCACCGAAAGATCGACGCATTCGGATTTGTGCTCGAGGCCTATGACTCCATGGGGCAACACCGTAACATGGGCCAGCCGGGGCGAGAGCTCTACTTTGCGCGCTCGGAGGCCGAGCAAAATCAGGCTGGAAGCGCCGTCATCGGCAATCCGCTCCTCGATCTCACCGCGTCGATTGAGATTGAGCCGGGGCAAAACGTCACATTGAGTTCGCCTCAGCAACTCATGCAAGAACTGGCAAACTCCTCGAAAGCGCAGTCCTGCTTTGCTCGTAACCTCATCCGTTTCTCGCGCGGACGCGAAGCGGATCCAGCAACCGATGCTTGTTTAATCCAACAGACACGTGACCTCGTACGCACGCCTTCGGGTGGCCTCAAGGACGCGTGGACAGAACTCCCCATGCATCCGCAATTTCAAAGAAGGAAGATCGCCCCATGAAATGGGATCCCATCTCACGCCGCCAATTTTTGCAAAGCTCGGCTAAGGGAGCACTGCAAGCAAGTCTTGCACTCCCTCTTCTGGAGTCGCTCTTGCTGCCTCAGGCGCGAGCGAGCTTGGTTACGACTCCTCAAGTGCGCCTGATTGCTCTGATGATCCCGCATGGGTCGCTCTTTGAAGACCGTTTTTTTTCTAGTCGCCTTGCCGCCAACGTCGTTCAAAACGCCCAAGGTGAGCTGTACCGCCATGAGTCGCTCGCAAACTTTTTTGCCCCAGGCCAGCCCTTTGATCCAAACGCACCGGCGGCGACTCGGCACGTTCTCTCCCCCCTGCACTCGCTCGCGTCCAAAGTGAATGTCATCCAAGGACTTGATATCCCCTACTACCTCGGACATCACCGGGGTGGACCGCTTCTGGGGCACCCTCTCGACAATGACCAAGGTTCGGGCGTCAACTCCCAACTCCAAGCACGCCCCACTCTGGATCGTTACCTCGCTTGGCATCCCAACACCTATCCCACAAACTTTAGTGGGATCCGCTCGATCGTCCTCGGAGAGAGCCTGTCCTTTGACCACTCGAATCCGGCAGCGAGAAGTGGACAGATCACCCGCATCAAGGATCTCGGAAACGACCCGCGCAGCATCTTTCGGGCGATTTTCGGGATTTACAATAGCGCCTCGTTTCCACTCTCCGAACAAAGAAACCTGCTCGATTTGGTGTACGAGGACTACCTGGGCGTCAGATCTCATCCCCGATTAGGAAACGCCGATCGCCAACTTCTCGAGTCCCACGTCGCCATGGTCGCTGACCTTCAGGCTCGCCTTTCAAATGCTCCCACGGCAATGCCACCCGCTCCTGGCACTTGCGAGCAGGCGTATGGCCGCAGCTGCACCGAGCTCGAAGGTTACGATCACAATTATCGGTTACAAAATGATCTGATCGTTGCTGCAATCCGATCCGGACTCACAAGAGTCGTCACCAAGTACATCACTCAGTACATCTGGGGCGGAGCGTACTGGCACGATCACGCACACCAAGCCAACCAAAGCGTCATTCAAGACGAGTTTCGCACAGGCCATCGGTGGATGATTGAGAAGGTCTATGTCGATCTGCTGAATAAGCTCAACGTGCCAGAGTCCGGCGGTAATACGTACCTCGATAACTCTCTTGTACTCCTACAGCACGAGCATGGCTGGACCCACGAGCTCAACTCCATCCCGACCCTGCTGGCGGGCTCCGGCGGGGGCGCGATCCGGACAGGCGTGTACATCGATTACCGAGATCTTCGAGAGTCTGCGCGCACCCATCCCCAGGCGACGCAGTACCAGTACACCGGAATCTATCAACACCAACTTCAGAACACTCTCCTTCGAGCGTTTGGGCTTTCACAAGCGAGCTTTGCGCACGCACCCGGCCAGGGCTACATGGAGCTTTTGAATCCTTCGAACCCAAAATACATCGGGCCGAGCGGATCAATGCGGGCGAGTCAGAGTCGCACGCTCCCGTATATTCACCTTTAACCTAGGTCAAATCAGACACACCATGGAGACTCAGACTAACCCCGCCTAACTCTCCTTTGACCTCTGACCCGAGTACTCTGGGTTCAGGGGGTAAGGACGATGTTGCACGTATTGAGCGCACTTCTCGGAGTCGCACTGTTTGGGGCACCGGCCGCTTGGGCCACCAGCTACCGCAAAGTCACACTCACGCCTCAATCGATTTACACCAATGCCACAGGCGACATTGAAGGAGTGGGCTTCGAAGTCCTCGTTCGACTCACAAATATTTCGAATCAAATTCAAAGCGGGAAAGTCTCCCTCTTTGGGGAGCGCCTCAGAGTGTATTTAGAACAGCGTGGAGGAGCAGGAACATCCGTCACCAACGGATCCACTCAATACACATGGTCTGAGGTCCGATTGAACTCTCCGCCTCGGCTCGCAAAAGCGGAGTGCCGTCCGGCGGTGGGCAATGAAACACCTAGCTTTTGCGATCAACCCAGCGTTCCGGCACGTGCCACTCAGGAGGGAGACTCGCTCGGGTTTCGACTCCAGCCCGCTGGGTCAGCTGGGTCTACATCTACCATCTCCTTTCGCTTGTACGCTCACGTCGGGGCGGGCGGCATTCATACGCGATGGGCAAAGCAAGGACTCACTATTTCAGGGACCAGCTTCGGGCCTGCCATCAATCTCGACCACCAAGAAACGGGCATTGTAGGAAATCGCACCCACGCGGATGCTCTGCGGGGCAAGGTCCTTTGCAGAAACGGAGTCGACGTAGAAGCTAGTCGCTACGGTGCGCAAGCCGCAAACGGCCCAACTGGCTACTGCGACGATGTAAACGGACTCATGCAAGTCGGTTACGAATACGGGATCTCCGTCGAAGTGAACGATGCGCGCGGGGCGATTGTGGGCTCGGTCATTTATCGCGCGTTTGAGCTCGGACCCCGCTCCATCAATGGGATCACACCTGTTTCAGGCTCACTCCCGCTTGCGGGAAGCAAAGCGTTCTAAGGGAAAGGAGAACAGCATATGGCTATTGGCGGAATCCTCGAATCCCTGGTGTCCCTCTCGATCGTCACCTCTGGCGCTCTCCTTTCGACGGCGGTGGTCGACTCGATGAGCCTCATCGAGTCCAAAACCCAGGCAAAACGCTTTGCCTCGGGAGCCATGACTGACCGAATCGTGCAAATCAACACGCTGAGCACGCACGAGTTGGACGACGTTTGTGCTCGATCGATCGCGGGGAACCTCAACGATCAACTCAACGCACTTCAGCTCAACGTCTGGAAATCTCAAGGTCCTGTCGAGGTACGGACCCGCTTTCTCTCGTGCGAAAGCCTTGCGGGCGGAAATTTGACACGCGCCAGACTCACCACTGAAGTCCGTACTCCGCAGACGTCCAAGATCCTCTATACTCAGATCCAAGAGGCACGCTTTCTCAGATGAACGCTCGCGGGGGCTTTGCAATCATCGATCTTCTCATCGGGCTGGGCATCTTCGTGATTGCCGGATCGTTGTTCGCGGCGGTCTTACTGAACACGGAGAGACAACGCGTTCAGGCGATGGATGCGCTCACCCAATCTTATGGTTCCAATCTTACGAGCAATGTTCTCAAAAACACACTCGCCGCAGCCGACCTTCGCACGTACACCTTCAGCAGCGATACGAACACGGCCGTTGCATACCGTTTTTTTTTGCCGCTCCATAACCGAGATGCGAGACTCGCTCCAGCCTCAGAGACGACCTCCTGGCTCATTTCGAATAACGGGGCCTTTCGTGCGCGCTCACTCCCCGCACTTTGCTCCACTCAACGCCTAGGGCGATGGTTCGCACTTGTCCCTCTTTGGGATCGCGGAGAGGGAGCAGTCACCGTCCAGGCAGACACCGCGTCTCTCGCGCCTGAGCATAGCAACTCTCTCCAAACTGGGACGACCTGGGGGATCCTGCGCGAGCAATACTCCTACCTCCTCAAACTCAAAGGGGTCCACCGTGATCTCCGCTGGTCACAAGACATCGAAAGTGGCGACATCACTCTAGCGACCGGCGACGCCTCGCTGTTTGCGCAGTTTCCTACCGAGTGCTTGGGTGGAGACAAAATAAAGTCCACAGGCCAAACCGCCACCCAAAAACCTCTGTATCCAGAACTGCAAGGTCTCGATCAGTTCTGGATGGCTTTCGAGCTCGAACCTCTCGTGCTCCCGGGCCTCATCCAAGACCAAACCGAGTCCCAACCCCTGACTCCTACGGAGCGTGTTCTCTCGCAGCTCGGGGGACGCTTAGGCGAAATCAAAATCCAGGCACTTGGCATTTCGGGAGAAAACACATTTGAAGTCAACAATTGCCGCACCGACAGCAGTCAGGCACTTGGGCTACGCTGTGACGACTCGGTCTTGAGCTTCAAGGGCGTGGATCGCATCCACGTTAAACTGCGGACCCAGATTAACGCCTATCCTAGCATCGAGACAGACAACGAACCGATTCGGGACTTCCTCATCAGTTCGGGCTCCGATCTTCCGAACGCTCTCTCAGGTGAGTGTCCGGAATCTCAGTGCCGCGTCCTCTCAACGCTTTCGAGCTACAGTCACCGTCTCGAGGGCGAAAAGCCAACCCGATACTTGGCGTCAGCCTTCTCAACGCTCAAGCTTGAAAGTCTTCAGCAGGCCTTTTTCTATCTGACGAAAGGAGGCCGCCTTGTCCATCGTGCGCAAGTGGAGTTCTCGCGATAACTCTGGAAACATCGTACTCGGGCTCGTTCTTCTGGCGGTGCTCGCCTCTAGTGCGTTCTTTTTGTTTCAGATGAGTGTTCAACGTGGAGAGGCCTACAGTAAAGCTCTCCGTGCTGATCAACTCAGCAATGACATGCAATCTGCGATCGACACGTTTATTGCGGTCTTTCGTGGCATCGAAGGCGAGTACATCTCTCATGTCACGTCTCAAACCACCTGCAGTACGGCGCGGCCCTTTTATTTGGCGCTCTCGCTCGGGACCGGCTGCAACGCGACCACATTTGAAGCGTTTGAGGCGACGCGTGTCCTTACGACAGGACTTGCCACCGCACCGGCACCTTGTCGCGTGGGCAATGCAGGCGCGAGTCGCGGACAAGGGAGCGATCCTTGTCTCGATCCCAAAAAGGAGCGTGAGCCCATCTTACGCATGACCTCAAGCGCTCACCAAATCGGGGGCCGTGCCTTTGAGTTTTGGCTTCACGGCGTAGACCCAAAGATGCGCGAGTTGCATTTTAGAGTACGCGCCACGCCCGCAGACCCCCAGAGCGCCCAAAAACCAGAGGAGCGCATCATTCATTACTCCCCGGTCTTTGCGAGTCTCGCCCACATGAATCACTCGGGCCAAGTCCTCCGAGACCGTGCGGACCCGATCCATCCTTGTGGCCAAGAGGCTTGGGATCTCGTCCGCTACCTCAAGGACGGTCGGTGCCTAGAGCTCCAAGACTTTGCGCTCTCTCAAGCGCTTGGATACTACAAGGGCCGCTTTTTTGGGCTTGAGCCCAGCAGTGGGAAGGTCGTGCTCCTAGACCCAGACCGAAGTGGAGACCTGTCGGTGGACCCCCTCACGGGCCGCGTCCAACCCGTTGGAGAGCAGGTCTTTGGAGACCAAGTGCTTTTTAAATACGGGATCAATAACGGAAGCGATGGAATGCGCCTGCTTCAGGACGCGGATGATTTTACAATCACAGATCGCGAGATCTACTTTCTGAGATCTGCAGAAAACACTTCTATTACGCTCCGCCTCATCAGCGTAAGATCAGACAACTCGGTGGCCTATCCTTCGCTTTGTGACCTTTCGGAGATGGGCTGGGGACAGACCTTCGAGGGGATCGTAGCCGCCGCCGGTCAGCCCCGCTTGTTCAAGTACAATGCGAGTAACAACTCAAACGGGGGCTGGTCTGATCACAACACCACTCCCCCCGTGCTCCTCGGGCTCAAAAACACGAACGGCGCCTTTCTTCAACTCGCGCTCCGCCTGATTCCTGGTGGAACTCAAATGGCGGATCGCCCCCCCGGGTCCATCGCCAATGTGCCGGTCAATTGCTACGCGCTCTACGCGGAAGAGGAGCAACAAGTCGAGTTCAAGCGCACCTACGGGTTTGACCGCGTAGGCGACGACAAGCCCTATTACGCATTCTAGTTTTTGTTTGCTTGGATCAAAGATCTGTTCGCAGACCAAGGGATATGCGATAGTTTGAAGATCCATCTGATTTCCAGCCCAAATGAATCGCCGAATCTCTGCCACAGTATTGCTCCTCCACCTCCTCCTTTCGTGCTCCGCTGAGGTTGAGGGCCCGGTAAACACCGACGGTTTTGCCGACGGTTTTGCCGACGGGATCGACCTTTCAAGCCACCGGCTCTTTATCAGCTCAACAACCACAAATGGGCTCATTGGCTCGACCGGACTGAGCGGCGCTGATGCGTTTTGTACCTCACTCGCCCAAAGTGCGGGCCTAAAGCGCGAGTACCGCGCACTCCTCTCGACCGTTGCCCTGAATCTGAAAGACCGATTCACCAGCACAGCCGCGGTCTATGGGGTCGGCCCGTCGGGAGCTTATCGCGTAACGAGCAATCTGAACTCTAATCTAGCAACCGGGGGAGCGACACTTGAGAACGCGATCTCGCACACAGAGCTCCTGGGGAGCCCCACCGGAATCCGCGCATGGACCGGCTCAAACTCTGTGGGCGTCCACACTTCGAGCTGCTCGAGTTGGGCAAGTGCGAACGTCGGCCTAAACGCGACAACCGGCTTCTTTTCTTAAACAACAAAGAGTTGGATTGCAGGCGGCGGCTCTCCTAATTGCTCCGACACCTTGCACCTCTACTGCATCAGTGCGGCGTGGTCGGGGAGTGCGTGGGTGTTTTAAGTGGGTGGAGAACTGCTCCCAAAAACAGCGTCATCCAATACGCCGCCGTCCACAGGTCCGACTTGGTTGCGCCAAACAAAAGCGCGAGCACAGCGCAAATCCCCAATCCCAAACGCTCCTGCCGCGTTAACGGATCGCGCGCGAGTGCCGGCGTAAGCGCCAGCAAAAACACCGAGCCCCATCTCCACGCCAAGGGGTTGAGGAGCTGCATGAAAATCAGCCAAGGGCCGATTTGCTCACGCCAAGACAGCGCGCGACGCCGGTAGAGCGCCCAAGCGCCTAAACTTGTAAACACCCCTCCCACAATCCACGCCCAGACTGGGCCAAACCAACGAGCGCAGGCGATGAAGAGATTCTGATTGAACGCATCTTCCCCCGAAAAGAAACTTCCCGGCTGAGCGCCGAGCTGCACAAACCAAGCGCGCGTGAGTGCGAGCGCGCGCTCCGGGCCCTCAGCCACGAGGGGCAAAAACACCCACCCCAGAAGCGATCCCAGACCTAAGCCAAGCCCCAAGCGCACGCGACGCGTACCCGCAGCAGTCAGAAGAAAATACGCCCACAAAAGTCCCCAAGCCGGCTTAAAGAGCGGCAAAAACGCGAGCAGCACGCCCACCGCGACTGCAAACTGCCCACGAGAGTGAACCCAAGCCGCCCAGAGCACCACCCCCATCCCGAGGAGCTCCAGTTGTCCATAATCGAGCGTCTCGATTAGGCCTCGCCAACTGAGGAGTAACCCCAAACCCAAAAGCGCAAGCTCACGCCTGCGCTCAAAGCGAAAGAGCGGGAAAAGCGCCGAAAGCGCCACCGCGAGCGAAAGCGCCTTAAAGAGGAGCCAGGCCGTGACCGGTTCGTCCGGTAAAAGTCTAAAGATTTCAAGCGCACCTGGCGCATTTTTAAACGGCAGTGGATCCGTGGGACGATAGATTTCGCCCCCTTGGGCCGCTTCAAGTTGGGCGCGGTGGAAGACCCTGAAATCCTGGGGGGGTGTCCCGCGACCCTCCCAATGCCGATAAAACAGGCTCAAACCCACGCCAAAAAGCGCGAGCCCCGCTAAGATCTTCACCCATTTGAGCCGCATCATGTTAAAGCCACAATCCCTATGGCAATGGAGCGTGTCCAGAAAATTATCGCCCGTGCAGGTATGGCCTCCCGCCGTGCCGCCGAACAAATGATCCGCGACGGTGAAGTCACCATCAACGGAAAGATCGCTACCTTGGGCTCTCAGGCCGATCTCTCCCAAGACGCAATCAAAGTGCGTGGAAAGCTCCTTCCCAAGACCGCGCGCGAAAAGTCGGTGTACCTCGCCTTCCATAAGCCCCGCGGCGTAATCTGCATGGTCGCCGACGATCCTGAAGGCCGTCCGACCCTCTCCGTGTTTGTCGATCGTCTGGGCACACGCGTGTTCCCGATCGGGCGGATGGAGTTTAACGGCGAGGGGCTGGTCCTTCTCACCAACGACGGCGAGCTACTCGAAAAGATCATCAAGCACCCCACGATCCCGCGCGTATACGAGATCAAGGTTAAGGGTCACCCCGACCAAGCCAAGCTCGACAAACTCGCGCGCGGCACGAAGATCGACGGCCGGATCCTGCAACCTTACTCGGTGCGCATGACTGAGCGCCGCGAGAGCAAGTCGGTGCTCGAACTTACGTTTGTCGGCATGGGCGTTTTGGATCTCAAGACGTTGCTGGCGCGCCGAGAGTTTCTCGTTGAGCGCATCAAGCTTAAGTCCATTGGACAAATCAAACTCGGAGCCTTAGCCCCTGGCGAGCACCGCGAGCTCAAGGCCTCGCAGATCGAAGCGATGCTCACGCACCCGGAGCTCGGTTTGCGTGGGATCGAAGAAGGCGCGCACGTCCTCCCCGAGCGCGATAAGTTTACAGAGCCTAAAACGTCCCCAGAGCCTGTACTTCCTGAATCGCCTGGAAAACGGCGTCCGGGCACTCTTTCTGCGGAAGGTGACCGCACTCGGGCACCTCGCGAAGGATCGCGCCGGGGATCAAAGCCGCAATCCCGCGCACGTGGGCCTGATCGATCACGCGATCGGACAAGCCTAAGACCACGACGGTAGGGACTCGAAGCGCTTTAAGGTGCGTTGCCAGAGCATCCTCTTGCGTTTGTGCGCGTGAGACCACACCGGACACTCCATCGCGCGCGCGGCGAGCCGCCGCCTCCCATACATACTCCGGTAGCTCGCGCGGCTTGTGATAGGCGCGTTTTTGGAAGTCCTTTAGACTCGTAACGCTCGTTTGCTCCGAAAGCGCCTGTTGAGCGCTCGGGAGCTTAAAACCCGCAGGCCCGATCAACACAAGTCTATGCGCAAACTCAGGATCCTCGAGCGCCATCCAAGCTGCAATCCAGCCGCCAAAGCTATTGCCGACAACTGTTGCTCGAGAGCACAAGGGCCGTGAAGCCTCCAGAACACGCTTTGCCAAAAGTCGCGCTCGATAAAGACTTGGATCACTGAGTTTTTCGCTCCTCCCAAATCCCGGCACATCCCACGCGAGGAGCTGAGTCTTTGACTTCCAACCTGTTGCGGGTCCTCGATAGAGCCGCTTCCAGGTCATCGCCGAATCTCCTAAACCATGAATCAAAACGACGCACGCGCACGCGTCGCGCTCTCCTGGGTCACATGCTCCCTGCTGGTGATCACCCAGAACTCCTTGCGACTCAACTGCGTGAACTCCATTCCTCCAGAGCTCAAATCGCGCTCTTCTCTCTGAGATCTCAAGCGGATAGTTACGAACAAGGAGTATCCCCACCACTGCAGTCCACAAAAGTGCTGCAAGCCCCCAAAAAATGCGCCGCCGAAATACGCTCACTCTGCCTGCACTCCGCAGCACTCACACACCACTTGAGCGCGCGCAGCACGCGAGGGCTGGAGTACGAGTAGTCCCAAAACAAAACGAAAAAAATTAAGTCCGTACCTCGGTCGCTCAACCCAACGCTTGCTTCCGCATCCGCAGACCTTCACGGACTCACGCTCCTCTACGAGCTCAGGCTCCGCTGCAATGAGCGCACGAGCTTCGCTTAAGCGATCTAAAGGCACGCACAGGTGCACTTCCATCGCAGTTGTCGCAGGATTGATACTAAAAGACTGCTCATCCATCATCGTGCATGGAATTCCAGCTGACTCAAGCACACTGCGAATCACGAGCGCCTCCTCGCGCCAGTGATACTTGCCCAGAACTGCCCAATCTTTTTGCTCCATAAGCGTCAGCTTATCATAAAGATCTCGCACGCTAGATGCGGCTAAAATTTGATCAAAGAATCTGGATTTTAAGGGCTCTAGGCTTGCAAAACGAAATTAAATTTTTACCCGCGCCAGAACTCAAACTCACAGGTAAAGTCCCTCTCATCATGGAAGTTTTAATTTGGGTATTGGCTACACTCTTTTTTACGCTCCTTGCAGTCAATCTCAAGTCTCCTGGAAAGCGCATTGAGCACCGGATCTCGCCGGAAGGAGCACTAGACTCGAGCACCGTTACTCGCTCGCTCGGACAACTTCTCGGACCCCCGCTCACTTCTGGCAACCTTGTGCAAGCGCTACATAACGGGGATCAGATTTTTCCGTCGATGCTCCAAGCCATTCAGTCGGCACAACTGACGATCACATTTGAAACCTACATTTACTGGTCAGGGGAGATCGGAAAGCGCTTTACCGAGGCGTTCGCCGAGCGCGCTCGCTCAGGTGTGCGCGTGCACATTCTGCTTGACTGGATTGGGTGTCAACAAATCGACCGCTCCATGCTCGAACTTCTTGAGCGAGCAGGCGTTGAAGTTGAGCGTTACCGCCCGATCCGCTGGTATAATCTCACACGAATCAATAACCGCACCCATCGAAAGATTTTGGTAATCGACGGAAAAATCGGCTTCACTGGAGGCGTTGGGATTGCCGATCAGTGGTTAGGCAACGCCCAAGACGCCTCTCACTGGCGAGAGTCTCATTTTCGAATTGAGGGCCCTGTAGTTGCTCAGCTTCAAGCAGCGTTCATGGACAACTGGAACGTGATGAACTCTGGAGTTCTCCACGGAGATCGCTACTTTCCTGAGATCGCCGAATGCGGTCCTTCGCTTGCTCAAGTTTTTAAAAGCTCCCCTGAGGAGGGGAGCGGAAGCGTACGACTGATGTATCTTTATGCGATTGCTCACGCAAAAAAGACGATTCAAATTGCTAACGCCTACTTCGTGCCCGATAGCCACCTTCGGAAAGTGCTCATCGACGCTGCAAAAAGAGGGATCCTCATCGAGATCATCGTCCCTGGTCCAATCACAGACGTCGCAATCAGTCGGCGTGCATCACGCGCAGTCTGGGGAGAGATGCTCAAAGCTGGGATTCGATTTTATGAGTTTCAACCGACAATGTACCACTGCAAGTACATGATCGTAGATGGTCTGTGGGTCTCAGTGGGATCGACGAACTTGGATAATCGCTCGTTTCGCCTCAACGACGAGTGCAATCTCAATGTGATCGATCGTCCTTGGGCTCAGGCATTGAGCCTTAAGTTTGTCGAAGATCGACACCTCTCTTTAGAGATGACTTATGAGATCTGGAGACGGCGACCGGTGCCCATTCGCGTGATTGAGTGGTTGAGCTCATGGCTTGAAAGCCAAGTGTAGACGCTCCAAAATCATAGGATCAGTTGCGAACTGCTGAGACTCGGATCCGGCGCCTCGGGACGCGAAACCGAGTTTCAAGCTCGTCCTCAAGTTGACGTTTTGAAGTTCGAAAAGCATCCCCTATTGCGGCATCGAGACTTCCATGCGGTGCGCTCTGAGAGATGGCAACGATCTCGCAGCCCGGATGAAAGAGCTTGAGCGTCACTTCAAAAGGATTTCCCTTACGGTGCCGCTTGCTCGATCGCCCGATCCTCACCCAGACTCGCAAGAGCCTCGGAAAACTCGCTCCAAGCACCAGCGCTCTTTGGCGAATCACTTCTGCAGTGGCTTGTGAAGGGCTCATGCCCTGGAAGACGATCTTGGGTCCTGAAGGGGATTTCTTGCTCATCACTCTCCTTGATGCTCCTTGAGGAGCACTTCATGAGGCCAAAAAACACTCGGGATGGGGCTTTTCTCCCCCAACATTGAGTCCAAAAGACCTCAATCCCCTCCCCAAGCAAGTCGCGCACCCCGAACGAGATGCCGCCATCGTTGTTGCGCCGCATCTCCAGTGTTTCAAGTTGACACAGACGGCAGGGTCCCTTAGTTTCAGCGCACTCTTGATAAGAGAGCTTACTGACGCGGGGTGGAGCAGCCCGGTAGCTCGTCGGGCTCATAACCCGAAGGTCGTTGGTTCAAATCCAGCCCCCGCAACCAAATACAAAAACGGCGTTTTGATCCCTGATCAGAGCGCCGTTTTTTTTGTTCTAACCCGTGGGGCGTGAGCATCATCGAGAGAGCCTGGTATCACGTCAACGCGACTCCTGAGACCAGCTCATCTCAGACAGCAGCTCTCGCAGTGTTGCGCGAATGAACTGCTTTGAGTGATCGGACTCCGCTCCTCCTAAAAGACCAAAATGATCTGCAGGAAGGACTCCCCAATCTACCCCAAGCCCTGGCACATGCATCTTTTCAGTAAACAAAACTCCGTCGTTCGGACCTTGATCAGAGTAATACACCTTAAAATAGGCCGCTCCTGGCATCAGTGCAAAGCGCGTACTGGTTAGCTCTGACTGCGCACGCACAAATCGCACGCGCTCCATAAATCCCGATCGCTCGTCAGCAGTAAGCTTTGCTGCTGCACTTCTCATCAGCTGATCAGTCGAGTGTGGAACAAGCGTGTGAATCGACGCTTTAAAGTATCCTGCGATCTCACAGCTCTCTCGGAGGAGCGAGATTGGCTGATTGGGACAAAGTTGAGCCAATTGAGCTTGTACAAACTCAGCCAATGGCGATCCCGAATAGGCGCCTTGCACAAGCACCGCGCGCGCCACTTTGCCAGAAGTGATGAGCTCTGGGTGTTTCAATAAAGCAAGAAAAGTTTCGGCAGCGCCACGACTGTGGGCCAAAACGATGAGAGGCTTTTTTGCCCGAGAAAACTCAAGCGCGAGCTGATCTGCGTTCTGAGTCATCGAATTAAATGTCGAGGGACGAATCACGCTAATCTGTTTAAGTCCGGCCTCACTTCGCAACTGAGGAACGGCTTGCGTGTAGAGGTCTTGAACGAAGTCGCCTAAAATCCCATCGACCAACACAAACTGGTACTGATTCAAGAACTCGGAGTCCTCGGCATTGAGGCGTGCAGTGCGCTCATTCACGCGCGTGAGCTCAATTTGAAAGCGTCTCACAAGATCAGCATGCGATCCGGGCACACAAAAAAAAGAGAAGAGAGAGACGAGTAAAAGTTTTTTCATAGGTCACACCTTGTGATGGGCCCTGTGTAACGCATTGCGTTATTATTGGCAACCTTATAAGCTGCTCACTTAAAGTAAAGGCTCCAAGTTCACTTTCCTTCTTCGCGCAAGGGCGCGGAGAGCGGATCGACGCTAAATCATTGATTTTGCTATCTATTAAATAAAGAAGTGCTCATTCGGTGAAATACCTCTTTAAGCCCACTCACCTACTTCTCGCCTCGCAAACAAGCTTCCCCTCCTAAGTCGGCCTCCTGAGCTCTGCGCCCAGGATCCATCCCTCGCTCGAGGGAGCGCGCTTGAGCGACCCGGAACTATGCTCACGAGCTGCGAGACTTAAAACCAAAGCGTCAGCAAAGTTTGGGTTCTCACTCGCTTTTCGCTGATCGCCCTCTGCAAAGCTCAGCTCTGGATCAAAGTCTTTAATCAGCTGAGCCAAACACTCGGGCTGGCGAGTTTTTGCTCCAAAAAGTAGCCTCCAGGAAAGAGTTGGATAGCCTTCAAGCAAAGTTACAGCTTGCTCATTTCTCATTCCCGCGACTGTTGGGATTGAGTACCAGAGCGATGGAGCAGAGCCAAGCTCCTTCCAAATTCGATAAGTTCCTGTTTGAATGTTTTTCTGAAAAGGTCGCTCTTTAAAAATCGAATTAGCATTACATAACACTTCGACTTCACGCTTTGGAGTTTTGCCATCACCTAAAGAGCGGAAAAACTTTTGTGCGACTTCTCTTCCGTAGCCTGAGAGCGCTTGGGTCGACTGAATCGAAGACTTCAACGTTTTCCCAATCGATTTTGGAACCCCAAAAACGCAGTCAACAGCAATCACTGCCGTTTGAAGCTCTCGCTCTGTGCAGTGCTCTTTTAAATCCAAAAAACTAAGCGTCTTAAGCGAACAGAGCGAAAACCGCCCATCTCTTAAAACACAAGCCGGGAGTGCAACTGGCCTCCCCTGACGATCCACTGCTCCTGTTTGATCAATGCCGATAAAAATTTTTTTGTGCAAACGCATGAAAGTCGCTCCACTCTAAAACAACCTCTAAGCGATCTCTACTTAATGCGCTCACTTTCAAACACCTCTCCCGCCCCCTTGCAAGAACGAGTGTGGAAAAAACGAACACATCAGTCCGTATTATCACAGAATCTAAAACTCGACTCAGGGTCGATTACAGAACAACCAAATTCGATCACTGCCAAACGTGGCAATAGCCACAAATCTGAGCCTACTCTCTGCGTGATCTAAAAATCTTTCTACACAATCGCATCCTCCTCTTTTTAGGTTTTAAGAACACGCTCCTCCAGAACTCATACCCTAAAAATCTTAAATAACTCAGAGGTGGCATGTGCATTGCTCGCCTCTGACCTCATGAAAAAAAAACCTCTCACAAAAATCCCGAACTCCTCCTCTCGACGTCGTTACCTCGTTGCGAATCGGAGCTCCGCTGTCGTCTACCGAGGTACAAAGCAAGATCAGATCAAGTTCATGTACCGACTCACCAACGCCACTGGACGTAAGCTGGAGCGTGAACTCGACTCAGATCGTGCGGGCCGAACTTTTTCAAGCGCAGGACTTCGCAGTATCCATCATGCTCTTGATGAGCGAAAAGCAAGACGTAATGGCTCTGCTCGTACGTTTGCGACGCACATTGCACACTCGCTCGTTCAAGCCCATCAGAGTGAACCTTTTGAAGAGCTGATCTTAGTTGCAGAGCCCCACTTCTTGGGGCTACTGAGGCATGCGCTTCCTCGCTCGATTCTAAAAATGGTCCGCCACGAAGTCCACCGCGAGTACATTGAAGGCTCGGATCAAAAAATCGGCACACTCATCCATCGCTCAATTCATTCTTAGGCACTTCTAAGAGACGATTGATTTTTTTATCCACTCGATCGCCTGCTGAGATACTTGCTCAAGCTCTCCAGGTTTTTCAAAAAGGTGTCCTGCGCCTACGATCTGAACCGTATCGCAATTTTTGATCTGCTTCTTCACGAGTGCATTTATCGTGAGGATCGGCTGATCTTCGCTCCCCACAATCAGGAGTACAGGCGCTCGAATGATCTCAAGACTCTGGCCAGCAAGGTCCACTCGCCCTCCGCGACTCACGACAGCGATGATCGTAGGATCCTGCGCAGCACTTACAATCGCAGCTGACGCGCCGGTGCTTGCACCAAAGAGTGCGATAGGAGGACAACGATCTCCCAAGCGCTCTCTTACAAAACTCACCGCTAAACTGAGTCGTTTTGAGATCAGCGGGATATCAAACGTGTTTCTCGGGATCAAGGCCTCATCCTCGGTGAGTAGGTCAATCAAGAGTGTTGAGAAACCTGCGCGATTCAACGCTTGCGCTACACTTCGGCTGCGCACACTCAAGTGAGTACTCCCACTTCCATGCGCAAAAACGACTAAAGCTTTCGGGTCATTGACGTGAGAAAGCACTCCTTGTAGGAGCGATGAACCAAGAGGGATGAAAACCTCCTCCTCCTCCTGATCTCGAGCGATCTGCCGCGTCGAGAAGATCTCTGTCACATCCGCATCGCTCACTTCGCTAAAGTCTTCATACCACTGGCTCACGGACTGAAAACGCTCAGGAACCATCAGAACAATGACATCGTCTGCTTTTAATCGAATTTCTTTCACAGCACTCAGAGGGGCAACAGGCACTGCTACAATTACTTTTTTTGCTCCTCGCTTGCGAGCAATCTCTACTGCGAGCGACATACTTGAGCCTGTGGCTAAACCATCGTCCACTAAGATGACACAGCGATTTTTTAGAGGCTGAAACTTTCGCGAGTTACGCCATTGGGCAGCTTGCTCGTCTACTTCAATTTTTTTGACTCGCGCAAGTCTCTCAGCGTCACTGTTTTTTAATGACAAATACCTTAGCGACTCGCTCTGCCAGAGCACAGACCCATCCTCACTCACGGCTCCGATCGCTACTTCAGGCGCTAGCGGAGAGGTGATTCTTTTAATCAAAAGAAGATCATAGTCTGTACCTAAATGCTTCGCGATCTCTGCTGCAATCGGAACTCCTCCTCGAGGCAGCGCTAGGACAAGAGGTAGCTCCGATCGTAGAGCCGCAAGCCGCTCTGCAAGGAGACGGCCTGCGGCTCTACGATTATTAAACACCTACCTACCTCCCTACCTAACGTGACGACGAGAAAGCAGTGCTGAGCGCACCCTGCTTTTCGACGATCTTACCTAACGCGTGCAACTCGCGCGCAAGGAGTTGGAGAATGTCATCGGATGAGACCACTCCGCAGACTTGCTGGTTCTCGTCTTTAACCAGGATGCGTCTGACTCCGCTCCTCTCCATGCGCTCCACCGCTTCGGCAATCCCGTCCTGTCCATCGATAGAGATGACCTGCTTTGACATCAACCGATGGACGGGCGTGTGTCCAGATTGCCCATCAGCGAACCCTTGCAGGGCCAGATCTCGATCCGTCAGAATACCAATAGCCTCATGCTTTCTATCCGCATCAGTGACAATAAGGCTTCCAATATTTTTTTCACGCATCAATCGTGCTGCTGCCTCGAGAGTTGCGTTTTTATCGATTGAGACTGCATTTTTTGAGCAAAGTGATTTGATTGCCATATTTTACCTCGAGCAAAGAGTCGGTCTCTAATGAGGCTGACTAATTTTGACTTCATCCTTCTCTCGTCCTAAGACGCGCTCAAAAAAGCTAGGTCGCCCTTCGCTGATTTTAATCTGCTTTGTTTCACTCGCCTCGTCTTTAGGAACTGCAATCCGAAGCACTCCATCGGAGTACTGCGCCTCGATGTCATTCGCACGAATATCGTTAGGCAAGGTAAACGAGCGCTCAAAGCGCCCATAAAAACACTCGGACTTATAGTCGTCGCGTTTTTTGTTCTCGTATTGCTCTTTTCGCTCTCCTGAGATCATCAGAGTGTTGTTTTTGACATCGACGTGGATGTCTTCTCTCTTAACTCCAGGCAAATCAAAGCTCATCAAGTAATGTGTTTTAGTCTCATCCACGTCACAAGACGGCACGCTTGAGGGCACTTGTAGCCCTTCAAGCATCATAGGCAACTCACCATTGCCCCAAAAACGATCAAAGAAACGATCCATCTGACGCTGCATCGTCTGCATGCTTCTGAAAGGGTTACGATTCATACTCCGGTCAAACACTGTAGGCATTAAGTCCATAACAATTCTCCTTTTAGATAATTTTTGATTTTTCTACATCAAGCAGCGACGATCAGATGATCTACGACCTCAGTCACTCCAGGCGCACTCCAGGCCGCACCTCGCGCGTCTACGAGTTCGGCATAGGAGCGTACTTTTCCGGTGAGAGTTACTTTCTGTCCTTCAACAGCAACTTTGATCCGGTTTGTCTCACGTTCGGCCGCGCGCTTTAAAGCTTGCTCAATCTTAGATTTCACATCCGTGACTTGCACTTGAGGACGAATCGAAACGTAATTTGATATCCCTAAGACTCCGACGAGAGGCTTAATTGCGTTCTCAGCGGCCTCCTTCTGGTACTCCCACTCAACCTCTCCTCCCAAAGTCACCCAACCTTTACTGACCCGAACTTGAATCCTCTCCTCAGGCACCTGGACACTCCATTTGAGCGCACCTAAAATCGCTTTAGCAATCTCCTCATCATCGCGAACATAGGAGCCCGGATAGCGCACTTCAATCTGCTCAGCGACCGCCTTCACACCCTCGACCCGATGAGTCGCTTTTTGTGCTGCGGACTTCTCAAAGTATGTCGGAACATGCCCGGACAAAGTCACAATCCCGTCGTTCACTGCAACTCCAATGTGCTCATGAGTGACGCTAGGATCCCATTTGAGTTCGTCCATCACATCTTTTTGTATTTGTGCATCGGTCTTCATTGTTTTTTACTCCTCCTGAATTACCGTTTTTAAAGCTCGTGTATTTGGGAGGCGAGCAATCCGCATGCCTGTCTGATCCCATCTGAATTCGCTCATTCACGCTTTAGTGTGGTGAAAAAATCCCCGCGGGAGGGATTTTTTGAACAGCTCTGATTTGAAAGCTCAAACTTTTTTTGCGCGTTTTTCCCAACCTTGGGCGAGCTTACGGTCGACCGAGGTGCGGAGCGCCGGAGTACTTCTCAGCTCTAAAATCTCCTGAAGGATCAGCTCTGGGTTTCCACCTTCGGACTTCAGCCAATCTTTAGTTTGTGCTTCGCGAAGTAAAACAGGCGATCGATCATGTCCCACTTGACGCACAAAAGGAATCGGCTCATCCGTTAGGATTGCAAACGAATCAATGCACTCACCCGTTTTGGGTGATCGCCACTGCTCCCAAATCCCCGCAGCCCATAAAAGCTCATCGTCACTCGAAGAAAAAGCAACCATGCTTCCTTGCAGTGCTCCTGTGTAAATAGGCTCGATAAACTCACTCATTGGCACGACGCAGTGGCGCAACCGAAATGCGGACTTCCATGTTGGCTTTTCAAAGACTGCAATCGTGCGGCCCGTACGCTGATCTCGGCTTTTAAGACGCGCATTGTGCGTCGCGAACTTGAGTTTTGGCTCTTCGCTCCAAGCTGGAATGAGCCCAAATCGCATGGACTGAAGAGTAACTCTGCCTTGCGAAAGCAAAACAATCGGAGCTTGAGCACCTGGAAGCACTCTCAAATCAACTCTCGCTCCACTCCCGAGATCCAAGCGAGAGACTTCAATGGGGTTGTTGATGAGCTTTTTTAGATCAGCCCGAAGAGTAAATTGCGAGCACATTGAAAGGTAGAGTACAGCACTCAATGATCTCACGCTAGTTGCTCAGAAACTCTCTACATGCAAAAGTCGATACATGCTCCACTTCATTGTCGCTTTAACGCTTCTCTCCCAAGCTCAGTCACCCGAGAGAGTTCTCCACCTTCCAGGTGAGCAAATCTGGGGAATCGACTTTAGTCCGTCTTTTGCGATTTTAAGCACAAAGTCAGGAAAAATATTCAAATTTGAACCCTCAACCAAAAAAGGGACTGAACTCCTTCCGCGGCCTGAGTCTTTCTCCTTTGGTCAAGGTGGGTTGATGGATATCCGATTTCACCCACAGCAGAGCAAGAATGGATGGATTTACTGGAGCTCGACTGTGGGGGACAGTAAAGCACAAACGACCCGCATCTCGCGTGCAAAAC
>JBILEK010000093.1:0-6830 GCA_044352155.1 Bdellovibrionia bacterium
ATGTGGCGGCCGAAAGACAAAGACTATCGGCACCCGAGAGTCCGCCGAGATTTCCGTTGGTGAGCGCGCTTGTATAGAACATGCGATGCCGGCAGATCGATACGCCATCGGAGGTGACATCGCAGGGCGAAGCGACACCACCGACAATGTCCGCCGAGCAGCTCGAGAGCAAAAGTGCGAAAGTGATCCAACCGATTGCGGCGGCCCGCATGCATTTACTCTTCCATAAAACGAAAGTGGTGGCGATCAATTTGAGGACGGGTGGGCACGCTCGGCCTACCCGTCCTCGAGGTGGGAGGGATTGCTTTTTCATCTTCGCTCAGTGGAGACGAATATGCCGCAAATGTCCGGTTAGCGAGCCAACGGATGTGTCGCCGAGGACCCATCTGGGGCTAACCCCGTATTTCTGTCGGGTGTGGCGGGATCCCTTTAGGCTCAAAGAGGTACGGCACGTATGGGGGACGTTGAAATGAATCAAAAGCTTTTGGGTAAGGAAGGCTTTTCACTGGTCGAAGTCTTGGTCGCAAGCGCGGTCGTTACGGTCATCTTAGGGGCCCTGATGAGTGCGGTGTCGGCTGGGTCCGCTCAGATTCTTACAACAAAGTCAGTGCTCGATCGTCAACAAGTGGGTCTCACGATCCAGGGCCTGTTGGGGAACGTAGATCGATGCACCAAGAGCATTCGTCAATTCCGTCAGCTGAAGGATCAAGTGGTCGTGGAGAACCCTCCGAGCTTCCCAATTCCATCTGGCACGGATGTCGCGGCGATTCATGATCCTGTTTATTACGGAATCGAGGCGATCCTTCTGAACGAAAAGACGCCCCTATTTCAAAGCGGAAAACGCTACGGCCAGGAGCTCGTCGCAAATATGAGAGTGGCCCCCATGCAGACCGGGCGCAAGCTTGAGGCCTATGACCCTGGCGCGCCACAGGTAAAGCGTGCGTTCGTTCGGTTTACACACGTTCTTACCGCTCAACTCTGTAATCCAGCGATTAAAGGAAGCTGTCAGTCGGAAAATCGCAGAGCGATTCCCTGGGATATTACTTTTTCTTCGATGAACGAGGTTCGTGAGGATCCTTACGAGCCTGGGACCATGCGCCTTTATCTCGTTGCCTGCGGTTCAAATCAGAGCTCGGATGAAGAGCTCCTCGGGTCGGCCAAGCTCTTGCCCGTTCAGACTTCGACTCGTCGTTGGAACAAGTATGATCTAGGAACTGAACGCAACGCCATGCAGCCTTATCGCAACGACAGCCCACTCGAGCGAGTAGTATCAGTGTCCTCCTACAGCGGTAACGGTTTCAAAAGATGCCAAGTTGGAATCGAAGTCCTGGTGCAGGGGAGCTGGATGAGTGTCGCTCAGCAATTCATCAACGCAGAAAGTGCGGTCGTTTGCACGGTCAATGCACCCATCGGCCCGTACCAGGAGTACCGTGTGGTCAACGCGATGGATCCGCCGGCTTCGAACGAAGAAGAGAATAAGCTCCTTAGCTGGGTTGAGTTCTTCTGAGTAAGCTCATTCGAAGTCCCAGCTGAGCTAACCGCTTATTTCTGTCGAGCGTTAGGAGACCGCGCTAATCTCCCCGGTGAGCCAATTGAACGGCTCATCTCGGAGGTCCAGATGAACGCATTGATAGCCATGTTCTTGGGTTTAAGTGCTTTGGGTTGCTCGACTGTTCAAAAACGAGAGGCTGTTGCCGAACGTCTGCCTGCGAGTGAGCATCCGTCGCTTGTGAAGTTTGAAAAGGAAAGTGATCTGCTTCTTTCCCATTTGGAGGGACTTTCGGAATACTTGCGCTCCAACAAGGATGGTCCCAAGGGGGAGTGTTTTGTGATGGGTGGGGTGAGCGCAGATTTGGAGCGTTTTTCTGTGGATTTGATTCGAGATTTCATGATTTCGGACACACGTCCACGCGGCCTTACCGAGCAGCAACGCGAAGCGGTCCGCTTTAGCTTTCTGAATGACCGCTCCGCAATCGCTGACTACTGTTTCTACTCAACACCACGCACGCTGGAGGAGACTCGAGCGGCAGTTCAAAGTGCGACTCTAAAGATGAAACAGTTTAGAAAGCTGATGGGATTCAAAGAATAACAAGGAGATTTCCGTGCTTTACTTCTTTCGAGATATTCGTGTTTGGGCCCTTTGTTTCGTAGTGTTTTGCATTTCGCAGGACGCGTGGTCGGCGGATAAGATTTCGTGCAAGACGCCTTATGGGTTCCCGTTTCAGCTGGTGCAAGTTCAAATTGAAGATGGCGAGTACGAGTTGACGATCGACTACGAGCGCGTGGCAACCCCAAAGTGTAAACACGGCGAGCAGCAACTCCAGTGCAAGTGGGGCCTCTTTGGTCAGAACGGGCTTAGGGTCAGATTTGACGACAAGACCGAGACCGTCAGTGGACACGTCTGGGCTCTCCCGTTTCGTGAAGAAACCCAAGCAAGTTGCAAGCGTGTAAATTTGTCCGAATGAGTTTGGGGAGCGAGGAGATCCCCCGTCGTTAGGGCGCCTTTTCTGTCAGTTCGGGGAGCTCAAACTCCTGATTGAGTGAGTACTCCGCTTCACCACGCAGAACGAGGTCCGGCCAGCGCTTGCGGACGCGTCGCAAAATCTCTCGTGTGCGCGCCTGGCTGGACTCGTCGTTTTTAAGGTCTGGGTAGAGTGTTTGCTGGAGTTCTTGGAGTGTGCGTGGTTTTTCGGCGAGAGCCGCGATCATCTGCCCCTCCAGATCCGTCGTGCTCCAGTCTTTGGATAGAAACTCTAGCCAGCGTTCGCGCCAAGAGCCGCCAAGTTTATTCCAGACATCGGGAGGCAGTTCCTTCGAGCCTGCGCTCGCCGCCTCGAGAAGCTTTGAGATAATCCGTATCTCCTCAAACTCGGAGAGTTTCAATGACTCGACCCAGGACTCGGCCGATGCCAATTGTTCGAGCTCGATGAGAAGTAACGCCATGTGGGCCTCAAATCGCTGTCGCTGAAGGGATCCAAAGCTCTCGGCGCTGAGCTCCAGCGCCCGCTCAGCGTGGCTGCGCGCCAGGCTCAAGCACCCGAGTCGCTGGAAGGCGCGAGAGAGAAGCGTTTCACAAAGCGCTTCCAAGTCTTGTTCACGAAGCGCACGGGCTTCTTTGAGAGCCATCAGGTAGCGAGGGGCTAAAAATCTCCGGGGAGAAAGCCGTGTGGAAACAGCGAGCGAATTGAGGGTACTCCGAAGAGACTTGCGGGGAGCGCCTGCGGCCAAGAAATGGGCCTGAGCCTCCTCAAATGCAGCTTTACTCCGTTTGAAGTCGCCCAAGGACTCGCGCCATGTGCCTTCGATGAAACCCGCTTCTCCGCGCGCCCAAGGCCTTTCAGATATTGCGCTGAGAGCGAGTTCCAGGAGTTGAGAGTCACGTGCGTTGCCACGGAGTTGGCGCCTCAGTCCAATGAGCAACCGGACGTCGGTATCGTGAGTGCTGGATTCGGCTCGGGCCATTTCGCCGTCGTCGGACTGATAGTATGCGAGAAGCGCCTCAGCGTAGAGGCCTGCCTCACGAGAGAGCGAGCGGGCGTGGATGAGACCGCGCAATTCCTCAAAGGGTGCGTCGATCACCTGTGCCCACTCGGTGGTAGAGGTCATGCCCCTATTGAAGCATGCTGTCAGCGCTGTGGAAAGCGCATCCATGGATGCCGAGAGTGAACTCAATCTCGAGACTCGGGCAAGTGCCGCTACATTGGCCGAGCTCTAGAAAGTAGCTGACATCCTGGCTCAGCACTGGAACGGGACAAAGTGTTTGGAGTTTCTCTGTGGTTTCGTTGTCAGTGCCGAGACCGGCGATTGACCTCAAGTCCGAACAACCTGCCGCAAGGAGGCGCGCATGGAGGTTGCTGACAGATCCACTATTGCAGGGTAGGCGTTCGTTCAAGAATTGAGTGATACTCGCCCGCGTTCCGTCAGGAAACACGCGGTACTCGCCCGTTCCGTCGCCCAGGTCATCGCCTAAGGCGCCCGGCTGGCCATCAAAGGATGCGCTCTTGTACGACGGGGTACAAGCGGTGGAGACCACTAAAAGGAGCGCAAGCGCGAGAAAGGAGTGCGTCTTTCGATAAACGTTCTGCATGTTCCCTCTTGATTGATTCTAATGCGATCGACTGTTCTCCGAAAGTGCGTCACTCCTGACACACTTGCGAGGGGATTTGACTAACCCCGTATTTGTGTCGAACGCGCGTGGAGTCGCGCATCCTGGGGTAGTCCACAGGGGGGATGATCAATGGAAAACGGATTTGCACTTGCTGCTCTGCTTGCACTCTTGGCGAGCTCAGGTTGTGGGGTCGCTACGCTCCGGGAAGGTAAAGCCATTTTTGGACCTGAATCACAAGCAGTGGGGAGTGAGGATGGCACCTTTTCCGTTGATGAGGCGAGCTTTACTTACACGGACGCTGCGAGTGATCGACAGCTCGGTCGCATCCTTCAAGTTGGCTCTGACGTTTGGGTGGCGCGCCACGTCTCAGGTGAGCTGATTTATTCGTTTAGCCCATTGGTCGCGGATGCACAGATTTCAGGAGCAGGAGTTTTTGCGGGAGCCAAGGTTGAGTTTTCTGGCGCCAGACTTCGCGTTCTACCAGACTGGCGACGGTTGGATCTGCTCTCGGGAGCGGCATGCCTTGCGGTGACGTTGAGCAATGGCACACACCTCCGCATGACACTGCAGTATGCAGCAGGAGACTTTAACTTGGATGGGATGGTGGACGATGCCGATGCTCAAGATATGTTTTGGGCACTCGGAGGAGGCGGGAAGGCTGTCACCAGTGAGTTCCATGCGGCGTTTGACTTGAAGTCCGACGGGAAAATTGATTCTGCTGACTATGCCGCCTTTCTTGCCGCCTACAATGAAGTGATCCCAGACTTAAACGGAGGATGTGCTCCATGAGTCAGCGCAGTGTCGTCTCTGACCGCTCGGGCCTGGGACTGATTGAGATCATGGTCGCGATGGGCCTCGTGGGAGTATTGGCGCTTGCGGTGTCTGCGATGAGCGCGCAATCCATGAGCGCGGCATTGGGTGCCAAGGAAGTTTCTGCGCTGAACACTTTGCAATCTCAACTCCAGATGGTTTTGAGTCGCCCAGATGCTTGCGCCATTGCTCTTCAAAAAATTGAATGTGGAGCAGACTCGAATGAGTCCTGTAAACCGGTCCCGGTAAGGATGAATCCAGCTTTTGCCGGAGTGCAGTCGGGTGTCGTGAGCCGCATCGTCTCGCCGGACCTCGACGTGACGTTGGCAGAAAAAGGAACCGCGGTGCATCGCTATCGAGCGGAGGATTTCTCCGTGGAGCGATTGGCGGCACCGGTTGTTCTTCAAGGCGGAACCTACGCAGGAATGGTTGAGACTCCACTCACATTGCGGTTGAGATTTGTGGCGCCGTCTCAGGCCTTGATCTCGGGAGTGGGGCCCACACAGTCCGCGCGATCGGTGGAAGTCCCCCTTTGGGTGGTGACGGATCCCGCTCAACAACATCGGGTTTTGCGTTGTACGAGTCAGTCACAGCGTCGCGCGGAGCTCGAAGGGGATGGCCAGCAGGAATTTGGTACACCCGATTTTTCCATGCAGTGTACAAATCTCTATTACGAAAACTCAAAGGTTGGAAACTGGGTCGCCGCCGGATGTCAGCAGCAGGCCTTTAAGGCGCATGCTCAGGCAGGTTACTATGAAGGCGCGCTCTTGTCCCCTGCCGCGTGTCCCTCGGGTTATCAAGATGGTGGGGTCTCCGTCACGCGCTCTCCAGGATCAGGAGCGGCTGGGTTTCTCTATTCACGCCGGTGTTTACGGGAAAAACGAGATGCCTCGATCTTGAAACTGAGTTGCGCAAATCTCTGGTACTACAATTCGAACAAAACCGAAGGAAACTGGGTGGCCGTGGGCTGCGTGCAAAAGCCCTTTAGTTTGGTGAGCACAGGAAGCTTTCAGGGAGAAACTCTCGCACCTCCACAGTGTCCGGCAGGGTTTTCTGACCTCGGCGTATCGGTGCGCGCCAAGTCCGGACTTGCGGCCGCCGGATTCGTGTACGAGAGGATCTGTGAGAAGTCCGGCGCACTCCCTGCGCTCAAGGCCATTTCCTGTAACAACAGTTGGATTACGACAGGCAGCATCGGAGGGTGGGTCTCGGTGGGTTGTGAGCAAGCCCCGTTTGTTCCAGTCTTCGAGGAAACGCATCCTCGACTCTACTATCAGGGAAAGACTTTGGAACCCGGCTCCTGCCCCGCGGGCACAGAGGATCTTGGGATCAGTGTGGACGTGGATGTGGAGGGGAGTGGTGCCGGTTTTGTGTACACGCGCCTTTGTGGGCAGACAAAACTGTAAAACTGGCCGCATCAATTGAGTAAGCACATTCTTAGTTCGTGCTTAAGTGTATGATTTAAATAGTTTTATTGCCCTTCGGTACGGTCAGTCACCATGAAAACGCGTTGGAGCGACCAAGACCCGAGAGAGCGAGGCTTAACTTGGGATGTGTTTCCCGTTCTTACTCAATTGATGCGGCCAGTTTTAAACTCCCATCGCCTTCACCAGCACTCTCTTCGAGCGCTCGCCATCAAACTCCGCGTAGAACACGCGCTGCCAAGTGCCGAAATCGAGTCTCCCGCCCGTGATGGGGAGGGTGACCGAAGGGTGGAACAAAATGCTCTTCAAATGTGCGTCTCCGTTATCCTCGCCGGTCTGGTGGTGCGCATAGTCCCGACCGTAGGGTGCGATCCTTTCGATCCACTCGGCGATGTCCGAGAGAAGCCCGCTCTCCGCATCGTTGACGTAGAGGGAGGCCGTGATGTGCATCGCCCCCACGTAGAGCAGCCCATCGCGTACTCCTGAGC
>JBILEK010000049.1:0-19759 GCA_044352155.1 Bdellovibrionia bacterium
AATCCCACCAGGAAATCCGCCGGGAAACCCTCCCGCCATCGCGCCGTATCCGCCAATCCCACCAGGAAATCCGCCGGGAAACCCGCCCGCCATCCCGCCGAAACCGCCAATCCCACCAGGAAATCCGCCGGGAAACCCTCCCGCCATCGCGCCGTATCCGCCAATCCCACCAGGAAATCCGCCGGGAAACCCTCCCGCCATCGCGCCATATCCGCCAATCCCACCGACGATGCCGCCGCCGATTCCACCCGGAAATCCACCGCCCATCATCCCGTAACCGCCGCCGATTCCACCCGGAAATCCGCCGCCGTAACCACCGCCGTAACCACCGCCATAAATCCCGCCGCCGACGATGCCAAACCCCATTCCGCCCCAGCCCATCATGCCCGGGCCTTGGCAAGGAATGCCGATACTCCGGCACTGATCAAGATAATCTCCATACGCACCAGCCCACTTGCTCACGCCCTTTGCGTAGGCCCAGGTGTTCAATCCACCCAAGATCGCGGGAGTCAGCACTTGGAGACCGCCCAAGATGTAATCCCCTGTTGTCGGATCGCGCGGGCGCATCGCATCGGCCATCTGCATTTGCGCCATGCAGTTCGGGCAAGCGGCGATCACATCGGCCTTTTCTTGCTCAATTACGCGCAGGTCAGCCAAACAATCTTTATGGGTTGCCTCTGCATCCGCAAGCAATCCGGATCCATTTCGACCGGAGGTACCGATTTCCTTCTTGCGAAGTTCATTGCGAATCAATGGGCAAGGCGCATTCAATGCAACTTGGTAGCAGTTGTACGGTATGCTTGTCCCACGGCCATAAGATGCACTCGAGGTCTCGTACTGCTTAAAAATCGCGACACAGGCAGGACCATTGATCCGTAGAGAAATTCTTGTGCTTGCACCCTTCTGACAGTTTGGACTTACGCTGTTCGTGTCACATTGCTCTTCGACGAGCATTCCTGCAGATTGGAAGTCTTCTTTGTAGCAACCTGCAATTGAGGCATCCAGACGACTCTGCGTGTAGTTCGTGAGGCAATATTCGTTGCACGCTGCCTGTGACGCCGGATCGGGCACCCTATTGCGGCTAATTTCTCTGAGCTCATCCTTCAGTGCCTTCACTTCACCGTTGAGTTCTGCGCATTCCGCTTTCTTCTCAGAGATGCGCGCGGTGATGGAACCCAGTCCCATGAAGTCGCGATCTTCGCGATCATTTGCGCTTGCCGTCATCGGCGTTGCAAGGATCAAAGACATCACGAGAACGACAGAATTTCTAAAGGACATAGGCATCTCACCTCTCCCAACATTCATTGTCTCTAAAATCCAAACTTCCACAATGACCGTTCACATTCAGAGAACACAACTCACCTCTGCACCCATCGGAAATCGCGCGACAAAACTCGAGCTGTCAAAATTAAGTCACGCCAAAACAACGATCCGCTCAAGGTAGCTCTGAGTTTTTTGTGCAATGCGTCAATTTTTGATCAAGCAAAAGCCCGCTTTAGAGTCAAACTCTTTGCGGTTAAAGATCTGCGTTTTTAAGAAGCGCGACGAGCCGAAGCTTTTTTGGTCTTAATGCGCGCCTTCTTGCGGGCCTGACCTTTACGTTGCTTCATTTTTCTCGCCGTGCGTTTGCGACCGCGTCCCATAGTGAGCTGAGAGTTCCGCGAGCGGCGCAACAAATCAAGTCATTTTCGGTCGGTTGTATGGATCCGGAGGCTCTGATACTCTCAAAAGCGTTTCAACAACCCTCTCACGGAGATTTGCATTATGGAAAAAGAGATCCCTAGCAGCAAGTCTTACCCAACCGAGTTTCTACCGGGTTCGCGGGTCGTTTATGGCACGCACGGTAAGTGTATCGTGCAGGGCATTGAATTAAAGTCAATCGCCGGTGAAGCCACTCTTTTTTATAAACTCCAGAAAGAAAAAATATTCCCTGCCAAGATTCGCCCTACCGATCCGGCGATCCTGGTTCCGGTGCTCAACTCAAAAAAGATGGGGCTACGTACTTTAGCCAGTTCCGAGAGTGCGACAAAAGCATGGGAGCTTTTGTCGGGCCGTGAATTTTTTTTCCCGCTCCAGCAGGCTTGGGCAAGTTCCCGCGCCCAAATTGAAAAATCGATCATCGCTGATGGGATCTTAGGTCTTGCAAAGGCCGTAAGCTACCTCACGGTGTACTCCAAGAGGCAGTCCATCCTTGAGTCTGAAGTCTCACGCCTCCATGAACAATGCTTCAAACAGCTCGCTCGTGAACTCTCTGAGGTCACCGGCGAGCCTCAAAAAGACGTCGAGGCACGGATCCAAAAGGTCACTCGCTCCAAGCATCTCCCCGATCACTGAGCCGTGAAGGTCGCGTTTTTTGACACTCATCGTTTTGAGCGTGCGTTCTACGTAACTTTACCTAATCAGAAGATCTCATTGCAGTTTTTTGAGCATCGCCTCACTCGCGAGACGGCCCTTGCCGCTCGCGGCTATGAGTGCGTCTGTATTTTTGTGAACGATCGCGCAGATGCTCCTGTTCTTGAGCTCTTGGCTCAAGGTGGAACTCGCTTGATCGCTTGTCGATCGGCAGGCTTTAATCATGTCGATCTCGAGGCTGCTGAGCGTCTGGGTCTTCGAGTTGTACGCGTACCTGAATACTCGCCTTACGCAGTGGCCGAGCATGCAGTCGCTCTCATCCTCACACTCAATCGAAAAACACATCGAGCATACAACCGCGTTCGTGAGGGAAATTTTTCACTCGATGGACTTGTTGGATTTGATCTCCACGGTAAAACCGTCGGCCTGATCGGGACTGGTAGAATCGGCCGCGTGCTTTGCCGGATCCTCCAAGGGTTTGGCTGCAACGTTCTTGCTTGCGACCTAAATCCTGACGCAAGTACGGGAGCAACTTATCTCGCACTTGAAGAGCTCCTTAAGAGATCTGACATCGTTTCTCTTCATGTGCCTCTCACTCCGCAAACACGTCATCTCATAGACTCAACAGCAATTCAGAGCATGAAACCCGGAGCCATGCTGATCAACACAAGCCGCGGGGCTCTGGTCGACACTCGAGCCCTGATCTCAGGCCTAAAATCTGGTCACATTGGCTCAGCGGGTCTTGATGTTTACGAGGAGGAAGAAGGCGTTTTTTTTGAAGACCTCTCCGGATCCGTTCTTCAAGACGACGATCTAGCAAGACTACTCACCTTTCCGAACGTGCTACTCACCTCGCATCAGGCCTTCCTCACTCAGGAAGCCCTCACGAACATTGCAAAAACAACCCTAGAAAACATCGAGGCCGCTCGGAGCGGCAATTACCCCAACGAAGTTCGCGCCACTTCGCACGTTCGAAAAAATTAGCGCTTACCTACTCATTCGCGCTCCGCGAGAGCATTAAAGTAAACGGCAACTCCAATCAGCAATTCCGTTTTACTCCAAAAATACGAAAACCCGATCTGCTTTTTCAGCAAATCGGGTCTCGTATCGCGCAATCAGATGCGCTTAATTAAATGGGGCGTCGTGCTAGTTTTGCACAGAGCTACCTCTGCACTATGTTCGCCGCAGGCGGGCTTAACTTCTGAGTTCGGAATGGGATCAGGTGGAACCCCGCCGCCATAGACACCCCAAACTTTATAAAATTTTGGAGATCTCATCCGGGGTGTTCAGTCCCGGAACCGAAAAGCTGTTTAGCAGCTCTTCGTGACTTTTACTAGTTTCGAGTACATCGACTCTTCAAGGAGTCGATTTTTGCATTTTTTATTAAACACGCAGATCTTATTCTGAAACCGTCTTGCGACGGTCTACATTCCGAGACCGCGACCCTGTTTTTACACAGTGTTCGCTTTCACGAAATCCTCTCTCAGAAATCTGAGAATAGGAGGAGATAAGAATTAAGCTTCACGTTCACTTAGTATTGGTCAGCTGAATCGATTGCTCGACTTACACTTCCAACCTATCAACGCAGTAGTCTTCTGCGGAACTTTAGGGAGCTTAACGCTCCAGGAAGTCTTGTTTTGAAGAGAGTTTCCCACTTAGATGCTTTCAGCGGTTATCTCGTCCAGACTTGGCTACCCAGCTTGTGCCACTGTAGTGACAACTGAAACACCAGAGGTCTGTCCATCCCGGTCCTCTCGTACTAGGGACAGCTCCTCTCACTTCTCCAACACCTACGGCAGATAGGGACCGAACTGTCTCACGACGTTCTGAACCCAGCTCGCGTACCGCTTTAATTGGCGAACAGCCAAACCCTTGGGACCTGCTCCAGCCCCAGGATGCGATGAGCCGACATCGAGGTGCCAAACCTCCCCGTCGATGTGGACTCTTGGGGGAGATAAGCCTGTTATCCCCGGAGTACCTTTTATCCGTTGAGCGATGGCCCTTCCATACAGAACCACCGGATCACTAGAACCTGCTTTCGCACCTGCTCGACGTGTCTGTCTCGCAGTCAAGCACCCTTATGCTCTTGCACTCTACACCTGGTTTCCACTCAGGTTGAGGGTACCATCGCGCGCCTCCGTTACTCTTTGGGAGGCGACCGCCCCAGTCAAACTGCCCGCCTGACATTGTCTCGAAGCCGGATATACGACTTCGGTGAGATCATTCAAGTATTCAGGGTGGTATTTCAAGGTTGCCTCCACCTGAGCTAGCGCCCAAGCTTCAAAGGCTCCCACCTATCCTACACAAAACACCCAAATGATCGGTGCCAAGTTACAGTAAAGGTTCACGGGGTCTTTCCGTCTTGCCGCAGGAACACGGTATCTGCACCGCGACTCCAATTTCGCTGAGTCTCCGGTCGAGACAGTTGGGAATTCGTTACGCCATTCGTGCAGGTCGGAACTTACCCGACAAGGAATTTCGCTACCTTAGGACCGTTATAGTTACGGCCGCCGTTTACCGGGGCTTAAATTCGAAGCTTCTGGGTTACCCCATGACCTCTCCTCATGACCTTCCGGCACCGGGCAGGCGTCAGGCCCTATACATCCGCTACACGCGTTTGCAGAGCCCTGTGTTTTTGTTAAACAGTCGATACCCACTAGTTTGTGCCCCCGAATTCAGCTCGAAAACGCGAAGTTCTCTCACCTACAATCGGGCTACTTTCTTCCGAAGTTACAGTAGTATTTTGCAGAGTTCCTTAACCGGAGTTCTCTCACGCGCCTGAGAATACTCTTCTCGCCCACCTGTGTCGGTTTCCGGTACGAGTCGAGATTGTGCTCACTGCCAAGTTTTTCTTGCGAGCAGAGAAGCGCATGACTACCAGGGACATTACTCCCTTCGGCTCCCTCTCGGGGATAACTCTGGAACGGATTTACCTATTCCAGACCCCTACGTGGTCACACCGACATATAGCCGGCTCATGTCTTCTTTCTCGGTCCCTCGTCAGTTGATAACGCCCAATCTCGAGTGGAGGAATATTAACCCCCTGTCCATCACCTACGCGTTTCCGCCTCGGCTTAGGTCTCGACTAACCCTGCCCGGACGAGCCGTGTGCAGGAACCCTTGGGCTTGCGGCGACAGGGATTCTCACCCTGTTTATCGCTACTCATGCCAGCAGCAGCTCTTGTCATACCTCCACGAGTGCTCACGCTCTCGCTTCACAGGCTTAGACAATGTTCCTCTACCACGCGCACCCACATCGTGGATGCGCATCCATAGCTTCGGTTCTATACTTCAGCCCCGTTACGTTTTCGGCGCAGAACCCCTCGACCAGTGAGCTATTACGCTTTCTTTAAAGGGTAGCTGCTTCTAAGCTAACCTCCTGGTTGTCTATGGAGTTCCACATCCTTTCCCACTCAGTATAGAATTTGGGACCTTAGCTGATGGTCTGGGTTCTTTCCCTTTCGACGATGAAACTTATCTCCCACCGTCTGCCTCCCGCAGGGTAAAACTTATCGGTATTCAGAGTTTGATAGGGGTTGGTAACCCGGTAAGGCCCCTAGCCCAATCAGTGCTTTACCTCCGACAGTTCTCTGCGAGGTGCTACCTAAATAGCTTTCGAGGAAAACCAGCTATCACGTAGTTTGGTTGGCCTTTCACCCCTAGACACAACTCATCCGAAACCTTTTCAACGGTTACCGGTTCGGTCCTCCACGCCCTGTTACGGACGCTTCAACCTGGTCATGCCTAGCTCACCACGTTTCGGGTCTGATACCTGCAACTCATTCGCCCTATTCAGACTTGCTTTCGCTACGGCTACGCCTTCAACGGCTTAACCTTGCTGCAGACATCAACTCACTGGCTCATTATGCAAAAGGTACGCGGTCAGGCATTTCCCTTACGGGACATAGCCCTTCCACTGCTTGTAAGCACGGGGTTTCAGATTCTATTTCACTCCCCTTAACGGGGTTCTTTTCACCTTTCCCTCACGGTACTATGCGCTATCGGTGACTTAATTGTATTTAGGCTTGGAGGATGGTGCCCCCGGATTCCAACAAGGCGTCTCCGACCCCGTTGTACTTGGGATACTGCTAAGGCTCATCTGCGTTTCGCGTACAGGGTTATCACCTTCTATGACTGGCCTTCCCATGCCATTCCACTACGCATTTGAGTCCTACATTGCAGTCCCGCAACCCCCACCCAATTGCTTGAGTGGGTTTAGCCATATTCCCGTTTCGCTCGCCACTACTTAGGGAATCTCGGATTGATTTCTTTTCCTGGAGGTACTGAGATGTTTCAATTCCCTCCGTTTGCTTCCCACAATTACTTTACTCACTGTAGGATCCTAGAGGTTTACTCTAGGGGGTTTCCCCATTCGGACACGTACGGGTCAGCGCTTGTTTGACAGCTCACCGTACTCTTTCGTGGTCTTCTACGTCCTTCGTCGCCATTAAGTCCCGAGGCATCCACCTCGTGCTCTGAGTCGCTTAAAGATTCTTATCTCCGCCTATTCTGAGGCTTCTGAGAGTCAGATCTCCGTGTTCTCTAACATTACAAAAATATACCCATGAAAAATCAATGTACTCTAACTAGATTGTCAAAGATCTCCCGCGCTTTCGCACGCCGTGAGCAGTACTCACGGAAAACTTGAAGATTCTGCACTTTGTTTGCGCTCTCCTTAGCTTGATCGCTTGAAAACTGGTGGGCCTGGGAAGACTTGAACTTCCGACCCCACGCTTATCAAGCGTGTGCTCTAACCAACTGAGCTACAGGCCCGCTCAATCGGGCTTACGCCACACAAAAGTGCTTGGGATGAATCTCTTAATTGAGAAGGCGGACGATTCTCTGGTCGAAACCAGAGCTGACCTAGTGAGCTGTCCGAAACCAATCTGTAAGCAAGCTCACAGAAAACTAGGCTTCGGCATAATGCTCCTTAGAAAGGAGGTGATCCAGCCGCAGGTTCCCCTACGGCTACCTTGTTACGACTTCACCCCAGTCACCAACCCCACCTTCGCCGGCGCCCTCCTTACGGTTAGGCGATCCGTCTTCTGGTTGAGTCGGCTCCCATGGTGTGACGGGCGGTGTGTACAAGGCCCGGGAACGTATTCACCGTGGCGTGCTGATCCACGATTACTAGCGATTCCACCTTCATGGAGTCGAGTTGCAGACTCCAATCCGAACTGAGAACGGCTTTTTGAGATTTGCTCCACCTCGCGGTTTCGCGTCCCTTTGTACCGTCCATTGTATCACGTGTGTCGCCCTGGATATAAAGGCCATGAGGACTTGACGTCATCCCCACCTTCCTCCGTGTTAACCACGGCAGTCTCCTTAGAGTGCCCAACTTAATGCTGGCAACAAAGGACAAGGGTTGCGCTCGTTGCGGGACTTAACCCAACATGTCACCACACGAGCTGACGACAGCCATGCAGCACCTGTCTCCCCGTTGTATTGCTACAAAAAATGTGTCTCCACATCTGTCGAGGGATGTCAAACCCAGGTAAGGTTCTTCGCGTTGCTTCGAATTAAACCACATGATCCACCGCTTGTGCGGGCCCCCGTCAATTCCTTTGAGTTTTAGTCTTGCGACCGTACTCCCCAGGCGCGGTACTTAACGCGTTAGCTACGACTCAGCGGGGGTCAAGACCCACTAAATCTAGTACCGATCGTTTACAGCGTGGACTACCAGGGTATCTAATCCTGTTTGCTACCCACGCTTTCGCAGTTGAGTGTCAGTTACTGTCCAGTTCGCCGCCTTCGCCTCTGGTGTTCCTCCCGATCTCTACGCATTTCACCGCTACACCGGGAATTCCACGAACCTCTCCAGTACTCTAGTCTCGCCGTTTCAAAGGCACTTCTTGGGTTAAGCCCAAGGCTTTCACCCCTGACAAACGAGACCACCTACTTGCCCTTTACGCCCAGTAATTCCGAGCAACGCTTGCACCCTCCGTATTACCGCGGCTGCTGGCACGGAGTTAGCCGGTGCTTCCTCGTCAGGTACCGTCAAGACTGCAGCTATTCACTGCAATTTTTTCGTCCCTAACAACAGAGCTTTACAACCCGAAGGCCTTCTTCACTCACGCGGCGTGGCTGCGTCAGACTTGCGTCCATTGCGCAATATTCCCCACTGCTGCCTCCCGTAGGAGTCTGGACCGTGTTTCAGTTCCAGTGTGGCTGGACATCCTCTCAGACCAGCTACTCATCACAGGCTTGGTGGGCCGTTACCCCACCAACTACCTAATGAGCCGCAGGCTCATCCTAAAGTGAGGGCTCTTGCGAGCTCCCTTTCCCGAGAGAAACTTTATGTTTCCCGTCGCTCTATCTAGTATTAGCCCATCTTTCGACAGGTTATTCCAGGCTTTAGGGTAGATTACCTACGTGTTACTCACCCGTACGCTACTTTACTTGGGATTGCTCCCTTTCACGTTCAACTTGCATGTGTTACGCACGCCGCCAGCGTTCACTCTGAGCCAGGATCAAACTCTCATGTTTAACTTTTCGTCCCAAACTCCTAAAAGGAGGGGCGCCTAAGCGCCACTGGGAAGCCAAACTTTGATTTTGACCTCGCTCAATTGTCTTTCTGGCATTTTCGATCTGTCGATCGAAATTACTGTTTGTTGGAAATTGAATCGAGGCTGAAACGACAGCATCTACTTGTCGGTCCGAGGACCGCATGCAGATCTGCCATGCCCGCCTTCTCAATTAAAAAATTCATCCCAAATTTTCAAAGAACAGCCACCTGCAAGACTTTGTACTGCAGGACAGTACATGTTTAATCCATCTCACTTGTCGTGGCGTGGAACGTGTTAATAGCGATTTCCCATCCGGGCCGCAACACCTTTTTCTCGCTTTTTTTCACTTTTTTTCGCGACTTCACACTCCTCCCGCGATCGCAGTCATTTTTGACGATGCGCCGCGCGTCAAGTCCTCAGAACTCAAGCGACTCGCTGTCGAGAGGCCATGAACGTTGAGTTTCCGGATCAAGGTGGACTTGTGGACCCCGAGAGCTTGGGCCGTGCGAACCACGCGGTAACTCTGAGCGCGAAGCGCGCGCTCCAAAAAGAGCCGCTCAAAACGCGCAAAGGTTTCGGCATAGTCCCAACTGAGCGCAATGCGTGCATCCGCAAAATCCTGCGTGCGTCGATCGAGATGTGTGCGCTCTTCTTCAAGCGCGCGCACAAACCATTCCGGAAAATCATCACTCGTCAGCACTCCGTCTGCACAAGAGAGCACTGCAAACTCAAGGACGTTGCGCAGTTCGCGAAAATTTCCAGGCCACGAATAGAGCTCGAGTGACTCTGCAAATTTTTTATCCATCCTTAAAACGATTTTTTTAAGCCTTTTTGAGGCCTCCTCTAATACGTCATGCACTACTTCACCAAATCTATCTGTAGACGCACAGAGAGAAGGAAGCACAATCTCTAGCACACGTAATCGATGGAAAAGATCTTCTCGAAATCTTCCTTCTCGCACGCGCTGCTCGAGCGGCTGGTGCGTTGCTGCGATCACGCGCACGTCGATCACGCGCGAAGTGAGCGAGCCCATAGGTGAGAGCTTGCGCGTTTGTAAGAACTCAAGAAGTCGCGCTTGTAAGCGTGGAGGGAGCTCTGCGATCTCATCCAGAAAAACGCTGCCTCCATTCGCCAATTCGAGGAGTCCAATCTTTCTTCGATCGGCGCCTGTGAAGGCACCTCTTTCGTGCCCAAAGAGCTCGCTTTCGAGCGTGCCCTCATGGAGAGAGGCTAGGTTCACTGTAACAAAAGGGCGCTGAGACCGATGGGAGTGCTCATGAATCGTGCGCGCGAGCGTGCTTTTTCCACAGCCCGTCGGGCCGCGAAGGAGAAGATGGGCATCCGATTCCTGAGCGAGAGTGATGAGCTTGTTAGTTTTTGAGTCGTAGTTTGAGAGGTTCATGGGCTTTCCTTTCGATTCTCCAAATTGAGTTTGGACTCTCGAGGAGCAAAATCGGACCCAAAGGAGCCAGGCCACCTAAGTGACAGAAATTAAAGGGATAGGTGACGATCAAGCTCCTCTAAGCAAGGTCTTTTGTTGGCGTTTACCTCCAAGGGATTCTGGAATTCCCCACAAAGACTTGCCTAATTAACGCTACGCATGCATATCCAGGTCCTCATGCGTCAGCTCCCTCGGATCCTGATCTGTGATGATGAGCTCTCAGCGCAAACGGCGCTCAAAACCCTGCTTGAGGGGCTCGCGGAGACTCAAACGGTCGATCATCCCGAAAAAGCGCTCCAAACCCTCCATCGCTCGCACTTTGATTTGGTTTTGCTTGATTTGCACTATCGAGGAGAAGCGCTGGGACTGAGTTTCTTGGGAGCGCTTCGGTCGGCCTCACCTGAGACGGCTTTTGTGATTTTAAGCGGAGATCGCGCATTTGAAAGCGTCGTGCAGGCGCTGCGCTTGGGCGCTAGCGATTACCTCTCCAAGGCCTCGGATCCAGAGGAGCTCGCCTATGGGATTCGACGCGTTTTAAGAAAACTCGCCCTCGAGCGCACGGGAAATGCCACTGCCCGCGAGATCGAAGCGTGGGAAAGCAGCCACACCCTCATCGGCGCCTCAGCCTCCATCATCCAGCTGCGCGAATGGATTACACGTGTGCGCAAGAGCTCGGCAAACGTTTTGATCACTGGCGAAACTGGAAGCGGAAAGGAAGTGGTCGCGCGTCTTCTGCGGGGACGCGATGAGTTGGGGCATCCGGTTGCGTTTGTTGCAGTGGACTCAGCGACGCTCTCGAGCTCAACGGCTGAGGCCGAACTCTTTGGCTACGAAAAAGGGGCCTTCACCGGTGCAGATCAAGCGCGCGCAGGACTTCTGGAGGAGGCGGATGGCGGGATCCTTTACTTTGATGAGCTTGGGAATATGCCGCTTGAAATCCAAAACAAGCTTCTTCGCGCTCTCCAAGAGAAAGAAGTCCGCCGCTTAGGCTCCTCACGAAGTCGACCTGTGCGATTTCGCGTCGTCGCAGCCACCAACGCAAATCTCGAACAACGCATGCGCGAGGGGAGCTTCAAGGACGACTTGTATCAAAGGATTTCAGTTCTACCGATTGAGATCCCACCCCTGCGCGAGCGGAGAGAAGATGTGCCGCTTTTGATTCAACACTTTCTTCCAAAAGAGCGCGTGTTCTCAGAGTCGGCACTCAACGCACTTCGCACCTACAGCTGGCCTGGGAACGTGCGCGAGCTTCGAAACGTCATCGAGTATGCTCAAACGCTGAGCGACGCGCGAATCCTTGATGTCGTTGATTTGCCACCTAAAGTACGTACAGGCGAAGCTCAGCAAACCGAAAACTCTGAGAGCTTTTATGCAAAAGTAGAGCGCTTCGAGCGCGACTTACTTGAGCGAGAGTACCGCAAACGCGACGGACGCGTGACTGAGCTTGCCGTTGCCCTGAGAATGGATCGCTCGCATCTCTACACCAAACTCAAACAGCTCGGGATTCGTTGATCAGAAAAAGCGCGCAATCGGAAATCCCACCGAAAGCCCGACGCTTCGATGAAAATACCGCTCATTGTTGTATTGAAGCTTCCAGGCGATGTAGTTGATTTCGGCAAAGACAGAGGATGTCCCATAGCGTAGCCAAGCGTTGTAATAAGTGCGATCCCCGATTCCTGGATTTGCAAAAATTCCTAAACCCAAATTGTACCGTGGCAGGCCCAAATCCCTGAAGATAAACTCCACCCCTTGGGGACCACTAAACTGCATCGGAAAATCATTTCTCGCCTTAAACCCCAAAAAGTGTCCCCCTAAGAGCAAGTTCAACGTCACACGCTCATCCCATCCTCGAAACTGCTCGATCAAAAAATAAACTCCCCAATCGAGATAGCCCACGGAGTGAGCTGGAACTGCGGCAAACGAGACCACACGCAACGACTCGGTGAGAAAGTATGATCCGTAAAGCGTCGCGAGCGGAACGACGGTGTGAACATCACGCCCCGCACCCTCGTACGTATAGGTATAGGGACCAATTCCTAAACCTAAAAATCCACGACGAAGTCGCTCAGGAAGCTTCCAGCGGAGGCGGAGTACACGATCTCCCGCGCGGAGCTCCATCTCACCAGGATAGGTTTTCGCACGGAATGTCCAAAGCGACGCAATCGTAGAGGTAGTCGGCACCCCATCGACGAGCAAGCTCTCTCCAACTCCGTCCCACAGAACAAAAACTTCAAGGGACGGGGTGAGATACTGATCTCCCTGGGAGTAAACCCAGCGACAACTCACAACAAGCCACGTGTCTTTTGAGCCGCTCACAAGATCCACGTCCATGTTAGCTTGCGAGCAGGTGGTGTCGTTGCGTACGCCGATCGGCTCGGCTGAGCGAGGAGTGTATTTTAAAAACGCTCGGTAAGATTTGATTTGCCCTTGGCGCTCAATGCGGAGCTCAATCGGATTGGTGGGCCCTGAAAGAAGCGCAAACGGTACATCTGCTCGGCCGTTTGGATCGAGAGTTTGTTGAAATCCTGAAACCAGAACGGAACCGCGCGTCCCTAAAGGGGCCTCCACAACGATCTGTGCACGAGGCAGAGTGAAAATCTTTTCAACACGCACCCACTCGAAGCTTTTTTTACCGAACCTGAGCTCGATTTGGTCTGGTTTCTCACCAGCCCACTGCAGCGTAAAGTCCTCCGCACTGGGAGGAGACGAAAACGAGAACGGCACTGTCTCTGACAGAATTAACGGAGCTAAGTGAGAGGGGAGCTGCTGGGTGAGAGCAACGCTTTGTAAGGGTAAAACAACAGAGCCGAGGACGATCCATTTCCGAAGTGTGCATCGCATAGTTTTATGGTGTGTTTCATCCTAGAAGAGAAACTAAAAATCTGTCCACCCCCCTTTGCTGAGCCTGCGAAAGCGGGTTATGCCCGTCTGGTGCAAACTCGTGGAGAGAGAAAAAGAATGCAAAGAATCGCTCAAATCAGCTCCAAGATCATCGTAGTCACTGCGCTCACGCTCAGCCCGATCGCAAACGCAGCACTGGACTACACGGCGATCCAACGTCAGCCTGACTTTGACCCCCCCCTGCTCGCACCCCACATCGAGCTGATCAAAGACCGTCTTGTCGTTGCTCAGAACTGGGAGAAAAAACTCAACGTGTATGATGTTTCTCAGAGTGAGACTCGGAGCGTTCTTGCGACTGCTGGGACCTTTGGAAACATCGGTTTTGCAAGTCACGCCTCCAGTGGATGGGTGTCGCTTTGCCGAAGTGCAGGTCAAGGACTTACAACTTTCAATGTTCTTCAGCCTGAGCGGCGGATTCAGTATGAGTTTCCCACTACTGCAATGCTCAGCTGCTTTGGTCTTGCCTTTGATGGCACTGCTCGAAGTGGGATTCCGACTTTGTGGATCGGATCTGCCAGCGATCGACGCGTCGTTCAGATTGATGCTCGAAGCGCTGAGATTTTGCGGACGTACTCGCCTGTAAGTGGCCCGTTTAACTTAGAGAAAGCGGGTCGATTTCTGTTTGGCGCAAACGGTCTAACTCAACCAGGAGCCTCTTTGCCCTGGGTGATCGACACCCTGTCGGGCAGAACCGTGGCGGGCCACCTCATGGGAGACATAACGCAAACGACACTGAGGCGGGAGTATAACTCGGAGATGGTTACAGATCTCGATCGTCGGAGCGTCTATTACCTGAGCCCGCAGAACTCGAAAATTCTGCGCTTTGATACGACAGCGCCCCACGAGCAGACTGCACAGACGATTGCTTTGAACGCACAGTTTCCGCGTGCCGTAACACCTTACGGAAGCTGTCTTGTCGTGCTCGATCAAATTCGTCTCGAAAATGAGGCCTACTCGCTTCCTGCGTGGGTTGTTCTTAAGCAACAACCTTCAGGAGACTGGATGGAAGTGAGACGCACTGAGCGCCTAGGGGTTTTAGAGCTGAAAGGTGCATTCCGTCAACGCGTCGATCGTGGTGGCAGAGTGTACATCGCGCACTGGACTGGGGTAACCCAAGTCCGCGGAGTGCTCGACGGAGTCGACTGCACTGGAGGAGTGCGATGAGATCACTTTTTAATCTCACAGTTGTGAGCGTATGTGCGCTTTTATGCCTACCTGAGGCTCAGGCTTTTTCTATTAAAAATGAGTCTGAGGCAGGCATCATCGTGACGTCAGGAAACTCAAAGTCACAAAGCTTTAACCTTAAGCAGACGAGCTCGAGCGAATGGGATAAAAACCTTCTAAAAGTAAGCGCAGGCTATCTCAAAACAACCTCTGGATCAGTGACAAGCGCACTTCAATGGAACTTAGGCTTGCGCTATGAGCGGAGTTTCACGGAGTCGATTGCTGGATTTCTTGCGCAGAACGCCGATTCAGATCTCCTCGCCGGCAAGCTCCAGCGCTACAACTCGGACCTCGGAGCGAAGTATGCTCTTTCAAAGTCAGAGGAGTTCTCCTGGTTGATCGAGCTTGGCTACCGTTTCATGCGAGAAAACCTCACCTCAGGAGCGATGAACTCGCAAAACTATGCACGCCTCTACACTGAAGCGACGCGAAGCTTCAGTAAAACCGTTTCTCTAAAATATTGGATCGAGTTCCTTCCCAATTTTAGCACTGCAGAGGACTGGCAGCTCAACACGGAGCTCTCTTTGAGCGCAGCCTTAAACAGCGTTTTTTCGACAAAAACGGCCTACATGCTCAAGATCGATCAACTTCCTGCGCCAGGAAAAGAAAAAGCAGATTCGACATTTACCACTGCATTGGTCGCAAATTTTTAGGAAGGAATCACCTGATGTTGAAGGAATTTAGAGAGTTCATTTCACGCGGCAACGTCCTTGATCTTGCGGTTGGGATCATCATTGGGGGCGCTTTTGGAAAGATTGTTTCCTCTTTCGTCTCAGATGTTTTGATGCCACCTATCGGGATGTTGCTTGGTAAAATGGATTTCTCGAATCTCTTCTTGAGCCTCTCAGGAGAGAGCTATGCGTCGCTGACTGAGGCCAAGAAGGCAGGAGCCGCAACGCTTAACTATGGCTTGTTTATCAACGCAGTCATCGACTTTTTGATCGTTGGTTTTGCGATTTTTTTGATCGTCAAAGCTGCCAACCGCATCCGCCAAAAACAATTGGCCGCGCCACAAGCAGCTCCGAGCCCTGAGTCGGTATTGCTTGCGGAGATTCGTGATCTGCTCAAGCAAAAAAAACCTTAAGGCCAGAGTCCGCCCGTACTGACACGTACCTGGGCATTAGTCATCGGGACGAACGCTTGCATCGAGCAGGATACGTTATCCGCTCGGGAACGACAGAACCTGTCTCCCAAATCTGGCGACTGGACTCGGAAAACGATCAGCTGATAATCCAGATTCGACTGGCGCGCGCACTCTGCACCACTTTGCCCACATCCTCGTATATAGATCCGATCTGAATCAATTGTATTGGAAGCTAACGGGCACCGAAGACTGGTAGCGAGCTCCGAGGCTTCGATGCAATCGGGATGAGGACTCGCTTCGTAGTGGATGGAAAAGTTGCCGTCGCTCGAAGTAGAGTTGCCATCAATTGAAGTTATTTGACTCTGCGGCAAGTCGCCGCCCGAGATATCTAAGGCGCTTTGATCCGATGGCGAGCAGGAGAACAAAACCAGGCTCAACAGCCCCGTCCAAAGTCCTAAACTTTTCATCTTCAAATTTTACTTGATTAGGAAAGCATAAAAAATGTGTCACGCCGGACACCCCCTTCGATATCTTTACCAGGTTAAACTCTGGGAATTTATCTTGTTTCTATGCTAAAATGTTAAAAACATAGAGTTCTTAACGTCCAAACACTTACTTCGCCAAGATATTTAGAAAATGATGCCGTGGCTGGAGATCATCGAAAAGAACCTCCAACAGCTCATTGAGCTTCGAAGTTCACGACGCTTACCAGCTCAACAGGGCGCCTATCTGGACGTTTTGGTGCACTATCTTCAAGGCGATTTGTCTGGACTCGCTCACTCGGTCAAAAGGGTCGAGCAAGTACACACTCCAGACTCTATTGTTTCTCAAATTTCTCGTCTACGGCTAAGAGTTAGAGAGCGAAAAGTTGAGTCTCAGCAAGTACGTGCGCTGCAAATGAGTGCATGGAGAGATCAAGAGCTTGAGGGAGAGGCGCTCTTTGTCTGTGGTCTTGCCTGGGAAGTCATTAATCACCACCAAGAAGGAATGGACGCGTTTAAAAACGCTCGTTTCGCTTTTGAAAGAATCGGAGCTCGGCACAAGGCTTTGAAGTCTCGTTTTAATGCGGTCGCTAACTATAGTCGCATTAATCCCGATGAAAAACGTTTCATTTCTGAATTCAAGTCTGTAGCAGCGCAGGCTAGACTTTTAGGCGAGAGCGGACTTGAGGGAAACTGCGCCCTAAATATCTCTCGAGAGTATCAAAAGCTTGGAGCTAGGCGTACTGCGCTTAGTTACGCCCATATTGCTGTAGAATGTCTTGAAGCAGAAGCAGGCTCAGCAAATCACTACCAGTCCCTCGCACAGCGCTGCGATCTGAACTACGAACTCGGACGTCAGGCCGAAGCTGAGCTCGACTATGAGGCGTGCTTAATCTCTAGCTTTCCAGAGATTCAGTCAGCTCTCGAGGTAATCCGAGTCAAGAATTCACTCCCGGGCGATCCAAGGATCCGCGAGGATCTCCTGACTTCTACCTGGCGAGAACGACTACAAGAAGCGCGCTCTCACGCAGTAAGTCCAAAGGACCTTGGCGACATGGAGAGCAAGCTGATCGATTTCCTGTGTAGTGCGCCAGCGACAAAAAAAGAGATTTTTCAGCATCTATATCCGGGGATTACTGATCCTGAAGCGTTGGAAAATCGTCTCAAAAGCACGCTGACGCGGATTAAAAGGAAATTACCCAACCTGATTCGCTGTGTGAGGGGTCGCTATATAATCGAGGAAATCAGTTACAATGAATGACTGTATCATCGAAGTTGTTACATCGTTGCCAATGGAGTTATCCCTTGAGGAAATTACGGGACCCTCAGGTTTTAGAGTTCATTAGCATGCCAGCATGGAGCCTTGGTGACGGGACCTTGTGGGCTATCGCTCGAAGGAGCTCCATGGCCGAAGCCCTACGCTAGTTTTGGGTTTGACGGGTATTTTTCATGCGACCAAAGTGCGCTTTAGTTGAGCGACTTTTTTGGGAACTATGGGTTAACTCCTGAAATAATGCAATCAACGAGAGCTGTTCCAAGTCCTCCTTTAGGTGAGGATAGTTCAAGATGAATCATTCCATTTTGCAGTAGCAAAAACCTGCCGCTCGCACGCGCTACGGTGCGCTTCCTGCTGAGAATGTCTTTTCTCTGATGCTTGAGATCCAGACTAACTCCATGGAGATTTCCAGATTCGATTTCACCACGATAGATTAATGCGATTTCCAACTTAATTTCGCCGTCAAAGACGCTCTTGTTGGTAAATGTTTTAGTTATTACAGGAATTGGTGCGTTCGATGGAGACTGCAGATCTATTGAGACCAGATCCCCAACGGGACTGCGCTCAAGATACTGCTCATTTGAGCGAGAAGCCGCCATTGCCTCAAATAGTCCTGGCTTAGAATCTTTGGAGACGAGAGGCATACACTTAAGTCTTCCCGTAAGCTCAGCGGCATTAACACTTGGAACAAATGGCAGAATAATCGAAAAAAGTAGTCCTCGGATCATTCCTGAATATCTCCCTTTTATTTTCCTTTAGCCCTTATCGGGACCTGGTTTTACAAAACGACCTCAGTCTCTGCGAGGTATTCAGGGTTAGGTAGTTACTACGCTGCGCCATTTTACCTCCTAACCTCAAATACCCGTCGCAAACTTCGCGCGGATAGTAAGATTACAGCAGGAGACTCTATGAAGCATCACTCCGCAAAGGATAAAGAAGGTCTACATGCAATGCTTCAGTCATTGCGACGTGCGACGGTTCATATCGGACTTTTTTTCGGATTAATCGGCTGCTCCTCAATTCCAGGCCACAGAAGGTTTTCCAGCGTCGAAGATCAGCAAGAGTCCACTGTGTTTTATTTGTATAGTTCGATTATCCCAATTGATGATGCTAGGATTATCCAGTCCAATGATGAGCTGCTTGAGCTCGAGTTAGAAGTAGCTGCTGGCCATCGTCCCGAGGCACTCGCGGCCCATCACTTTGTTGCTTCAGATAATGGCGTCTACTTGTCCGACCGCGAAATCCCTGACTCCATCGACGAGTTCTTACAGATTCTGCGTCTTGAGCGCGACAGCCTGCTTCAGCCCAGCGTAGGTGGACGCAGAACCGTTCGGATTCGGTGGCAACCAAAATCCTTTCGCCCAGGCAGAGCGCGAGTGGGGGACAAAAAGACTCTAAGACTTATCATCGCAGGATACGGAAGCGTCACCAGCGACGTGACTTATTTGGGCGGCGGTCGATTTCGGTTTGTAAATGCAGAGATAAGGATTCCTTAGAAGGAGCACTCGCTTGTGCAAGAGCGTTTAACCTTCGCGGCGCAGAAGTTTAGTATCGAGCGCATGAGCGATCTTTGCATTGAGTTTCGATTTCCCGAAAAAAGTGCACTAGATCTGGAATCCTTCACAAGAATTTTTATCGATCTGTCTTAAAAGGATCGTACGAGTCGATCTCGTGAATTTTATAAATGATGATTTAGAATTTTTTGACGCATTCAGAAGAAAACGGGCCTAAGTCTTAATTCCCGGTTAACTTCCAAACCAATCTGAATTTTAATGGCCACCCCGGAGGGATTCGAACCCCCGACCATCGGATTAGAAATCCGATGCTCTATCCAACTGAGCTACGGGGTGGCAGGCGCAAAAAGACGCGTAACTCGATGAAATAGTTACAACATAGGGGTGCACTCCCATGCAAGGACTACCTCTGCTAAACTCATGCTAGATGGCGCTCCGCGAATTCAAATGCAAAAAATGTCAGCACGTGTTCGAAAACATCATCTCGGAGCGCGATCCTCAACCCTCCCCTTGTCCAAAGTGTGGGGAAAAAGAGGCGGAGCGTCTGCTTTCGCGCTTCGCAGTCGCAGGACAAGGCGATCTCCGGGAAAGCACAATGCACGGCTGCCACGGCCCGTGTAATCACAAGCATCACTGATCGCGCATGTACGCGTGAGAGGTTGCAGTACCCAGACCTGTCCCGCTTCGCACTCGAGAGATCCCCCGACTCCACGGCAATCCGCGCCCCATGAATTGCGCACAAGCCACTCGTAGCCACTCGTAGCCACGACTAGGATGTTTGCGCTCCCCAATGATGACAGCGAAGTGAGGACCACAGTCTTCGGCACCACTCAAGACCGACGAACAAAACGCAATCGCGATCCCTCGCTTCTGTTCTACTAGGCGTGCCGAAACTGACTCAATCGTCGGTGCGCTACGCTGAATCGCAAGCGTGATTTGGGCGCTAGGGACGCTGATTTTTTCACACTGATACGCGAGC
>JBILEK010000050.1:0-19509 GCA_044352155.1 Bdellovibrionia bacterium
TCTCCACTTGGGCAGAGAAAACATCCTCAAGTAACCGTGGGACTTCAATGTGACTGCGGATCGTTCCATGGATTTGGACTTCAATGGGACGATGCTCTTCTCGCCTCTCGCGCAGAGATTCGCGCTCAAACAGCAAAAGCTGTTTGGGCAAGAGTGAGTCGGAGCCAGGCAAGGAGTGTTGGAGCTCGGAGAGATCCCATCGACATAGTAGTTTTGCGTGTTCGAGTAAAAAGCGGAGAACCGGTTCTCCTTCGCTCGATTGCACTGCGTGATCCCGGATCCACCAGAGCTTGCCTGAGGGACGAAGCTTGGTGATCGCCACACATGCTTGGAGAGCGCCGAGCGAAACTTCGGGCGACTTTAAGCGATTGAAGTATGGGAGAGTGTCGATTTTTTTGCGCAGCTCGCTTGCAGCCGGGGTGCGGTCGGAGAGTCGCACGGAGGGATGATCAATGACGATCGCAAGATCGCACGCTTCCATCTCTGAGATGCTTTGAAGTGTACATTGTTTCGGCGCGTTCCACTGTAACGCAAGCTGATCGCGAGAGTGCACCTCAAGGCCTGTCCCTAAACTCCAAAGCGGAGGGCTCATCGGGCCTGCAAAAAGCTTACGGATTTCGGCGGCTAAAAGTAAAAAAGGATCACTCTCAAGTCCGACCCAATCAATCCAGTTTGGAGCGTGCTCAAGAAACCCTGCTTCACGTAAAGTCGGAGTGAAAGCATAAGTCTGTGTTCCGCGCTGAAGAGAGGATGTCGTTTTCCAGAGTGCATCGAAAAAGCGCGAATCGAGCATCGGAATTTTTCGAATCTGCAGCAGAGCGGAAAAAAACTGGGTCCTGACATCTGGATGCGCTGGGGTGGCTTGAAGGAAGTCCCAGAGCCGAGTGTGAAGCGACGCACTGGGATTGTACCAAGAGTAGAGGTTCTGGCGCGCAAGATGCCAGTTTTCGCGCGCTTGTGGGAGATAAGAGCGCAGAATCTGCGTGAAGCGGAAGTTCAAATGCTCAAGATCAGCAGCGTGAAATGCGCAGCGTCCCTCTGCAGACCACTGTCTGAGCAGCAAGGCTTGTCCTAGCCAAACAAAGGCCGCCTCCTCTAAGTAGCGCTCCAGTACGGACTCTTGAGTGGGCGAGCGAAGATGAGCGCTCACCCATGCTTTAAGGTCTCCAAGCGCCTCTGTGCTTGAGCGGTTGAGGGTTTCAAGCAGCGCATCTCGTCGACTGGGGTTGAGTTTGAGGACCGCAGCCGACTGCAAGCGCAGATCCGCTTGAAGCTCCTGAAGAATGCGCACCATCTGAAGGCTGAACTGCGACAGAGCACCGGGCGCACTCTGAAGCACTGCCACCTGAGCGGGGGGAGAGGGTGGCTCAAGCCATGCGCTTGGGGGCGCGCTTTCGCCGAGTCGGGGCAGCCTTTGTTGATCGAGCAGTTGGGTGAGATTCAAGGCCGGGCAGGAGTAGCAGGCTTACGCACTACTCGGCGAGAGAAAATCGACAGCAAAGTTCGGCGGGCTGATCGCGGTGCGTTAAGTGGCTAATTTTTGACGCTAATGTGGTTATTGGGGACTTAAAAAAGTTTTTTTAACTTTGTGGCGCTGAACTCCCGACACGCCAGGAGGAGGAAGAGTAAAGGTGAAGGAAGTCGGGGTGAGTTTGAGATCAATCCCAGCTCTCAGCGTCTTGGTGTTGAGCTCGTGTGCAGCTTCGGGCATCCGAGTAGAGTCGCAGCCGGATGGGGCTGAGGTCTATTTTGTTCGACTTGGAGCGCCCGCCGTCGTGCTTGGAAAAACCCCGCTCTCGGTTGAGGCCTCTTCTTTGCGTGATGCTGATGGTGGAGCGCACATCATGGTGACCAAAGAGGGGTTCTTGCCTGAGTCGATTTTGGTCCCACAGAGCGGACTGCCTTCAAGCACTCGAATGAACTTTGCTCTCAAGCAGATGGTCACGTCTAAACAATGTGAGCAAGCAGAAGAGGCGCTCAACGAAGTGGCGCGTGGAGTGGCTGAGACGCAGAGTCAAATCACGAAAAGAAATTTGAGTGACGCTGAACGCACAATCCAAAATCTAATCGTTCGTTACCCCAAAGTCAGTGTGCTGCATGATCTAAAGGGTAATCTGCATTACTTACAGAAAGACCTCACTCGCGCGCTTGAATCGTATCGGCGCTCGATTGAGATTCGTCCCGGAAACTTTGAGACGCTTCGGATGATTGAAAAACTTGGTGGCATCAAAGGGGTGCCCACCAACAGCTCGAGTGATTCAGGAGGCTAAGGATGTTATATTTTGTCGCTCTTGCGATTGCTAGTTTGAGCATCTTTGCATCGATGGTGCACTTGCAGCAGACCTTCGCAAGTTACTGGGACGCCGTCGCTTTTTTTGTCGTTTTCGGAGGGACGCTTGCGGTCGCACTCGCGACACTTCCGTTTAGCGTGTACCATGAGATTCGAGACTCATTTAAGCGACTTGTTCGCTTAGAGAAGTGGGATACTAAAGATCTCGCCAAGGACTGCATTGACCTAGTTCAATCTGTTCAGTCAAATGCCGGAGTGTATCAGCCAAAGTCGCAAGGACTTTCGGGCGAAGTTTTAAAAGACGGATTCGAACTTATTGCGCTTGGATTTACGCCCGAAAAAATCACAGACATCCTGGCCGAGCGCATTCATCAGTCTTGGGAGCGATCCCAGAGAGTGGCAAACGCGCTTCGCTCTTTGGCGAAGTATCCCCCTGCATTCGGTCTGACTGGGACGGTGCTGGGGCTCGTCACGCTGATGCGCTCGGTGTCGGAGGGGGCTGGAGCGCGAGAGACTGGACTTCAAATGGCGATCGCCCTGGTTGCGACCATGTACGGATTGCTGGTGGCGAACCTCGTCATTAACCCGGCTGGCGAATCGATTCTAAAGTTTGCAGTTGATGAGAAAAAGCGCGCCGAAATGGCTGTGCAAGGAGTTGTTCTCGCAGCTCAGCGCGTGCCACTGCTTGAGGCGCAAGAGTCGCTGAACTCCTATCTCTCGAAACCCAATCGCATCAACTTGCTCGCTGCAGGTGGCCCGGAAGGTAATCGGGAGGCTGCATGAGTAGTGGCAGTGCGAGGCTGAAACTTCGAGATCGCTCCCAGGAAATCGAGGCAGACTCCGAGGGAACGTGGGCAATCTCCTATGGCGACATGATCACGCTGTTGCTGACGTTCTTTATTTTGTTCTTTAGTATCGATCCCGCTAAGGATCAGTCGCAAGCCATGCAAGCTGCAATGGTCACAGCACTGATGCCAAAAGATGAGGCTCCGCGCGGAGGACAGTTCTCAGACTCGCGTGTCAGCATGGGAGATCAAAAGAGCGCAACCGGAGTTGAGGATCTGATACTTAAGGACTGGGGTGCTGAGGTTGAGAAAATCGGCTCCCGTGTTGTTGTGAGATTTCCTTCAGTCTCTTTTTACGAGACTGCGCAGACCGATATCACGAAACAAGGTTCCGAAGTTTTGCGGATTTTCGTTCAAAAGTATCTGCCGTATGCTGGGCAGTTTCAGTTGGTGATTCGATCGTTCGCCGATCAGAGACCGGTAGTGCCGGGAAGAAGATTTCGAGACAACCTTGAGCTCTCCGCTTTGCGCGCGGTGAGTGCGATGAGGCAGCTCCAAAAGCTGGGGATTCCTCTGCATCGAATGAAAGTGGGGGGCTACGGAGAGATTCGAAAACTTGCAGGCGATGCAAGCAGTGCTGATCTTGCGCTCGCGCGTAAGCTCGTGCTGGTGATTGAGCCTGAGTTAAAGGAATCGATATGATGAGACAGAAGCTTGGTGTTGGTTTTATGCTTCTTGCTTTGCTGAGCCAGACTTTGGCTTGGGCTCAGCCGATCGGTAAGCATCCTCGAGTTGCAGAACTTGAGGATCGAATGATCAAAGATGCAAGCACTTACTTGAAAGGACGCTTTCCGGATGTGCCGTTTTTAGTGAGCGTCAGTGTCGATCCATTGCGTCGATCTGAGCGACCTGTGGGCACGACTCGAAGTGAGCGGCTGCCTTTTTTCGAAGTAACGAACGACGAGATTCAGGATGAGTGGGATGATCCGCAAGTCAGTTTGAGCGAGCTGATGCTTCGAGTAAAGCGTGTGGTCGTCTCGATATCGATTCCTAAAAACGTGAGCGAGCAGGAGCTCATCGAGATCCGAGAGGCTGTTTTCAATAACTTGCACTTAGTGCAGGCGCGCGATGAGATCAAGATCGAGCGTCGCTCGTGGTCAGTGGACGCTCAGTATTGGATGAACGTCGCGCTACTTGCCGTCTTGTTTGCTGCGTTTTTGGGCGGGATTTTTTTAATCACACGCAAGTCGGTGGGCTCCATCGTCTCAGCAATCGGATCAGCGCAGTTGGGAGGTGGGGGAGCGAGTATGCCGAGCACCCCGATGCCGATGAGCGGAGCAGGCTCTGAGTCAGGCGAGAACAGCACCAAGATCGCTGGTGGAGTGAAAATCAGTGACCCGATCAAACTGCGGGAAGTGGTTCGTCAAGGCGTGCAATCGCTTGTGGAGAAAGGTGCATTCCCTAATCTTCGAGATATCGTTGAGCTCGATAAGCTTGGATCAAGAAACGCAGGGAGTCTTGGGGCGCTCGTCACTGAGTTGCCTCTTGCGATTCAAAAAAAGCTTTTTGGCTACAGTTATCTCCCGCATTGGATGAATGCCTTTAACGAGCCTGGCGAGCTTGAGGGCGAGGCGATCCAAGTTCTTCAGCGGTTGGAAAAAAATCTGCGAGTCGACGATGCGATGGAGTGGGAGAGTTTATTGATCTGCGTGTGGCGCCTAGGGGATCAGCGCGTCGATTTTGTGAAGGGACTCAAGCAGGAAGATGCTTTTGCAGTGTTGCATGCAATGCCAAAGTCGATCGCCGTGCCTACTGCGCGCAAAGCGTTTCCAGGAAGTTGGGGAGTGATGTTGGACCCCCAAGCCAACCATAAGTCTCTTTCTGCAAGTGAGATTCGAGAGATCACTCGCAAGGCGTTGGAGCTAAAACCCTTGAACGATTTTAGCGTGCTTGAGCACTTTAGACATGATGCAGATTTGCTTGAGTATCTTCGCACTGCAGATGTGCTTGAGGAGCGGGAGATCTATGAGGCCTCTCCTCAGAGCTCAGTGATCAACAAAGTGAGAGCTCCGTTTTACCGCGTACTTGAACTCGAGGATGCAACGCTAAAGGAGATCTCTCAAGTCGTGCCCATGGATCAGTGGGTGTTGGCTCTCTTTAATGTGCCGCGTCCAGATCGCAAGCGATTGGTCGAGCAGTTCAGTGAGAAGCAACAGTTTTTGTTTTTAGAAATGATGAAGCGGATGGACTCCCAGACTCCCGATAAGCATCGGGTCGGAGTGATGCGCGAGAGAATCGCGCAGACCATCTCGCAGTATTTAGCTCGCAAAAACGCTCAAGCGCAAACGCAGTCGACAAAACCGTCAGAAGCTCCAGGAGATGAGACGCGCAAAGCTGCTTAAGCATGTTTGCGCGGGACTTGCGCTGCAGGTGGTGTGTGGGCTTTGGGCGACTCCCGCTGCTGCACGAAAGCTCAGTGCGGGGCTTGGTTTTTTCTCAGTCAACGCAAAAACTCAAAGCTCAAGTGCGTCTCTTTCTGGGGTGGGGGCCTATCAGATCGCCTATGAGCACCCGCTTGCAGGAAGCGTAGATCTGCGCTTGGGGTACAGCCTTTTGATGACCCGAGGCATTGGTGGAGATCTGTCTTTCGGGCTTGATCTGGGTGGGAGTTACTACCCGCTTACCCGGAGCTCTGCAGTGGAGTGGAGCTCGGAGCAGGCAAGGCTTTTGGTGCAGGAGCTTTGGCGGCCCTATGTGGGAGCTGGTTTTTTTCAGCGCAACTTCCAGTCGCTTCAGTCGGGGTTTGCGGGGTTTGGGGGCTGGGCGGGGGTGGATCGGGCGATTCAGGGACCCCTAAGTGCCCGCTTTGAGGCGAGGTATTTGAGTCTTTCGGGGCCAAAATCATCGCGCGTCTCTCAGGTAGAGCTCAGTATTGGGGCGCTAATAGGTTTTTAAATTAAAAATGTTTAATTGTTAATATATAAACAAAAACTTGTTAAATCTTCACCAAAGGAATACAATTTTAGTAAGGTATTAAGGAAAGTTTACCTGAGGGTCTTTTATGTGGAGGAGTGTTCAAACCCGGTCTCGTTCAAGAAAGGGCGTGAAAGCGCTGCTTTCGCTGACTCTCGCTTTGGGGGTGAGCGCTTGTAACTCCGACAGCTTCCAAGATATTTTGGGGGAAGTCGACCAGGTGGCTTCCTCGGATTCCCCAGCCCCCTGTACGATTGATTCGAGTCTTCCGTCGGTAGCGAGTATTCGTGTGGCTTCAAGTGCCACAACAAACACTTCATTTGGGATCGCGCGCTCGAGCTCTGCTTGTGCGATCACCTGGAAGCTCAACGGCGTCAGTCTTTCAGGTCAGACCGAGCCTTTTACCCAGATCAACTCCAACGCGTTAAACGCAGGGGTGAACACTCTGGTCGCTGAGATCTCAGATGGCTCAAGCAGCGCTAGTCGCTCTTGGAGCGTCACTAAAAACTCTCCTCCCGTTTGCAACTCGCAGACTCCGGGGGTCAGTGGCAACTCGATCTCGCATACGGAGACTTTGCCGCTTTCAGTCTCGGTGTCAGATGCAGATGGAGATCAGCAGGTGTTCACTTGGAAGCTCAATGGCGCACAAGCACCCTCTTTGTTTGTCGCCCAGAGCAGCACCGTGAACACTGCGGCCGCGACTTTTGATCCCACAATTTCCCAGGTGGGTGCAGGCCAGCAGATTTCGGTTGATTTCAACGATGGGTACGAAAGCAGTTCTTGCCTGTGGACTGCAGATGTGACGGACCCTAACACGGTTCAAATTGGGGGCTGCTTTCCTGCGGGTAACCCTGTGATTATCAAGTCTGCAGGGGCAGAGAGCTCAAAGACTTTTACGGTCTCTGCGACTGGGACAGGACTGAACTACACGTGGAAACTCAATAACTCGCCGATCGGAGGGGCGAGCTCCGCTGTTTTGAGTCTCTCGGCAGCGGGACTCACTGTGGGAAATCACACTCTCGTCGCCTTGGTGACGGACACCTACAACAATCAGGCTTCCTGTACGTTTAATGTCAAACGTAACAGTCCTCCGCAGCTCACAGTCCCTTTACCCGATACTGCAATCACTCGCCGGGTCAACGTCGCCACCACCCAAACCTTTGCGGTGACTGGAGCAGACGCAAATGGCGATGCCATCAGCTACAGCTGGAGACTGAATGGGAACACCAACTCCGCGCTCCCTACCGGGGCTGCGACCTCTATTTTTAATCCAGCCTCTAACGCCTCTTACTTAGGAGCGCATACGGTGAATGTCACTGCGAGTGATGGTCAGGAGGAGACCTCTCTCAGCTGGAACATGGAAGTTAACTTTTTCTCCGATGAGTGCAACACGATCATGAACGGAACAGTGGCATCGCACGGAGGACGGATATGCACGCTCGTGGGTGTGCCTTCGATCGGAGACAACGAGGACCCGGAGCAAGGCAATAACCTTCGAGTGAGAATCACTCCCTCCTATGCGCTTGATGATGGAGTAGGCAATATTTACTACTCCGATCATCAGAACCATGTCGTCGCTCTTTATAACCGCTCATCTTCATCTCTTGATCGTCACGGTAAGACGATTCCGGCTGGAAAAATCGTGATCGTTTTAGGCAACGGTGCTGCGGGCGCAGTGCCTGAGGGCTCGGTAGGGGGGACGGAGTTTAAGCTCTCATCTCCCATGGGATTAGCTTATGACTCGACCGATCAGTCTCTCTATGTTGCGGATTACGGCAATCATCGAGTCGTAAAACTCCCGAGCTCAGGTTACCCCGCGACCCTCCTCGGTCAGAGGCCTAACGTCTTTGCTCCTTCGAACAATACGGCTGGAAACACAAACGGCGCATTGGGAGCTGCGCACCACTGCTCAAACCCTGTCGATCTCGCCTATTTTAACGCAGGCGGAGGCACACGCTGGCTTTATGTGACCTGCTACAGCTCAAACGCGATTAAGAGAATCAACCTTGCAAACAACAAAACCTATGTCGTCGTTGGGATGCCTCAGTCGGGTACTGGACAAAACAACACAAACGCTGCGGTCAATTGCTTAACCGATGGCTGCACCACTTTAACTTCGGGAGCAAACCAGCCGTGGGGCATGGATATTGATGCCAGTGGCAATATCTATTGGGTGGATCGAGGCTCGCGCAGGTTCCGCATGGCGACTCTTTCTGGGACGGCGATGAATCTCTCGTCCATGGGGTCGCTCCCTGCGTTTGTGCAGCTTCAGGCAACTGGAGGGCTCATCACGCATGACTTAACGTCTCTTCAGCGTTGGCAAGGGGGAGCCCCTAACCGATGGCTGATCCGTGGGCCTGGGGGTGCAGGTCAAAACGTATGCGTGCCTTATCGTGCAGTGGTTGCAAGCGGCAACAACACCGTCACGCGACTTGGCTCTCCAGTCACTCTGATTTTATCGGACTCAGGAGCTGGCGCGGCGACGGGTCAGTTCTTCTCTGATTCAAACTGCTCCGTGGTCACAGCGGGTGCGACTCTCTCGGCTGGGGATACGGGCTATACTTTTTATTATCGTCAGACTTTAGTAGCCGCTTCGACGCTCAGTGCCACAGGCACTTTGGCTGCAGCGAACTTAGTTCTGACTCCGGTTGCGACCCCTGCGGCTGCGGATCGCTGGCAGCTTTACTTGATGGGGGCATCGCCCAACGTAAGCTGTCAGCCTGTATTGGTGTTGATGCAAAATGCCGCAGGTCAGATGAGCTCTCATGCGTCAGCACAGACGGCAACCCTGAGCGCAACTGCTGGAGCCGAGTTTGATCCGGGTGCGTTTTACTCAGATGCCGCGTGTACGGCGTCGACGAGCACAGTTGCGTTTGCAGCAGGAGAGAGGTGGAAAGTCGTCTATTACAGCGCAAATAGCGTCAATGCCCAAGTGCCTGCAAACTCGGTTCGTTGGATCTACGGAAGTTCGCAAGCAGGCCTTGTTATGAGCAATAACTCAACTGGGCTTGGTTTTCCTGAGGCGACCGGAACGAGCTTTAACGACGCTTTGGGCATCAGTGTGTATCAGCCAGGAGGAGTTGTTCGAGGACTGTTGATCAACAGCTGGAACCAACATCTTGTGGGTTTTGTGAACTTGCATCCCACAAGCACATATAGCTTTGGTGGAGTCACGATTGGCTCCGGGAATGTTTCAAATATCATTGGAAACGGCGGCGCAGGCTATAACGGAGATAACGTCGGGAGCCTTACGCTCGTTAATGGTGTCTATGACGTTTCGGTGAGTGCGGATCAGAGTTTTTTGATGGCGCCTGAGCAAGGCAATAACCGCATCCGCAGGATGGATCTCACGACAGCTAGCGCTGAGTTTACAGGGTTTATTGGCGGAGGTCGGACGCGCACCTCCTATCTCACCGATGTCGCGGTTCGGGCGACTGAAGCTTATCTGAACTCTCCTACGGAGCTCTTGTTTGATTCGACCAATAAGTTTCTCTACATCGCAGACTCTGGAAACGGACGAATCCGCACGGTGAACATGAAGTCAGGACAGTTCTACACTGTGGCCGGAAAAGGCACGGGCGGGAACCCTGTGATCGACAACGATGAACCGCTGAACGTCTGGATGAGAGGAGTGAGAGGGATGAGCTTTGCGAGCTCAGGGGCAGAGAGTTTCTTGGTCTACGCAGATCAGCAAGCAACCACAGGCGCGAGTACGACCTCGCTTCTGCGAGCGATGAACTTAAGTCAGACCAACGGATCACTTTTAGGCACGAATATCCAAGCAGGACGAGTGTCCACAGTGGTGGGCGACTTTATCACGGGCTCAAACTTTTGGAACGGAAACACAAATCTCCCCTCCAACTCAGCTCCCTACGGAAATCTCTACAACCCCTACTCGGTTGTATGGGATGGAACGAGCTTTTTTATCGCAAACTATAACGATCACTCGATCATGCGGGCAAACCAGAGCACAGGGCTTACGCGTTTGATCGGAAACGGGATAGCGGGCGCAACTGATGGTGTGCCAGGTGCTGCAGTCTTACGTAACCCCGTGAGCCTTGCGCGTGATCCGGCTTATAGTAGTGATCCAAACTTTTTCTTTGTAGATAACATTGATCAGTCCTCGGCGCGGATTCGATACTCTAACTTTACGAACTCTCCTGTGGCGATGTGGTCGTTGCCGGGGCAGGGAGTGCCTGCGGGGACGGCAAGCGCGCCTTTCACCCGGACGGTGCAAAGCTTTAGTATCCCTGCAATCAGCGAAATGAACTCAAGCAGCGCTTGGGTCAACTCGATGGCCGCGTTTGGGAATCTCGTCTGCATTAGCTCGGGTCTGGTCAGTAACAGCGTGAACGGAACACATAGTGTGATTTGTTACGATCGTACGGATGGCTCGATTGCGCGACGGATTGGTCCAAACGAGTCCAATAACCCGATTCGCGGGGGGGCTCCTTTGGGTCGAGAGCAGGAAGGGATTAGCGCATCGTCTGCGACGATGTTCACGCCGCATGGACTTGCCTTTGACTCGGAGGGTAATTTGTACATCTCCGAGAGAAACTCTGCGCTGATACGGTTTGTGAAGCGCTGGTGGTGAGCGGTGCGAACTGGCCCCCTTGTGTGGGCATGACGTGACAAATTTCATAATCTTTTTAATGATTTATGATGTTTGAGGGGCAGATTCTTAGGGGTTCGAGGTCGGATTTCCAATGAATACGCATGATTAAAGACATCTTGCGCACACTCAAGGGGGCCAGTTTCTAATGCTTAAGGCGCATTTGCCGATACGTCAGTGAAGGGAGCACGCCCGCACATGGTTTCAGACAAAAACGATGACGGATCAGAACTCGCGAGTCCCGAAGAGATTGCGCAGATCATGAGTGAGATCGAAAAGATGGAAGAGCAGGCCGAAAGTCCGATGGAGGAGTTCCGCGAAGGCGTAGGCCCGGACGGCGGAATGGAAGAAGCCATTGGCGCTCTAAAAGAAGAGGGTCCCCCATCAGGCACAAGCGTTCTTGATGCGCCGACCCCGCTACGTGCTGTTGCAGCGATGCCCGTAGAAGAAAAGTCTCCCGAAGGCTCACTGTCGCTCACGCTCTCAGGCTCGATGACGTTGCGGTTAAAGTACGAGTACAACGGACAAGACGTGACCATCCGTTTCGTGGATCATTGCCTGCGCGTTGAGCTCTCGGATGGAACAGAGTTTAAGATCCCAGTCGCGCGCGCTGCAACTGCGGGCACGCGCCGTCGGGCCGCTTGATCCGGATTACGGGAGGCCAGTTTCGTGGCCGCTCGATTGAGGTCCCAAAGACTTCCAGTACTCGTCCAACGCAGTCGATGCTGCGTCAGGCGCTCTTTAACTCCATTCAAGGACTGAGCGATGGAGCGCATGTGCTTGATCTTTTTGCGGGCTCAGGGGCTCTTGGGTTTGAGGCGCTCTCGCGAGGAGCGCAGCGAGCGACTTTTGTGGAGAGTGCTCCTTTGGTTGCACAAGTGATTCAAAAAAACGCCGCAAAGCTTGGAGTGCAGGAGCAAGTGAGAGTGCTTCAAGAGGATGTGCTTCGAGTTTTAGGGCGCCCCGCTCAGCTGCGGGGGCCGTTCGATCTTGTGTTTTGTGACCCGCCGTACCGCAAAGACTTCGAGCGAAAAGTGATCGAGCATCAAGGCTGGGAGACGCTCTTAAGTGAGGAGGCAAGACTCTTCATTGAGCATGCGGTACAGGATGAAGAATTTCCCGAGAAAATAGGGGTTTTTTTGAAAGTGCGCGAAAAGCGATACGGTGATACGGTGCTCACGACCTACAAAAAGGTCGCCCTATGAGCCGTGCCATCTATCCCGGATCCTTTGACCCCATCACCAACGGACACCTCGATATTTTGGATCGTAGTCTTTCGCTTTTTGACGAGATTGTGATCGTTGTTGCAGGCAGTGCGCGTAAAAATCCACTCGGCACCCAAGCTGAGCGCGCAGAGCTCATTCGTGAGGTCGTGTCGACGCGTAAAGGTGTGAGCGTTGAGATCTGGCCTGGACTCATCATGGACTACGCCGAAAAAAATCGCATCCGCGCTGTGATCCGGGGGCTTCGAGCTGCGAGCGACTTTGAGTACGAGTTTATGATGGCGAGCATGAACAAAAAAATCAACTCAAGCGTTGAGACTGTGTTCATGATGACTTCGCAGGACTTGTACTTCGTCAGTTCAACAATGGTGAAAGAGCTCTATCTTTATGGCGGCGATATTTCGCCTTACGTACCCGAGCAAGTCGTGCGGTGGCTTTCGCGCAAAGGAGCTCAGGCATGAGTCGCCAGCAGCTCTTGTCACGCCGACTGGATTCAGTTCGTGAAAGCGTCACGCTCAAACTCAATGCTCTAGCGCAAAAGCTCGCGCTTGAGGGACGCTCTGTTCTCAACTTGACGACAGGGGAGCCTGATTTTTCTATCCGTGAGTCTGTAAAAGACGCAGCCATCGAAGCGATTCGGGCAGATCGCTCGAAGTACACTCCTGTTGCGGGGATTCTTCAGCTCCGCGAAGCGATCGCCCAAAAAACCAACCGCCAACAGCCTCAGTTGAATTGGAGCGCTCAGAACGTCTTAGTCTCCGCAGGCGCGAAGCACGCGCTCTTTAACGCGCTTTTAGCTACCGTCAATCCTGGGGATCAAGTCATTGTTCCTGCTCCCTTCTGGCTCTCCTACACTGAGATGGTGAAAGTTGCCGAAGGAGATGTGCGTATTCTCAATACTTCGCTCAAAAGTGGGTACAAGTTTGGAGCTCAAGAGCTTTCAGCACTCATCACCGCTCGAACTAAAGTCGTCATCCTGAACTCACCCTCCAATCCAACAGGCGCCGTGTACTCGAGTGCGGAGCTTCGATCCATCGGAGAAGTGATTTTGCGCATTCCTGAGTCGGAGAGGCCTTGGATCCTCAGTGACGAGATCTACGATGAAATCGTTTACTCCTCAGAAGGGTTTGTATCCTTTTTGGCGGCAAATCCTGAGTTGAAAGATTGTGTGATCACTGTCAACGGCTTGTCGAAGTCAGGCGCGATGACCGGTTGGCGTGTGGGTTGGTCGGTGGCGGGCTTGGAGGTGACTGATGCGATGCTCAGACTCCAGGGTCAGAGCACATCGGGGATCAACTCGGTCGCACAGTGGGCAAGTCTTGCCGCGCTCAAAGTGTCGCGCTCGGAGTTCGCAAAAGACTTAGAGATTTACCGCAAAAAACGCGATCTGGCCTTGGCCATTTTGCGCCAGAGCGGCAAAATGGAAGTGTGTGTCCCCGAAGGTGCGTTTTACGTCTTTGCCGACGTGAGCCGCGCACTGGGAGCAAACGAAGACGCCTCCAGTCTCGCTGAGCGACTTCTGCATGAGGCAGGAGTGGCTGTCGTGCCTGGGGGGCCTTTTGGAGCGCCGAACGCGATTCGGCTGAGTTTTGCAACTGATGAAAAGACGATCCAGGACGGATGTCAAAAACTGGTGGAAGCTCTGGAGCGCCGCACTCCTCGTCGCGCTTAGTTTTTTCTCCTCCTGCGCTCGCTCCGAACTCACGATCACAACCGAAGAAGGTCGCGCTGCAATCATCGACGCGACTCAAACGCATCTCACCTACGGCGACTGCGAGAGCGCAATCGCAACCATCGAGCCACTCTATCAATCGGTGTACTCTACCAATGAAGTGCGTCTTCTTCGCGCCTCAGCCCACGGATGCAATGCAGGGATTAACTTTTTTTCACTTCTCGGAAAGTTCAGCACAGCGAACTTAGGGGGGGCGGGTTTTTTCTTGAGGATGACAGAGTTTTTTCCGCTGCTCTCTCAGTACTCTTTGGAGAGCTCGTGGTACGCGAGTGATGCGGTTATGGCGACGTTGAGACCCGGAAGGCTTGTCGCGCCTGCAAGCAAAATCTTTTCTGGCTCCTATAACGAAGGTTCCATGAACTATCTGGATCGCACCGACGAGGCAAACTTGTATCTCGTTTTGACTTCGATGGCGACCATCGGAAAACTTCAAAACAAATGGGGCGCTCCTGATGCAGTTTATCAAAAAACAGTGCCGCTTCCTTGGACAAGCTCAGCGCTCATGACCGACGAGGGCTGCGCTTATGCCGGATCGATCGTAAACGTGATCGAAGGGATTCAGGCCGTCGCTAACTCTTCAAGCGGGAGTATTGGATCGTCGTTAAACTCTGTAGTCTCAACGATCAGCGCCGGAATCAGTGCCGCGTGTGTTGCAGGATGCTTAGGTGTTCCGTATGCGACGGGTTGTACGATTGCGAGTGCAGCTTCAGACTGCGCAAACTGTCCGATGACACTCCGAAACCGCAGCTGCATCGATACTGCAAGTGCGGTGGATAAGCGCGCTTCCGCTTGCGCTGCTGCTGGGATCGTGAACTTTGTAAACACCGATGCCGCTTTGGGATGGCCTGGACCGTGAGGAGGCGCCTAGCGCTCGCATGCGCGCTCGCGGGGCTCCTTGTTCTAGAGCAGGCTGCCTCCGCCAAAGAGATTCGTCCTTTGTACCGCTCTGCTCGAGCACAAGCGATGGGAGGCGCGTTTGTAGCTCTGGCGGATGATGAGGGTGCAGTTTTTCTAAATCCCGCGGGTCTTGCAGGAGGGATTGAGCCTCGATTCCACTATCTGCCTATCGATATTGATGCTTCGCTGGATACTTACAGCGCATTCACGCAGAGCTCCTCTCTTTTGGGAAACTTTAGTGTCGACACCCTGAATGCTTTGATGGGGAAAAACATTTATGGGCGCACTCAGATCGCTCCCACATTGATTCTTCCTCGATTTGCACTCGGTCTGCTTGTGGATGGTCAGATTGCATATTTCTCAAAAAACATGTCCCTCCCGCAGATGACACTGGGTTATCAAGTCACTAACGGAGTACAGTTTGCTACGGGGTTTAGCTTAAAGGCGAAATCGCGTCGCAGGCGAGAGCAGGTGGGAGGAGAGCTTCGCCTTGGATTAGGGGTGAAGCTTTTGTTTCGACGCGGAGGGTACCGCGAACTCCCCACAACGACGTTACTGAACTTAAGTGGTGGCGCTTCGCTACTCAATCAGGTGGCGGGTGCCTGGGGGTCGGGTTACGGAGTGGATTTAGGGGTGCAGTATATTCTTCCGTTATCGGATCGAGTGACCGCTTATCTGGGATCTGCGATGACGGATCTCTCAAATACGACATTCACGGGAGGCGCAGATCCCATCGAGGAGAATCTTGCGCTCGGAGCAGCACTCCGGTTTCATCTCGGCATGAACGAACTCACGCTCGCCTATCAAGCGAACGCCTTAACGACGCGTGCGATCGACTGGAAGCAGCGCAATCACTTAGGTTTGGAGTGGAAGCTTCCACTTCTCAGTCTCTATGGCGGGATCCATCAAGTGTATTTCACCTATGGGACTGCGTTTGATCTTTGGATTTTGCGTGTCACGGCTCTGTCGTATGCACAAGAACTCGGCACGTATGTGAGGCAGGATCCTAATCGTCGTTATATGCTGAAGTTCGACTTGAAATTCTCACTTTGAGTGAGGGAAGCTAGAGAGCAAATGTCTGACGCTCCACCTCTTGTTCCCTCGCTGATGCCGAGTCCTGACGATGATCGCACGATTTGCTTTTGTCACAACGTCTCGCTGGGCAGACTCAAAGAGGCCATGGCAAAAGGCGCACAGAGCTTTGAGGATTTGCAAGGCGAGACTAACTGCTCGACGGGGTGTGGAGGCTGCGAGTTTGACGTGCGTGAGTTTGTTGAGAAGGTTCAAGCCGAAAAGTCATCCTAGCCTAAGCATTGAATCCTAATGCCCTTTCTGTTACCACTTGGGGCATGGCAAGTGCTCATCTCGCTCCGACCTCTGATCGAGTCCTCCAAGCGTTGCGTACGGTAAAGGATCCTGATCTTCACCAAGATCTCGTTTCGCTCAATATGATCCGCGATCTTCAAGTCTCTCCTGAGGGAGATGTGCGGTTCCGGGTGGTTTTAACGACTCCAGCGTGCCCCATGAAAGATCAGATCGAAGCAGACGTGCGTCGGGCGCTGGAGGGTGTTGCAGGAATTCGCAAGTTTGAAATCAAGATGGACGCTGAAGTCCGATCAAAAAAAGCTCCTTCAATGAATGCGATCGAAGGCGTGGCTCACATCATTGCAGTATCCAGCGGCAAGGGAGGGGTCGGAAAAAGCACCGTCTCCACAAACCTTGCGTGCGCATTAGCGGCTGAGGGCGCGCGAGTCGGTTTGATGGACGCGGATATCTATGGCCCCAATCTCCCAACGATGATGGGCGTTCTGTCTAATCCCAAAGTCGAAGTGCACCCACAAAAAGGCGAAGTGCTTTTGCCGCCTTCTGCGCATGGGATCAAAGTGATGTCGATGGGTTTTTTAGTGCCGGGCGATCAACCGATGATCTGGCGCGGTCCGATGCTCCACAGCATGGTCCAGCAGTTTTGCCATAAAGTACTCTGGGGCGAGCTGGATTATCTCGTCGTCGATATGCCCCCAGGCACCGGAGACGTTCAGCTCTCGCTTGCGCAGCTCGTGCCTGTGAGTGGTACTGTGCTCGTGACGACACCTCAGGAAGTCGCTCTCCAAGATGTGCGCAAGGCGTACTCGATGTGGGAAAAGGTTAGGATCCCGGTCATGGGAGTGGTCGAGAACATGAGCTACTTCAAAGGCGATGACGGCAAAATCTATCATCTCTTTGGACAGGGTGGAGGTCAGGCGCTCGCCAAGAAATACGGCGTACCTCTGATGCAGCAGTTCCCGATCGTACCCGCCGTGCGCGAAGGCGGGGATGAGGGATACCCTGTCGTGTTGCGAGCCCCCACAAGCGAGGTTGCGCTTCAGTTTCGTGAGTTAGCGCGTAAAGTGGCTCAAGAAGTCTCGATCCTCTCAAACAAAACAAGCGCGATGCAAGCGAACATCGAGATCGGAAAGTTTTAGCCCTTATGGCAGGAAAAATCCCTAAATCTGGAACTTACTCCGAGGGACGACTCTGGTTTCGTCGCACAGCAGGTGTGATCACTTTAGGGATCACGCCTGATGCAGCCGACGAGCTCGACAAAATCGATGAGCTCGAGCTGCCAGATGATGGCGATGATTTCGATAAGGGAGATTTGATTTTATCCATTGCTGGCACCAAGGGGGCGCTCGATGTGACTGCGCCGGCTGCCGGATTTATTACCGAGATCAATGAGGCACTCCATGAAGACCCGTCGTCAGTCATCGAAGATCCTGAAGAAGAAGGCTGGCTCGTCAAGCTCGAGATCCAAGACACCTCAGATCTCGAAGAGTATCAGCCCGAAGAAGACGACGAGGAAGAAGATCGAGCCCCGTAGCGCGCCCGAGGCTTCAGACTTACAGAGCAATTTACTCTCTTTGATTTCTCACGAGCTTCGCACGCCTCTTACGGGGATCCTCAACTCTCTGCGCGTCTTGCAGGATGGAGTAGTGACCGAAGGCTTGAGTCAAATGGAGCTCATCGATATGGCCGCGCGCAATGCAGAGCGATTGCACCAGACTCTGGCAGTGCTTTTGGATTTAGCGGCGCTGGATGAGGGCTCGTTTCAAGTGCGACTCAAAGAAGTCGATCTTGGGCGAGTCGTTTCGGGACGCCTCGATCAGTTTCGTGCCGTTCTCACAAAAAAACGCATCCACGTCACGCTCGTGCAGCAGTCGGATGCGCGAGCAACGCCGATTCTCGCTGATCCTCAAAAGCTCGGGCGCGCGTTTGAGTTAGGGTTTTTGCTGTTGAGTGCAAGTGCAGTTGAGGGAAAGGCTTTGGAGATTCGTCTGCGGGAGCGTGAGGCCGAGTTTCGTTTTGAGATCGATCGGGCGCACGTCGACGAGTGGAGTCGCTTGTTTAACGAGGTGCAGGCGGATCCCGACCGAGCGTTTCAGGCCGCCGATCAGAGCGAGCATCGATTTTTGTCGCGCTCAAAAGAAGGGCTAGGCAGCGAGTTCCTGCTGATTCACGAGATTGCGCGTCGCCATCGGGGAGAGTTTAGCCAAAAAATCAAAGGCTCTCTCGTGCACTGGGTCTGGAGCTTTCCGGAACTCTCAAGCGATGAGGCTCTCCGCAATGTGCTGCAGTCGCGCGCGTACCGAATGGCCTCGGAGCTCGGATCGGTAGCGCTTGCGCTTGTTGCAGTCCCTGCAGGGCAGGATGTGACGGAGTGGCGCTTTCGGCTTCGGAAAGCCCTTTTTCGCTCAAGCGATGCGGTCTACGCTTTGCCAGCAAAGCGCAGGATTGCGCTTGTGATGGATGACTGCAAAAAAGAAGACGCACCGCATCTTCTCCGCAGAATTGAAAAGGAAATCGGTCAAAAACTCGTGACCGGTGTCGCGTGTTTTCCTGAGGAGGGCAGTGATCCAGAGTACTTGCTTGAGCTCGCTTCTGCCCGGCTTTCGGGCTCGTGATCTTTGATCTCCTGTGCTGACTGTAACCCCTGAATTTAAAAGATGAATTTAGAATCTCGACCGACCCCGCGTGGGCGATTTTATATCCAGACTTTCGGTTGCCAAATGAACGTGGCGGATACCGAGCGAATGAGCGCACTGTTGCGCGAAACGGGTATGGAGCCCTCCGAGAGCGCAGAGAGTGCGGATGTGCTTTTGATTAACGGCTGTAGTGTACGCGAAAAAGCCGTGCACAAGGCGGTGTCGGCTCTGGGGAGACTTCAGGATCTAAAGACGATGGATCCTTACGCAGGTCCGATCATTGGGTTGGGCGGGTGCGTGGGACAGCTCGATCAGGGAGCGCTCTTTAAGCGTGCGCCTTATCTGGATTTTGTATTCGGCACGGATGTGATTGACGAGCTCCCTGAGATTCTTGATCGAGTTCGGCGCGGACAGCGACACGGCGTGTTTACAGAGTTTGATCGCGCGGCAAAGTACTCGACCGAAACAAAGATCCACGGCCGTAAAGCTCAAGCGTTTGTCAACATCATGAAGGGCTGCGATAAGTTCTGTACCTATTGCATCGTGCCTTTCACGCGCGGGCGCGAGAAGTCGCGCTTGATCGATGAGGTTTTAGACGATGTCGCTCAGCTCGTAAAAAAGGGAGTCACCGAGGTCACGCTCTTGGGTCAAAACGTTAATTCGTTTGGCAAAGGCAATCCTAATAGCCAAGCGCGCGCACCCAAAGAGCTTCGAAACGTGATCGGAAAAGTAGGCCCCGATCTCGGGGATGAGAACTTTCCGCAACTCTTGCGCGCATTGGATCAGGACCCTCGCACCAAAGGACTGCGCCGGATCCGTTTTACATCCAGTCATCCTCTTGATTTCTCCGATGAGCTCATCGAGTGTTACGCAGATCCACAATCAGGTGGAGTTGCACGACTCGCCCGTCATCTGCATCTCCCCGTTCAAAGTGGATCCAATCGAATCCTTCAGAAAATGGGACGCCACCACAAGATCGAAGGCTACATCGCGCAGATGGATCGTCTGCGGGATTTACAACAGGACGTCGGGCTCTCG
>JBILEK010000052.1:0-18670 GCA_044352155.1 Bdellovibrionia bacterium
CTGAAGTAACTCCAAAGAAGGCATTCCATGGAATTACTTTGCAATTTCAAAACCTAACTCCGTCACGCACACCACTTTTACTCACTGGGTGCGGCCAGTTTCTAAGATTTCTTAAAAATCTCAGGGTTCGTTTTAATACTCGCCCGATCTCGAAGCCCCTTCATGACTTCTTGAAGCGCCTCACTTGCTTTCTCAGATGCGATCTTGCTGCGGAGTTTGCGTTTTTCGATTTCGGTGAACTTTTTTGGATCTGCGCTCTCTTGAGCGGAGACCACGGCAACGAGGACTCCCCGAGGAGTCGAGTAGACCTTAGGCCTCGAAAGCCCTATAGCACTAAACGCGTCTTTCATGAGCTCAGGCGTATCCCCGAGCCCAGGGATCTGCGGATCCTGGGCAGTGATCATAGCGGACTTGGTCCATTTTAGACCATAAGGCTTCAGAACCGCATCCACCTTGGCGTCCGTACCTTTCGCGGGAGACCACAGGGTTACGACTTTTTGAGCAAGAGTCTCACTTGCTTTTTTGACTTCATCAAATCGCTCCGAGGCAATGAGCTCGCGGGCGACTTGTTTTTTTGCGCTCTCAAAGGTTTGATCTTTGTAGATCCCCATTTTTTGATCACTCTCGAAACGCTCCTTTAAGAGCTGAGCTTTCGCGGGGTCGGCGAGATATTTCTTAAGGTCGCTCTCAGAGACGTCGACCGCTTTTTTCATCGCATCAGGAGTGATCACCACAAACTGAATCTCTCGCTTGGTGCCGGAGAGCTGAAACTCGCGCTCTAACGCTGCAGGCGTCGCCCGAGGAAAATGCGCAAAGTAATCTCTCCATCTCTCCACCACCAAGTCCTCACGGAGCTGCCGCTCGAATGTCGCAACCGTCAAATTGTTGGCAACCAAAACTGCCTCATACTGCCTTTTGTCAAAAACTCCATCTTTCTTGAAAGCATCGATTGCAAAGATCGCCTCGCGGATCTGCGCTTGCGACGGCATAAGTCCACGACGCTTCGCTTCTTGAATCAGGAGCTTCTTTTGCACAAGGTCATCAAACGCGGCTTCTCGAATTCCAAACTGAGCGAGCTGCTCGTCGGAGAGCTTAAGCTGCTGGCGTAGAGGCTCCATCCGAGCGTTCAAGACCCTGTAGTACTCAGCCGCGGGGATCGAATCTCCATTGACTGAGCCCGCGACTGCGCCGTGGACAGAGGGATCTCGAGTAAACACGCCAGAAAAGACGAAAACAAACCCGATAAATCCGGAAATCCCGATCACGACCCACTTTCCAAAACTCGCTCTCATCACGTTCAGCATTTCGTTTTCTCTCTTCGTTTCCTTTTAATCTTTTTTTAAGTCGCCCAGAAGCATTTGCTGGGTTGATTTGCACTGCGTTGCTCTGTACGCTCTTACCAGCCCGCTCTAAATCACGTGGGTTCTATGCTTAAGTACATAAAAGAATACCGATTTTACATCATTCTTTTTGTCTTCATCCTTATCCCAGTGCTTGCGCTCGATACTTCGACTCGTGCACCCAAGGATTATCGACTCTACGATCGCGCAATCGTTTCGATCACCTTTCCGATTCAGGCAATCATCTCCGCCACACTCGATGGGGTGAGCTCCGCGTTCCAAAACTACCTTTTCCTCTGGAACACGCGCAAAGATAACCTGACACTGCTCGAAGAAAATCGCAAGCTTCTGGCCTCAATCGTTCACCTGCGAGAGGCGGAGCTTGAAAATCAAAGACTGCGCACTCTCTTAAGTCTGAACGAACAATTCAGTCTCTCAAGCGTGACTGCACGCGTGATTTCAAAGGACGTTTCCACCGAGTTCCGAGCAATACGGATCAATCGCGGCACAAGCTCAGGAGTCGAAAAGGACATGGCCGTCATCAACAGCGAAGGAGTTGTGGGCCGGGTGATGCGTGTGGACTCAGAGTCTGCGGATGTGGTCACGCTGCTGGATCTTCTCTCTGCGGTAGACGCGCTGGTTCAGCGCTCACGCGTACGAGGGATTGTTGAAGGCAAAACAGAAGAGGTCTGCCAACTCAAATTCGCGCTCCGAACCGACGACATCCAGGTCGGAGACTTATTGGTGACCTCAGGACTGGGAGGCATATTCCCGCGCGGGATCCCGGTGGGATCTGTCTCAAGCGTGGTGAAAAAAGAGTACGGCATCACTCAGACCGTTGAAGTGAGACCTGCCGTGGACTTTTCACGAGTCGAAGAAGTACTGGTCATCAAAGGAGCGCAAGGCAAGCCCATCCACACAGCAGTACAATCGAGGATCGCAAGTCCTCCGGCGGAGAAGTAGCTTTAATAATGACGCCTGTTTTTTTGCGCTTTCTGAATGCCCCGCTTCTGATCTTGATCGCAATTCTTGGAGTCGCGCTTCAAACGACGATTTTTTCGAGTTACCCACTCCTTTACTTGCAGCCTGATCTGATTCTTCTGCTCGTCGTGTGGCTTGGGCTGAAGCGCGAGTTCCTCGAAGGCGGTGTGCTTACTCTTATTTTAGCTGAAATCGCTGAAGCGCATAGTGGAGCGCCGCGCGGGCTTTTTTTGTTGAGCTACATGGCACTTTATCTCGCCGTGCGATGGACGTCTCAGATGTTTTTGATTCAAGGGCTGATCGCAATGGTCGGACTCACTCTGATCGCTTCGATTTTCTGGAAGCTTTTTGGTCTCTGCATTCTGCATGTTTTAGAGCGTTCTTCTAACCAATGGCGACATACGCTTGCACTGCTTTTGCCTGGTGCCGTCATTGAAGCTGCTCTGGGGATCTGGGTTTACCGATGGCTCGAGTACTGGGATCGCATCACCACGAAGGATCCTCGCTCCCGGAAAGCACTTCAAGAAGATTTGCAACTCGACGAGGAGGGGCTCTAGTTTATGTCTTTCCTCGGTCAAGAAGAGCAGCTTCGAGTTTTTCAGGATCGCTTTAGGTTTATCTACATCGGCCTGTTTGTGACGATGTTGATTCTGATAGGGCGGCTCACTTACTTGCAAATCTTTGTCGGTGAGCGCATGCGCAAAACCGCCGAAGAGAACCGCATCAAAAGAGTAAAAATACCCGCTCCTCGCGGAATGATCTTTGATCGCAATCGCCGACTACTGATCGATAATCAACCTGCGTTTGATCTAGAGATTACGCCTCAATACTTGCGCGAGTCAGGCCAGTCCAAACAAGTCATCGAGCTTCTCTCGACTCTGATCGATATGCCGATCGATGAGATTCAAGACAAACTCAGTAAAGCGCGCAGGCAACAGGCGTTTATCCCTGTCAAAATCAAAACCGACCTCACTCGAGATGAAGTTGCAAAAATCGAAACCTGGCGACTTTCAATGCCAGGGGTTGCAGTTGAAATGGAGATCCAACGCACCAATGTCTATGGCGATATCGCATCTCACGCGCTTGGCTATATCTCACGCGTGACGCAAAACGATCTCCCGGCACTTGCTAAGTTAGAACAAAGATACGCCCTCAACGACACCATCGGCCGATTCGGAATTGAAAAAGAGCTGGAAACCCTCCTGCGCGGTGAGGATGGATTTGAAATGATCGAAGTCGATGCTCTGGGTCGCCGTTTGCGTGACCGCGACAAAGGCCGAGTGCTTGCGACTCACGCGATCCAAGAGCCCACCCCCGGAAAAAATCTGATCCTCACCGTTGATCAAGACCTGCAGTTAGCGGCGGTGCGAGCTTTTGGAACAAAGGCGGGCGGCGTCGTCGCGCTGAACCCAAAAAACGGTGAAATTCTCGCCATGGTGTCGCGCCCATCATTTAATCCAACCGACTTTGCACGCGGAATCTCATCCTCCCTTTGGGCTGAGCTTCTAGAAAACATTGACAAGCCCCTGCGCGATAAGACGCTTCAAGACCACTATCCTCCAGGCTCAACTTACAAAATCATGACCGCAATCGCAGCGCTTGAGGAGGGACTTGTCACGCCCGAAACTCGCGTCACTTGTACGGGGAGTATCAATTATGGTCGAACTTTTCACTGCCACAAAAAAGGCGGGCACGGTTCGGTCGATCTCTACAATGCGATCGCTCAATCGTGCGATGTATACTTTTATCGAATCGCTCAAAAACTAAAAAGTGTTGATGATCTTGCAAAATGGGCATTTCACTTTGGGCTAGGAGATCGCACAGGGGTCCCTCTCAGTAACGAAGCTCCAGGACTCATCCCCACCGAGGAGTGGAAACTTAAACTCACCAAAACACCTTGGTTTCCTGGAGAGACTCTCTCCGTTGCAATCGGTCAGGGGGACGTGCGGACGACGGTACTTCAGCTTGCAAATCTCTACGCGACACTTGCCAACGGAGGGGTGCTCTATAAGCCTCACTTTCTCAAGGCAGTTGAAACCCATGACGGAAAAACCATTGAAGAAATCCTCCCTGAAGTACAAGATCGCACTTCGCTCAAGCCCACAACAGTGGAGGCCGTGAAACAAGGCCTCTGGGGAGTCATCAACGCCCCTTATGGCACGGCTCACTCTCAAAAGATTCCGGGAATTCCGTTTGCTGGAAAAACTGGCACTTCTCAAGTCAAGTCCATCGACAAGAACAAGATCTATGCAAAATGTGATGGTCTTCCGTACAAAGATCGTCACCATGGACTCTTTGTGGGCTTTGCACCAATGGAGGACCCCGAAATCGTAGTCGCAGTCATCGCAGAGCACGCTTGCTCGGGCTCAGGCGGTGCAGCTCCCATCGCTCGGGAGATCGTAAAAACCTATCTTCAAAAGCTGTATCCCGAGAAGTACGGCGAAAAGGCTTTGGCCGAGGCTCGCAAGAAAGCCTCCTCCCGATCGTCTGAAGCAAAACCCGACCTAAAAAGAGAGGAGCAAGGCGAATGACCTACTCATCCTGGGAGTCTGCATCACCCTCTTTTGAGGAAACACCCCGCATCGGCGCATACGAAGAAGAGTTTAAGCGCTTTAACTGGACTCTTTTGATCCTGATGCTCATTATTTTTGCGGTCGGCATTTTCAATCTACTCTCCGCCACTCAAGTCGCTGATAAGTCGCAGGGGCTCTATAAAAATCAACTCATGTGGTTTGGAGTTGGGCTCTTTGTTACAGGCGGCGTGCTGCTGGTTCACTACTCTTTTTTCTCAAGAATCGCGTACCTCATTTACTTCGCCTGCATTGCAATGCTTGTTGCAACTTTGTTTTTCGGGAGAGCTTCTCTGGGTGCGCGAAGATGGATTGGATTTGGCGGACTTCACGTTCAGCCTTCCGAGTTCATGAAGATTGCGATGATGATTTGTTTGGCAAAGTACTTCTCTACCGATCGTGTTGTTGGCGGTTATAGGCTTAAAGATCTTATTCTTCCGGTCATGCTCATCGGGGTGCCGTCTCTGCTCATCATGATGCAGCCCGATCTCGGGACAGCAATGATCGTGATTCTGTCCTCTGCTACGCTTTTGTTGTTCATTAAAATCAATACGCGTACGCTGCTGGCGCTCATCACGGTTTTTCTTTTATCGTCACCGTTGATTTACACGTTCGGCCTAAAAGAGTACCAGCGACAACGGATCATTACGTTTATTGATCCCATGTCTGATCCCAAAGGATCAGGATATAACTCCATTCAGTCCATGATCGCGGTCGGAGCAGGACAGCTCTTCGGCAAGGGGTACCGCAAAGGAACGCAGAGTCACTTAAATTTTTTGCCCGAGCATCATACGGACTTTATCTTTTCTGTTTTTAGCGAGGAGCATGGCTTCGTGGGTTGCGCGCTTTTATTCATCTTGTATGCGGCATTTCTCGCAAGCGGGGTTTCAGTCGCCTACCAGTCGAACGACAAGTTCGGGATGCTGCTTGCGCTTGGGATTACGACGGTCTTTTTTTGGCAAGTCTTTGTGAACCTCGGCATGGTGATGGGCATTATGCCGATCGTGGGCGTTCCGCTTCCGTTTATGAGCTATGGGGGCTCCTCGTTACTGACTTCGATGGCGGGAGTTGCGCTGTTGCTCAACATCGCCAACAAAAAAATGATGTTTTAGGGCGACGCAGAGACCGTCGGAGCATCTCTATGCTTATCCGTCCCACGCGCAGTCCCAAAGAGCGAGCGCAGCTGGCCGCATGCGGCTAAGATGTCGCGCCCACGCGAGATACGTACGGTTGCAACATAGCCCGCGTTGATGAGCACTTTCTGAAAACGTTCAACCACTGCGTCGTCAGGGCGCTTAAACTCTGAGCCTGAGTGCTCGTTAAAGGGAATCAAGTTCACCTTACAAGGAATCCCTCGCAAGAGCTTTGACACGCGGTGCGCGTCTTCGAGTTGGTCGTTGAAGTCCTTAAGGAGTACGTATTCAAACGTGATCTTTCGATGAGCTCCCAGCGGATAATCGCGGCAAGCCTGAAGCAAATCTTTCAGTGGCCAGCGACGATTGACTGGCATAATCGCTTCGCGCTGCTCATCGTTTGAGCCATTGAGAGAGATCGCAAGCGATACGTCCACCGTCCGTCCCAGCTCCTCGATCGCAGGCACTAGACCACTTGTACTGACCGTCACCTTGCGTTTGGAGAATCCAAGGCCATCCCCATCAATCAGGATCTTGCATGCGCGAATCACGTTTTCTGAGTTGTGCAGTGGCTCGCCCATTCCCATGAACACGATGTTGGTGAGAGGTGCGATCCTGCGAAGCTCATGGACTTGAGCCACAATCTCATGAGTCTTTAAGTGCCGATCAAGCCCCTGCACACCCGTAAGACAAAACTTGCATGCCATTGCGCAGCCCACTTGCGAGGAGATGCAAGCGGTGAGGCGCTTCCAGTGCTCGGACTGTAGATCCTCATCTTTTTTCCGCCCACTAAAGCGCTGACCTTCGGAGAGCTCTGATTTCTCCTGGAGTGCGGCCGGGATGACCACGCTCTCCATCGTCTTCCCATCAGGTAGACTCCAGAGAACCTTATGTGTCCCATCGAGTGCGGTTTGAGAGAACTTAACCGGCAAACGATACAGGACGATGTTCTCTGTAAGCCACGCGCGGAGCACTTTCGAGAGATCACTCATCTCAGCCCAAGACTCTGCATGACGCTGATACACCCAATGAAAAATCTGCTTCGCGCGGTAGCGTGCCTGCGCAAGCCTGCGCTTCTCGTCCGCATGAGCGTCAGAGAGTGGGAGTAGGAGCTTTTCTAGCTCCTCACGCGTGAGATCCTGAAACACAGTCATGACCACACAAGAGTTACAACGTTACGCGTCAGGACACAAGCTCTCTCCATGTCCGGGGTAACTGAAATTCTTTAACAATATCAATTGAGAATGACCTTAGGATAGACTCTCTCCATGCGAGTCTCGGCGGTTATTGCGCTCAGTATCGGATGGGCACTGCCCACTCTGGCAAGCTCTCCGGACTGGAGCACGGGCGCTCGCATCCTCTCTCCCCGCAGCAATCCCTACGCATGGGGGCCGAGCGAGTTTAGGGCTCGCCAGCGCGAAGGCCGACTCCACACTCTTCACTATCCAGTCGAGGTGAGCGGCTCACTCATCCCTTGGGAGCCGTTTCGCAAGTTCTTAGACGAACCGCCTCACTCACCTTGGCGAGAGTTGGTGCAAAAGCTTCTAAAAAACATCTCAAAGCTCCGCTCCTCAGATGACCTTCTCGAGCGCGCCGGACTGCTTGGCGATCCAGAGATATCGACCGAAAACTCTCCGTGGGACTGGAATCAGATCCCCATCACTCCCTATGCAACCGGACGCCTCGGAGCTTCGGTGTTTGAGTATAATGGCGCAAAGGCTCTCACGATGAGCTGTGCGAGCTGCCATGCTGCAAATCTGTTTGGAAAAAAAGTCTTAGGCCTGTCTCATCGGTTTCCGCGCAGTAACGAGTTTTTTGTTCACGGACAGCGGGCGATGGCGGTGCTTAAGCCGCATACGTTTCAAAATCTCATGGATGCCACACCTGAAGAAGTACGCCTCCTTGAGCGTACGCGCTTTAGAATGCAGTTCATCGGCGCAAAAAAGCCTGCCACCTTAGGTCTTGATACTTCACTCGCCCAAGTCGCGCTCTCGCTCGCGAAGCGAGGTCGCGACCCGTACGCAGAGCTTGATCCAAAGATCGCAAAAAATCCTCGACGCGAAAATCTTGCGCACTTTGTAGCCGACAGCAAACCTGCGGTCTGGTGGACGCTCAAATACAAGAATCGCTGGCTCTCCGACGGATCGGTCTTAAGTGGCAATCCGATTCTGACTAATTTTCTGTGGAATGAGATCGGACGCGGCACAGATCTTTACGCGCTTGAGTCTTGGCTGAACGAAAATGAAAAAACCATCGAAGATCTGACAGGTGCAGTTTTCTCAACCCAAGCCCCCAAGTTCACCGACTTTTTTCCCGCAGAGAGCCTCTCGCTTGAGCGCGCCATGCGTGGAGAAAAGATTTTTATCGCCCGCTGCTCGAAGTGCCATGGAGTTTACGAAAAAACCTGGTCTCTGCCGGGATCTGAAAAACTCCCGCTCGCCCAGCAGATCCAAACACACTTAGTTCGCTACTTTGAAGACACCCCCGTCCATGATGTGGGCACAGATCCACAACGGCGACTCGGGATGCACTCTCTTGAGCAACTCAATGGGCTTGAGATTTCAAAGCGTCACGGCATTTTAGTGAGGCCGCAAGCCGGCTATGTACCTCCGCCACTTGTAGGGATCTGGGCTCGATACCCGTACTTTCACAACAACTCAGTCCCGACACTTTGCGCGCTCCTCTCCAAACAAAAAGAGCGCCCCATCACCTACTTTGCGAGACCCGCAAACGATCCCCAGACCGACTATGACCTTGAATGTGGCGGATATCCTGCAACCAAGGGGGATCACTCGCTTCTGTTTGATACTCGCAAACCCGGGCTCTCAAATCGAGGACACGAATTCGAATTTGAGAAGGAGGATCGCAAAGATCTTGTGCAGTTTCTCTTGACGCTGTGAAAGTGGCCGATCAGTAACCCAAAACTGCTCGACACCCGATCAGAGCCTGTACGCTGAGCCTTCTTGGCGCAAGCTCCACTCGTCCAGCTCGAAACGCCTGCCACACTTCACGCCACGGATCTTGTCCCTCGGTCGTCCAGCGAAACCAGTCTTGCGCTGGGATTACGACCCCCTGAACTGGCAGAGCAAATCGCTCTGACAAGAGCTTTGTAATCTCCTCCGGAGAACTTCGCTCCGTGCCTAGCGTCGTAAGATCAGGCTCTAAGAACTGCTCGAGCTTGCCGTTCCGGTAGAGCAACAGAAGATCAGAGCTCGCCTGCCCCTCTAAACGCAACCACACTCCAAAACTTTGCGGCAGCACTCGTAACCACCAGCCCTCGAGGGACTGCAGCAGGAACGAGCGATTTTGAAAGCTCCGAAACGTCGCAGGAGCACGTACTCCTAAGGCCTTACTCTCAGCTACTCGCTCTGCCATCCGCGGCAACTCTGACTCAACCCGAGTGCGGAGATACTCAATCTGTGAGTCTAAGTGGCCCTTTGAGCGCGCCTCAAGCAGAGCGGCATCCCAATCCTTCCGGTCCAGCGCTACAACTTCGCGATGCGCGAGCCGATCCCCCAACTCCTCAACCGAGCACCCGAGCCAATCCGAGAGATCCTCTCCCTCGCTATACGCTGAAACAACAACCCCCTCCTCCAAAACCAAGTACAGAGCGCGCGAGAGCGCTGCGGGTTTTGTCTGCGCTGATCGACGGCGTGGGGAAAAAAACTTATCCCATGCTTTCCAGTTCGTTGAGAGCTCCATTACGCAGTCCCTCCGGCCTCTTGTCTGAGCTCCTGCATGCGGCCGTAAAGCGGATGCTCTGGATCATCGGCCTCCGATCCATCTTGTATCGATGGAATGCTTTGAGACTCAAACGATCCTTCTTTGAGAAACCCTGGCAACTCCGACGCAGCGGCCTCACTGACAGAGACTCCAAGCCCCTCGCTCGCCTGAAGAGCCTCCGAGACCTCGTGAAGACTGTGCTCTAGACCGTCGACCGCCAAAGGCAACACGCCATACGGAGGTACTTCAAGAGAGAACCGATCTCCGGACTCTCCCGAAGATTGCGTCTCCGAGCGAAGCCCCTGCTCATGATCTCGCAAAAGCGGTGCGAGATCTGAGATTCGAACCTCGTTTTTAAACACAATCTCACAAAGCGCTGGGCGAGAAGAGGCGTTCAGCAAAAACACTCCCGTCCCACGACCGCGCCCTGCTTCACGTGGGAGTAGCACTGCCCGCACGCGCGGGTCTGAGATCTCAACGGGAGTTTCGATCCGCGCCAGACTCAACATGGCACGCGAAAAAACACTCCAAACGTCTTGCACTCGAGCCCCACCGGACTCCTCGGTATCGTAAACGATAATGCGAGCTTCGCCTCGACCATATATCGTGTACCCCACGCCGGAGTGAATTTGCACACTTCGCGCAAACTCGCTTGGAAGTCGCTCAAGCCTCTCGCGTGCAGCGTAGGAGTAAAACGCACTCCGCGGCAAAGCAACCACATGGCCTGCTTTGGCCCATTCGATGATTTTATCTAATGCATCACGCGTCATCACGCACTCAGGGTCAACCGCAAGCAGTGTCGCATCTCGGTACGATGACAAGTCTGCGACCGATGAGATCCATCGCGCCCGATCTGAGATCTGTGCTTGAATCGCTCGCCCCAGAGCATGCGCACTCGCCCAGCTTGACGGCGCCAGATACAGAGCTTGCGCGCGGGAGCTAAATCGCGACTCCGTAAATGCTCGCCCAATGAGTTCCGTGCGAGCACGAAACGACTGAGACATCGAGAACCACTCAGCCTCATCCACTAAAACCCGGCCGCCCCGAGCACCACAAGCCAGGAGCGACTCAAGCAGCAAGAACTGTTTTTCAGGATCCGTTAAAGTGCGAAAGCCGCCCAAGTCCGTCCAATGCACGCGAGGAGCGCAGGGACGACCTGCGACCGAAAAACTCCGGCTCAACAGCCCTCGAAACACGCGATGCAATCTAGAAAAATCAGCAAAACCGCCACTGAGACGCTGCAAGATTGAGGAGTACGAAAGCGCTGGATCCGCCTCAGGAGTCAGAACGTCGACTTGCTTGCACTCGACTAAGAGGCCTCCGCGCGAAAGAATCTGCTCGCAACGAAGACGAAACACCTCTTCAGATTGCCTGAAATACCAAGCCGTATTGGAGCGCTCAAGCCCCCGACCGCGCCATCGCGCGGCCTCGTCGGCACTCGATGTCGCAAACTCAGCCTGATGATAGAACTCTTCTACGGCCTTGCGGTACGCCACTTGAGCCGCACGCGCGGTATCCACTTGCGATCCCCCCAGAGGATCCAGCGCTGAGTCCAAAAGCGAGCGGTAGGATTTCCAAAAACTTCCGCTGATTTCGAGCTTCACACCCGCAAGTGCTCGAGGATGAGCTTTACCTAGATCGCGCAAAAAAATATTAAGACGAGACAAAAACGAATAGACCCGGCCAATGAACTCCGCACTCGAAAGCGAAGGGAGCGCAAAAAGCTGCGGCGCAAGCGCGATGGGGATCTCGCCACCATCCGAATCACGCGCCAGATTTTCGGGCTTTAAAAGAAGCTCTTTCGGAATGCCCGAGTAAGGTGCATGCACTCCCAGCTCAGGAGTCGCAATCAAGGTGACGGAGATTTTCTTGTCCGCTGCAGCCTGCAGAAATTTCAGCAGCGTATGTGAAATGTCCGCTTCAAAGATTTGCCACGGGACAAAGCTCGTAATGGATCGGATCCCGCGCCCCGAGAGAAGCTCAAGCCTCTCAGCCACTTTACTCGGAGAAATCTCCCAGTAATTCACAACGATCTGAACGATGGGTTCGCGTCCTGCTGAGCCCATTCCCCCTCCAGTGGTGTTGTGCAACAAAGATCCTCTGCTGCAGCGAAATCATTTCTCGGCTCAAGTATGACATGAGCTTTTGACCAAAGTCCCAAAAAAAGTGTAAACATTCTCCATGGATTTCAATGAAAGCTCAATTCAATCCGAGGTCCGCTCGCTTTCGCGTAAGTTTGCGCGGGAGCGTCTCGCTCCCCATGTGGAACAAGATGAGGAGCAGGAGCGATTTCGCCCCGAATTCGTGCACGAGTGGGGTGCTCTGGGACTTGCCGGGATCCCCACGCCCGAAAACTACTCGGGCGCTGGGCTCGGGTATTCGGAGCAATGTGCGGCTCTTGAGGAGATTGCGGCGGTGCATGCAGCCTATGCCGTGAGCCTTGCGGTTTCTGGGCTTCCTCAAGCGATTCTTGCACAGTCCGGGACAGAGGCCCAAAAACAAAAGTATATTCCCCCTCTTGCGGACGGCTCCCATATCGGCGCATTCGCTCTCTCGGAGGCTGGATCGGGCTCAGACGCAGGAAGTTTGCGCACCCAAGCTGTTCTGGAGGGAGCGCACTACCGCATCAACGGCACCAAGCTCTGGATCACTCAGGCGGACGAAGCACAGACTCTCCTCCTGATGGCGCGAACAGGGGGCCCTGGGGTGTCTGGGGTTTCAGCCTTTGTTTTAGAAAAGGGGATGCCCGGACTCCGAACGGGTAAGCGCGAAAAAAAAATGGGCCTTAGCTCCTCTCATACCATGGAAGTCGTGCTCGAGAACGTGCTGATTCCGATCGAGAATCGTGTGGGCCCTGAGGGCCAAGGCTTCAAGATCGCCATGGAAGCGCTCAACGGTGGGCGCATCACGATCGGTGCAATAGCGCTTGGCGTTGCCCGCTCAGCGCTTGAGGCCGCAAAACGTCACGCCCGCGAGCGTCAACAGTTTGGCAAGTCGATCGGAGAGTTTCAAGGTGTAGGGTTTATGCTCGCTGATATGGCAACCGAGCTTGAGGCCGCGCGCCTACTCGTCTATCAGGCCGCTTGGCTTAAGGATCAAGGCAAGCCCTACGCTCACGAGGCCTCGATGGCCAAGCTTTTTGCAACCGACGCTGCAATGCGGATCACGACCGACGCTGTTCAAATCCTGGGTGGATCCGGATACACGCGCGAGTTTCCGGTCGAGCGCTACATGCGCGAAGCCAAGGTGCTTCAGATCGTCGAAGGCACGAATCAAATTCAGCGCCTGATCTTGAGCCGAAAACTCATTGAAGAGGACGTCTAAAAAATGCCCGTCACCGCCGCTCGTCTGGGATCCTCACCTCTGCTCGTCGACTGGTCTAACTTTGTGATCGTTCCAGCGAACTCGGGACGACTTGTGCAGCCCGATTTTGAAGAGATCACGCAAGGTTGGCAGAAACTTCTCACATTGTTTTTGAACCGTGAGGTGGGGTTTTTTGATTCGCCCATTGACGACTCACTCTCGCAAGCACAGGCCACCCAAGCTCTCGCCTCTCGCCTCCTGGATGACCGTCGCAAGACCGACTGCCTTGTGCTTGGAATCGGAGGAAGTGCGCTTGGCCCCATCTGCGCAATTCAAGCGCTCGAGCACCTGAGAAGAGGCGGGCTTCAAATGCATTTTCTTGAAAACCCCGACCCCACCGACTGGAATCTGACGCTCTCTCGACTCCACCCGGATCGCACATGGGTCGTTGTGATCACGAAGTCTGGTGGAACTTTTGAAACTCTCGCGCAAGCGATGCTCGCCATGGAGTGGCTTGGCGAAGCGCGCTGCAAAAATCAGCTCGTCGCAATCACAGATCCTCAAAAAGGCGAACTACGTGCGCTCTCAAAAGCGCAGGGCTGGCAGACGCTTGAGATTGCGCCCTCAATTGGCGGTCGATTCAGTGTCTTCTCGCCTGTTGGACTTTTGCCGCTAGCGCTTGCAGGACTTTCGATCGAGAAGTTCTTAAAGGGAGCGCGCCTTGTCCGCGAAGCGATTGAGAAAACTCCTATCGAAAAAAACCCTCTCTTCCTCCTGGCCTCTCTCCTTAAGCAGCACGCCCCTAAGCGCAGCGTGCACGTGTGCATGCCTTACTCAACACGCCTCCGCTCTGTGGGGCTCTGGTGGGTGCAGCTTTGGGGGGAGAGCCTTGGTAAACAGGGTAAAGGATTTACGCCGCTTGCTGCCGTTGGAGCAACCGATCAGCACTCGATTCTACAGCTCTTACGCGACGGCCCTGACGACAAGGTGACGTGGTTTATTTCGGTGGATGAGAGCGAGGATCCCGTCAAAATTCCTCGCGCACCGCTGATTCCGCAAGTTGATCTTCCGACTTTTCAACTGCTTCAAAGTCATTCGCTTGCCGAGCTCTTGACGATCGAGTACCGAGCGACTTCGCTCGTACTTACCAAGAACCAAAGACCCAACCTCACCTTTCAGCTCGATCGTCTGAATGAAGAGTCGATCGGCGCGCTCTTGTATGCGCTGTGTGTTTTGACGGCGATGCAAGGCGCTGTACTTGAGGTGAATCCGTTTGATCAACCCGGGGTTGAGGAGGGCAAGGTCTACATCCGCGACGCACTCTCCAGGTCGAGCGCGGGGGCGTGGCAGGAGGAGCAGGCGGGGGACTCGTAGAGACGCCTAAAACTGGCCCCTTTGCGTGTGCAGAGATTCTGAAATTAATGCCTCTTATCAAGCACTTACCTGTCACTCCCGTCAGAGTCTGAACGATGCCGAAGTAAAATCTCTAAGTCAGTTCGAGAACTAAGAGCTCCGCCATGCACACTTAAAGGGGCCAGTTCTTGAAAAACCCCCTTTGCTTGATTGATTTGGTCTGATATTATCCCATCTTAGGTCTGACAAAAAAAAGGGGGGGGGAAAGAAGAGTGCGCTCATTTCTAAAGCGCTGCTTTGAGCGCGAAGGGCTGTCGCTCGTTGAGGCGAGCGTTGCGATGGGGCTTTTAGCCCTACTTGCGCTTGCGTTCTCAAGTCTTCTGACCAACAGCATGCAGGGCAAAGCCATGCTCGAGGCATCCTCTGACTTTGGATTACTCACCTCTCAGATCAAAACCGTCACCGACCATCAGTGCGCAGGAGCGTTCCGAAACTCAAACGGAAACCTCCTCACTCTCCCCGCCACTTTTCCGCAAACTCCGCTCCCAAATGCATATGAGCTTTCGATCCAAAAAATCCTTTATGGCGATAACACTCTGATCGATCAAGCGAGCTTTAGTCGAGGGGCACTCAAGATTGGCAGCTTAAAATTCACTCAATTCATTGTGCCCTCTGGAAACGCAGCCGCCTTTTCGATGAGCGCACAACCTGCTGGGACGGAGTGGGAAAACATCTTACTCACTGATTCAGCAGATTTTAACTTAAGTTGCGAGTACCGATTCTCCATCGGAGGCAGTACAAACAGCACCTACCTAAACAATGGCCAAAACTACTACTACGCAAACGGCGTCACGTCGAACTGGCTTGTGTACATTTCGCATAGTGGCTTTACGTCTGCAATTTCTTCAAACGAAAAGACAACGTATAAAGTCAATGGCAGTCCCACTGCGGGCTACACCATCACTTCCATCCAAAAGCGTTGCTCTCCAAGTGTTGCGGGTGGCTCTCAGTACTACAAAGTGCTTGCAACTTTACTGATCGAAGGCATGCGTAACGGCAACCCATCTCCAGGACTCAAGAGCACACTGATCCTCCCTCTGCTCGTCAACCAAACTACAAAACAGATTGCCGACTGCCTGCCGGGCTATCTCTCCTCGCCAGATGAGACTCCCCGAGCAAAGCTCCCCGTAGGCACGACGATCTCATGCTCCTGGGCTCAGGACATGGGCTATCTTGATTATGGGCTCCTCAACAACGCACCAAACCCTCCTTGCACTCAGTTTTCACCAGGCGCTCCCACTTCGCTCCCCTCTCCCTGGCCCACCGCATCCTATACTCCAAGTCATCTCACGGGATGCTCGCCCGGCTGGAGAACCCAAAACTGTCATGGCGCTACGGGGATCGACTGCTGCGTTAAGATCGACGCTAACGCAAGCCCGTAAAGCTGTTGACCCCCCCTCCGTGTCACTCGTAAACTGCTTAAGCGGTGAACGACGACTCAAAGCAAAATCGCCCACCTAGCCCGGATGACGAAAAAACTGCAGTCTTGCGAGGCGATCAAGAAACCCTCAATAAAGAGATCGCAAAAGCCAAGGAGCAAGACGCGTGTTTGATTGTGATCCGAGGGAGTCCTCAGGCCCATCGCTTTTTTCTCAGTAAACCCTCAATGATCATCGGGCGAGACCCCACGGTTGAGATCAGCGTGATTGATCAAGCCGTCTCTCGTAAGCACGCCATCGTCTCTCAGAGTGGAAGCGACGTTCTACTCCAAGACTTAGGCTCGCAAAACGGCACTTACGTCAACGGCGACAAACTCGCGCCGAACTCCCAAGTGAAGCTTGCCAAAGAGGACATCGTTCGGCTCGGCAATACGATGCTCAAGTACTTGCCCGCAGGCCAGCTTGAAGCGCTCTACTACGGCAACATCGGCATTGCAGCCAACACCGACCCCCTCACCAAAGTCTACAATAAAGGCTTTCTACTTGAAGCGCTTGAGGTCGAGTTTAAACGTGCGAAAGCGCTGCACTCTGATTTCTCGCTCATGTTCCTCGATATTGATCACTTCAAAAAAATCAACGATACCTTCGGACATGACTGCGGAGATCAAGTGCTAAAAGAGTTCACCCAAGTTATTCGCGACCGTCATCTTCGGGCGCGCGACGTACTCGGGCGTTACGGGGGCGAGGAGTTTGTGATTTTGCTCGCAAACACGCCGGTCACCAAAGCAAAAGAGATTGCCGAAGCCATCCGCACAACCATCGAAGCACATCATTTTTTGTACGAAGCAAAGCGCGTCCCTGTCACGACAAGCGTTGGGATTGCTGAGATCGGTACGGGAGTCGAATCTTCACAGACCTTGCTTAAAACCGCCGACAAAGCGCTCTACGCCTCAAAACAGGGTGGGAGAAACCGTGTTTCGGTTGCGAGTTAACTCGAAAAACCACAACCACACCCACCTCGCGTCCCCAAAGCTTGCACAGTGAGGATTTCGCTGGGGTAGCGGATGTAGATCTGGATGTGATGCCTTAAGTGAGTTGCTCTGCATTTTCAGAACCTAAAACTACGCGCGCACTAGATCTTACTCACTCAACGCGGCCAGTTTTAACTAGTAGAACCACTCAAGCTGCTGAAACGCTCTTTGCGCTCGCCAAAACTCATTCTCCACGCGTGAGCTAAGGCGAGCAAAGCGAATATCGCTCTCCGCCCAGCGGAAACTTGAGCGCACGCGATTAAACTCAGCGCGCGACTCATCGGCACTTTCCGGGCGCGTGCGGATCGCACGCTCCAAATCACGTGCGTCCCAGGAGAGCGTGCGCAGGCTCCGCACTGCTTGGCGCTTGCGCCAGAGGTTCGGGTCACTGCTCGGAGCGGAGTAGACCTCAGACTCAGCTGAGTACTGCGCGCTTGAGACAGTGTTCGCTAAGTCTTGCGCGGCAAATCGTGCACGATCCGCATCCCAATCCTGTACAAGCGTGAGCCCTTCGATGGCTTGGGGTGCGGGCGCAACGATCGTCTGGATCCCACCGGCTTGCGAGACGTCTGTGGCAAAACAGAAGCACAAAACAAACACCAGCCCAAAACTTTTTGCCAACATAAAGGTTCTCTCCTCGCGTGAAGAGTGCTCCCACTCCGACGTGACGTCAATCGCGCGGCGCATTATTCGCGGATTTCACTTGTCCGCACTCACGACGCTGCGCTACCTGTTCACGGTCATACGGAAAATCTATTCTTCGGAGCCATACGCCATGAAGCGCCTCGTTCTTTTGAGTTCGATCCTTGCCCTCCTCACCTCTCCTGCCTTTGCGTCGAAAGAGCGTTACGCACTGATCACCCATGGCGGAACGGGTAATCCGTTTTGGAGCGTCGTCTTTGAGGGTGCAAAGCAAGCGGCCAAGGATCTCGGCGTCGAGTTACAAATTCTCTACCCGAACACCGATGGCGATCAACCTGGCACGACCCAGAAGCTCGCTGAAGCGCTTTCCACCAATCCCAACGGGGTCGCTGTCACATTGGCGACCACAGGCCACTGCCAATACATCAAGACCGCACGCGCGAAAGGCACACCGATCGTCACGCTGAACGCACAAGCGGGCAAGTCGACGGCTGAATGCCCGTATCAGGCGTACATCGGCATGAACGAGTACGAAGCGGGCAAAATGCAGGCGGAACGCGCGCTGAAGACCGGACGCGTGAAGGGCGCAGCGTTGATCGGGATCACCGAAGCTGGGCATGCGGGCCTCCAAGCACGTGCGAAAGGCATCCGCGAAATCCTCGCAAAAAATAAAATCCGCATCATCGACGCTGATATCGGTAACGATCCGACACAAGTCCCTGCGCGCGTGAAAGCGTTCTATGAAAAGAACAAGAGTGACCTCTCGGCGCTGTTTCTCGTGAGTGTCAACGGCATCCACCCCGTCATCCGCATGATGGAAGAAGATCCTCAAGGCATGGGGAAGCTCTACGCCGCGACATTTGACCTCACCCCATCGATCATCAAGGCGATCGAAAAAGGCACCGTGGATCACACGATTGATCAGCAGCCCTACCTCCAAGGCTACTACGCCGTCGCACAACTCGTGATGGCGAACCGCGGAAAGTTCTCGCCCACTGATATCAACACCGGAAACGGAATCGTCGATCAGGCAAGCGCCGGCGCGGTCTTGAACCTCGTTCAAAAGAAAATCCGCTAAGGCTCCGATGACGAGATCGGCTCGCGCAGAGTTTTTTGCTCGCGTTTTGAGATTTGAGGAGACAGGAGTCGTGCTTG
>JBILEK010000051.1:0-18916 GCA_044352155.1 Bdellovibrionia bacterium
GTGAGGGCTGAGGCGAGTGCCCGAGCGAAACGTTCCATAGCTTTGGAGTTAGCAGCTCTGATCGGGTCTCTCAAGAACTGGCCGCATCAATTGAGTAAAATCGTAGAAAACTGGTCCCCTTGTGTGGGGGTATGGATTTTAATATTGATTGAGCTCATGAGTAAGCGCTCCGCCATGCCCACGTAAAAGGGGAGTGCGTTCTTACTCACTTGATGCAGCCAGCTTGCAATAAGTAGCTGAAATGATTGATTCTGCTTTGCGCCCCCGCCCTCGTGCGGAGCCTTAAAGATGAGCCTCGAGTTTTAGCGCACTCTTCAGTTAAGCCGCGCGCGGTCAAAGACGATGAGAGATGCACTTCTTCACTCATCTTTGGAGGTATTTGCATCATGACCACCCCCTTCGACGAGCTCTGTAAGCTCGGGCAAAAAGGCGATCAACTCTTATCCGTAGGCAACTTTACTGAAGCGTTTCATGTCTTCACTGACATCCATGCTCGGATGCGTGCGCAGCGGACGATTGATAGTTTTGTGGCCTCAAAGCTTGCGCTCAGTTCGATTCTTGTTTTGATCTACATGGAGAATCTGCGTGGCGCACTCCAAGTCTGGACAAGCTATCGAAGCGATCTCCCTGGGGGAGATGGTTTTAAAGACGAGTATGCGCTTGGGGTTTGGGGTTTAGAGAACGGGCAAGTCTCGTTGGATGATTTTATCCTCTATCAGCAGATCTCAGCTTACCTTAGCGCTGCGTGTGAGCAGCCCGAGATTGAGGCTGAGCGCGCAGTGAATCACTATTTCGGTGTTGCCCACAAAATCAGTCGAGCTGAGAGTCGAGCGGACGTCTCCGTATTGCTTTCAAACTGGCGCAAGTGCCTAAGCTTGGCGCTGCGCGGGAAGGAGCCCAAGATCTGGCCCGTGGAGCTTCAAGCGGTGCGCGCAGAGCCTCTTCGGGGGGGGGTCGTGTTTCCTACACCCTCGCAATGGAGAATCACCTGGGACTCCTTGCGGGCTAGCGCTTAAGAGGAGTGGCTTCGCCAGCGCTTGGGTTTGTTGCAAGAAAGTTAAAGAGCCTAAAGCCCGATGCTGCCGATGTGTACATGATCTTTCGAAGCATGTCGTAAGTGATGCGCTTGTCGGCTTGAATCGCAAGAATACCATCAAACGGAGGGGGTGCTTTTTGACTCTCCATTTTGGCCTTTTGCTTTAAGAGCTCCACTCGGTCTTTTGCGATTTTAAGAGCGTCAAAAAGCGGCGTGATTTTGAGTCCGTCAACATCTTGTTTTTTAAACTGATAACGTGCGCCGTCGGAAGATAAGTTTGTCTCAGCCGAAGGCTCAAACTCGACCACGCGCTGAGAGTCGAAAATAATCGCCTCCGGCGTAATCACCAGATGAAACGAGTTTGGCGGAGCATCCGATGAGCGCGAGATCGGCATCTGCACGCCGTTTTGAAGCTCAAAATCAGAGATCTGGCTGACGGTCGATTTCAGAAGAAAGACGAGGATAATGACCAGAACATCGATCATGCTTGTGAGCTGGATCTCAAGCACACCATTGATTTTTTTTCGTCTCGCGCGATTGAGAATAGAGCGACGTCCAGCCATCCTTAGGCGTCTCCTAAAAGATTACCGAAGACGATGCGATCGAACTTTTTCTTCACCTGGACTTCGACTTGTGTGGGTTCGTCTTTGAGAAACAGCGGCGGGTCAGTGGGCTCAAACAAGCGTACTGCGTCCATGACCGAGATGAGTGCGTCGTAAGTCATCCCGCCGTACGGCACCAGTACGATGGAGCTCTCTTTGGGGAACTTACTCTTCACTTCAAGCGTTGCTGTGGAGAGCGTCAGTAAGTCGATCGCGCCGTCAGGGGTGTTTGGGATCTTGCGCGGCTGAATGAGATCAAAAGGACTCCAGAGCTCGACATCATTCTCGCGGATCGTGAGCGTGAGTTGCAGAGGACGCTCTTTGAGTTTTTGCTCCACCGCTTGCGCATCCGTGATCGGAACTGGCGACTCCAAGCCCACAATCGCGATAAAAGAGACCGTGTACAAAAGAAACACGATCTGCGTGACGAGCGCGTCCATCATGGGCACGAGGTTGAGGTTGACCTCCGCGCGCGGTTTCCGGCTCTTTGCAGTGGGCCTGCGAAACATCTTAGTCGACAGCACCTTTCTCAGAGGAGTGGCGATACTTGCGAGCGGAGAGTAGATCCATCAGCTTGACACCAAACTCGTCGATCTCTTCCATCACTTTTGTCGCGCGGTTGGCGAGGATGGAGTGCATACTCATTGCAAAAATTGCAGTGAGAAGTCCTAGGGCAGTGGCCACCATGGCTTCTGAAATCCCACGACCTAAAATCGCCTGGCGAACTGAGGGCTCAGCCGCTTCAAGCGCTCCAAAGGAGCTCACAAGACCTGAGATCGTGCCGAGCAGTCCGATCAGGGTTGCGATATTAGCGATCGTCGCCAAGTAGGGGAGCTTGCGTTCGAGTTGTGGAATCACTTCGAGTGAGGCTGCGTCGATTGCGTTTTGGATTTGCTCTTCGTTCCGCGAGGCGCGCTGAAGGCCCGCACGCACGATGCGTGGGACTGCGCGGTTTGGTGCAGCGTTACAGGCGCGAATCGCACCATCGAGGTCATTGGCAAGGATGTACTTTTGGATCTCAAACATGAATGAGCGTCCATCCATGTCGAGCGATTTAAGCTTAAAGAGTCGCTCGAGTGCGATCGCGATCGCGAAAGCGAAAACGATCCCGATCGTGATGATCCATACGGGGTTTGCTTTGAAGGATTCGACGATCGTCTTGATCAAAAAGCTCCAAGTTTCCATGAGCAGTTCTCCTGTGATTTCTGCTTTCAGGATACTTGAGAAGCTCGTTCGGTCAAAGCGACAAACGCTTGAAAGCCAGGAGGCGCGTCAAGCGTTTGACCTAGGATGAGGCTAGTTTTTGAATCACTCCCACGAACGACTCTTTGGGAGAAACGCCAACGAGACTATCGACCTGTTTTCCATTCTTAAAAAACAAAATCGTTGGAATGCTTTTGATCCCGAACTTCACAGGCGTATGCTCGTGCTGATCGATGTTCATTTTGCAGACTTTCACTTTGCCCGCGTACTCGTCTGCGAGCGCGTCGATCGTAGGACCGAGCATCAGGCACGGGCGACACCACTCGGCCCAGAAATCGACGATCACAATCCCTTGAGACTCGAGAACTGTTTTTGAGAAATTCTGATCCGTAAGTTCGATCACGTTTGGGGATTGGGCCATAGGGTTTTTGAAGGCTCCTTTTGTTCTCCGATGACGCGACGCGCTCTTTGATTCTAGCCTTGCGTCACGCTTCGAGTTCACCTAACCGTTATCTTTATGTCGCAGTCTCCTCAAGCCCAAAACGACCCGCTTCAGTACATCCGTGACACCGCAGCTCAGTCAACGCGTGCGCGTGATGCTTTCATCCAGACCCAAGGCGCAGATCTGCTGAATGCATGTCGTGAGATGGGAGCTCGCATCGAGCGAGGCGGGAAGGTCGTGATTTTTGGGAACGGAGGATCCGCCGCTGACGCTCAGCATATGGCGGCCGAGATGGTGGGCCGAATGCTTGTGGAGCGTCGTCCGTTGCCTGCGGTTGCGCTCACGACCGATACTTCTAATCTCACTGCAATCGGTAACGACTACGGATATGAATTTGTGTTCCTTCGCCAAGTGCAGGCCCTTGTTCGGCCCGAGGACTTTGTGATTGCGATCTCGACTTCGGGGAACTCCAAGAACGTGCTCGTCGCCGTCGAGCACTGCAAGGCGATGGGGGCGTTTGTTCTTGGGATTACAGGGGGTTCTGGTGGAAAGTTGAAGAGCATGGCGAACTTGAACTTGAATGTCGCCGAAGCACACAACTCCAGTCGCATCCAAGAGACGCACATCTTTATCGTCCACAGCCTTGTGGATTGTTTGGATCGTTTTTTCTTACAGAACTAAGGGCCCGCGCTCATGAAGCCCCGTCTCCTGAACCGAGTGATCGCCAAGTGCTTAGACATCTGTGTGATGGTTGCGCTTGCGGTCCTGCTTCCGGTCCTGATCGGGCCGCTCCTGGCGCTAGGCTATAGCTTGCTAGCCGATGGTCTGCATTGGGGACCGCTTCGGAGTCAGAGCTTGGGGAAGTTCTTGTTTCGCACTCAAGTCATCCATACAAAAACTAAAAAGCCTGCGAGCTTTCGAGACTCCGTTATGCGTAACTTGCCGGTGGGGGCAGCTGTTTTTTTTTCGATCATCCCAGGGCTCGGGTGGGTTCTGATGTTCCTCGTGGGTGGCGCTCTTTTGGCGATCGAAGTCTATCTTTTGCGCACGCAGGCGGGCGAGCGCTTGGGGGATGTGATGGCCGATACCGAAGTGGTGATGTTGCGTCCGCGCGAAAAGGTAAGAAAACATGAACCTTCCCTCTAAGGACACGCTCTATCTTATTGATATTAGTTCGTTTATTTTTCGCGCTTTTTTCGCGATCCGGGCACTTAACTCAAAAAAAGGCGAGCCCACCAACGCAGTGTACGGCGTGGCTCAGATGCTTCAGCGCGTTTTGCAAGACGCAAAGCCCGATCATCTGGCGATCGTATTTGACTCAAAGGAGCCCTCATTTCGTAAAGAGGTTTACGCCGAGTACAAAGCCAATCGCTCCGCTCCACCTGATGATCTCGTGCCACAGTTTGATCGGATTGAAGAGCTGGTCTCTGCCATGGGGTTGCCTGCGTTTCGCAAATCCGGAGTGGAGGCGGATGATCTCATTGCAACATTAGCGCACCGATGGCGTGAGCAATCTCAGGCACATCAAGTCTGTATCGTGACAGGTGACAAAGATTTGATGCAGCTTGTGGATGCGCAAACCCACGTTTGGGACACAATGAAAGGGGTGCTCTACGGCCCCGCTGAGGTGCAGGAGAAATTTGGCGTTAAGCCCTCTCAGGTGCGTGATTTTTTAGCGCTCACTGGGGATAGCTCGGACAATATTCCGGGTGTGCCTTCAATCGGTCCCAAAGGGGCTGTCGCGCTCCTGGGGGAGTTTGGAGATCTTGAGTCGATCTTGGCGGCTGCGAAAGCCGGAAAGATTGCCGGAAAAAAAGGCGAGACTCTGAGCGCGCATACAGCAGAGGCGCGACTCTCTGCGGAGCTAGCAACTCTTAAAGACGACCTGAAAATCCAATGGGATCCCGAAAGCATGCGCGCACAATTTCAAGTGACGCCTGAGCTTGAAGGGCTTTTTTTGGAGCTCTCCTTTGACTCGCTTTTGGCGAAATGGAAAGCCGCCCTAGGCTCAAAGCCCTCTCACCAAGAGCTCGAGCATGCAACAAGGTCGGTATCGAAGTCAGAGTTGGACGATCAAGCGTTTGTCTGCGTTCGTACCCGTGATCAGTTTGATGCTCTTATGAATGAGCTTGAGAGCTGTTACGAGTTTGGTTTTGACCTAGAGACAACGTCACTAAATCCACGTCAAGCGCAGATCGTTGGAGTGGCTCTTGCGCTTCGGCCGACACAGGGTTTTTACATCCCAATCGGACACACAGGTGAGGGCGCGCAGTTGCAGCTCCCACGAGACGAAGTTCTTAAGCGTCTTGCGCCGATTCTTGAGAACCCTCGCTATAAAAAGATTGGGCAAAATCTCAAGTACGATTGGAGCGTCGCTTGGGAGTGTGGGATCAAAGCCGATGGAATCGGTGCAGACACGATGGTTGCATCCTATGTACTGGACCCTTCGGGGCGTCATAACTTGGACACGCTCTGCGAGAAGTATTTAGGCTACAAGGTTCTAAAGTATGAGGAACTCTGTGGGAGTGGAAAAGATCAGATCCCGTTTGCTCAAGTGCCCGTTGAGCGCGCTGCGCGCTACTCGGCTGAGGACGCGCTATGTGCGCTCTGGCTTTGGCGCACGATGGAGCCTTTGCTGCATCGCGAGGGACTTATGGAGGTTTTTGCGCGCGTCGAGCTCCCGCTAGTGCCAGTGCTTGCGCGCATGGAGGCAGCGGGAGTTGCAATCGATAGCGCATTTTTGGCGGAGCTCTCGCAGAAGTTTGAGTCAGAGCTTCAAGAGATTGAGTCTAAAGTTCATCAGTTTTCAAAAAAATTCGGCGCAGAGCCTTTAAACCTGAACTCACCCAAGCAACTGGGGAAGTTTCTTTTCGAAGATCTCAAGCTTCCACCTCAAGGAAAGACAAAGACCGGATACTCCACTGACGCCTCTGTTCTTGAAGCCTTGGCTCCGCAACATGAGGTGCCTCAACTACTTCTCGAGTTTCGCGAGATTGCTAAGCTCAAGGGCACGTACGTCGATCCTTTGCCTAAGCTTGCGTGCGCTAAAGATGGGCGCGTGCATGGGAGCTTTCATCAAACTGTTACAGCGACAGGGCGACTTTCAAGCTCGGAGCCAAATCTTCAAAACATTCCAATCCGCTCCGATCGGGGACGGCTGATTCGTCGCGCTTTTATTGCAGCCCCCGGGTATCGGCTACTCTCTGCGGATTACAGTCAGATTGAGCTTCGGATTCTAGCGCATATGAGTGGAGACGCTGATCTTTCTGGCTCGTTTCATAAAAACGAAGACGTCCATCGCCGCACTGCGAGCGAGATTTTTCACTGCAATCTGAGTGATGTGAGCGAGGATCAGCGTGCGATTGCTAAAGCCATTAACTTTGGACTCATGTACGGAAAAACTGCTTTCGGACTGGCCGAGGAGCTTGGGATCCCGCGCAAAGAAGCCAAAGAGATCATTGATCGCTACTTTACGCGCTACCATCGAGTCAAAGAGTTCTTAGATCGACTCATTTTAAGTGCGCGAGAGCGCGGGTACACGGAGACGCTCACGGGGCGTAAGCGGGCGCTCCCCGAGCTTCACTCAAAAAACCCGATGATGCGACAGAGCGCAGAGCGCATGGCGATGAATACGCCCATTCAAGGGACAGCGGCTGACCTCATCAAGCTTGCAATGATCGAACTTGACGAGAAACTTCGTGCAGGCAAGTACGGCGCTCGAATGACGATCCAGGTTCATGACGAGCTCGTGCTTGAGGTGCCAGAGAGTGAGTCGGAGCGGGTTGAGGCTCTCGTGGTCGCAACGATGGAGGGCGCGATGAAACTTGATGTTCCTCTCAAAGTGAATACTGCATTCGGCCACTCTTGGTACGAGTGTTAAGGGAGCAGACTCCCGTCATCCCTTTGACAAAAATCAATGAGCCAATGACTTAGGCAAGCGTTTCGGCGCACCGATAAGCTCAGGGTGAGAGTGCGCGTAGGCTCGTTTGGATTTGTTGTCTTTGCTCTTGCTGCTTTTGGGGCGGAGGCGAGCACTCAAGCTTCAGCCTGTGTTGCAAGAGTGTTTGAGCAAGCGCTTCGAGAGAAAAGTGCAAATCAGCACTTACGGCGAATGCAGCGCTTGGAGTCTTTCTCGAAGCTCTTTCAGAGTCTCTCGCGAAGCCCTGCTTCTCTGCAAGATCTGCGGATGAGTGAGCTGCGCGCGTTCATTCATCACCATCTGAGACAGGGGAGTTACGAGCCGATTTATAATCGTCTGAAGATTCCGGTGAAGTCGGTGTTCGTCTCTTATCAGCGCCTCGTCGATATCGAGGCGCTTTCAAATCAGATGCTTCAAGAGCTTGTGCGCTTCAGTGACGACGCGCAGGCGCCCACTGAAGCGATGTGGAAAGAGCTTGTACGCTCCTCAAAAGCATACGGCGTTAAGTCTGAGCTCTTAAGCCTCCCCAACTCCAGCGCCAATGCACGAAAGATCCTTGAAGCTTCAATCGAGATGATGAACGCTGAAAAGCTTTACCACAGTAAAAACTTTGCACGATCAATCGATACATATCTTGCAGGCATGGGTGCGCTTCATGGCATCTTAGTTCAGGGCTCGGCTGCAGGATCTGTAAAAACTCTCAGTGAGATTAAAGCGCTTCTGCGTCAAGGAGCAGAGCGAGCAATCGACGAGTCCGCCAACTTGACTCATCTGAGTAAAGAAGCGCAGCTTGCCTACGGATTACTGAAAAAGTTCCAACTCAAGTACGTCCTGGACGATTATTTCATCGCGATCGGCAAGACAGCGCCAGCGAAGACTCCGCTCCCGCATGAGTTTTTAACGTTCATGGATGAGCGCCCGTTGATCGACTACTATCGACTGCGCTACGCGACGATCTCGCAGGGACTTAGTACGGCAGGCTCTTGGTTGCCGACAGAAGTGGTTCAATCTGGACTCGACCGAGTGCTTGCGCGGATCCCGTGGGTGGATCGCAGTCGAGTGCGTAAAGTGTTTCGCGTGGCACTCGATCAGCAGATGCGGCTTTTGTATTTTGCGGATATCGATCGAATTGCGGCAAGCACGGCACCGGTGATGGAGAATGTACTTGCGATGCGTGTTTTGAGCGAAGGCTCGAGCGGAGAGTTTTTGCTGACTTTTGCACGTCGAATCGATCTGGAGAGTCAGTGGGCGGCTCTACGGAGTGAGGTAGAGCGTCTCGCGCAGACGAGTGAGGGGATCGAGAAAGAGCGGTACGCCAGGTTTCTCTCCGACATGCTTCGAGCACAGACGGAGGCCTCTAAACTTGAGGGGATGGCGCTTCACGCAAACACAGGGCGCTTTCAGCTGATCGCACGTCTGACAGAGCTTGGGACGGCAGCGGCGGTGTTTTACATCACTGAGTCTTATCTCGGTCAAGAGGGGGGAGCGCTTGATCAGGTACGCAGTGGTTTAGGCGAAAAATCTTCGGAAGAGCTTCGCGAGATGCGGAACGAGTTAATCAAGGCCGACGCCGAGCACGAGAAGCATCTCAGCGAGATTGAGAAGATTCTGACCGAGCTAGAGAGAGATCCTGCGCTAAAATAGCGTCTTCCATCCCCAGGCAACAAACGCCACAAGTCCCATGAGCGCAAGAAAGCTCCAGTACGCTTCCATGGCCTTGTTCTTTCGCGCGAGCTCAAAAGAAAACCGATGGTGCGAGGGTTCAGGATTAATCTCTTCAAGTGCCGCACGTGGCGCAGGCCAGGGCTTCGGAAAAAAGCGCGCAACTTTTTGGCAATAAAGACCATAGGGCGCACCAAAGATGCGCTGAAGTTTGGTTTCCTCATCCAGAATGATAAAATGGTAAAGCACACCAAATACGACACTCATCGCTCCCAGAAGCGCCCACGCGCCTGTGCTGGCTGCAGTCCCAAGCGCCATCAAGTAAGTGCCCAAGTAAAGCGGATTGCGAACAAACGCATAAGGTCCCCCCACGGCAGGTCTTGAGTCTTTGCGTAAAAACCCAGACGCCCAATAGCGTAACGACGCACCGAGAAAGCAGACCACTGCTCCAGGCCAGGCTGGATATTCGCGTGCCGAGAACACGAGCAAACCTGCGAAAATCCATGCGATCGTGATGCGGGTCTTGCCTTGAATGAATCCCCTAAACCAGGTCGGGGGGGGAGGGCTCGTTGATTCCATCGATGAAATCGCTATCAGAAGTAGAGGTTAAACTCCAGGGTCCAATAGCTAACAACCAGCGAGTTCTTGCCCCGTGTCGGAATGTTGTAGTTAAAGTTGAGCGAGCTTGGGATTGGGAACTTGTACTCAAAAAACAACGGAATCGTGTCCACACCCAAGCCCCAGCTCAGTGTTTCCAAGTAACTTTCGGTATCTTTGGAGAGGTAGCTGTAGTCGCGCGCGAGGGATCCTTCGAAATGATTTTGGTTCTTCCAAAACCACTCGTAAGTGGCGCTGAAGTTAACGGGCACACCCCAGAGACGAGAAGCGTAGTCGATACCGATGTTGGTCCAGTACTTATCTCCCAGGTACGTGCGAGCGAGCTCCTCGCCTGAGGCATCGGGGATCTGATCGGAGGGATCACGACGGACGCGTTTGGGTGTGTAGCCGGGGAGTCGATAGGTGTAGGCGAGCGAGTGGGAGAGGAGAATTCCGCTGTTCAGGCGGAAGTTCGTCAAGTGCGTGAGGTTTGCGTCCCAGACGCCAGAGCCAAAGTCTACTGCTGTGATTTGACTTGGGCTATAGACTTTGCCTGTTGGAGCAGTGAAGCCGCCCTGAAAGGAGTTGTACCACTCACCGGGTTTTACTTTTTTGCCAAAGTAGTGGTAGCGCGCTCCCAGCACAATATCGCCAACGCCAGTTGCCTGAAAGTCGCCAAACGGAGAGTAGCCTCGAGACTGCAGCTCGCTTTGAATGAGGCCCACAGGGTTTGAAAGCAGTGCTGCCGAGGAGCCGATTTGGTTCCAAAACGGTGCGAACTGCCCTGACTGAAGGCCTGCTGCGATATCCGCGGCAGTCGTGAGTCCGGAGAGACCGGCGTTGGTTCTGACCTGTGTTTTGATGTACGGCACGCTAAAGCCCACGCTTAAGCGATCGGTGAGGCCGTGAAAGAAGGTAAAGTTGTACTGTTGCCGAGTCGCCTCGGCTGAGACTCCAAGAAAACCTGCAGCAAACGCATCACCTAAAAGGGGTAGATCCTGAGTCCCTGGGCCGTTTGTAACGATCCCGCGGGTGGGCTGATCTTGTTGGTTTACGTCGTAACGAAGTCCGAATCCGTTGAGCATTTGAACGAGATCGTTAAACTCTGGGTAGAGCCGCGCAATCGTTTGTGCGTTGAGGTTGAGATTGTAGTCGGCGGTGAGGGAGGTGGGTTTGCCGTCGTTATTGAACTCCGTCGTGATCCCTTGAGTTGAGGCAAAGGTCACTCCCAGGCGGCTGCGTCCTTTGGGCAACACGCGTGCGTCGGCAGCTTGGGACTCTGAGGCGAGTTGCGGTGAAAAGGTCGAAATCAGTGCAGCCGTACCAGCGAGAACCGCTGCAAGGAGGGATTGAGATTTCAACTGAAGCATCAACACGCGAAGGCGCCTCTCACACTGAGTCCTTGAACGCTGCTTAAGGCGATCCCTGCCTTTTACACCGCTTTACACCGACCGAATTCCGTTCGGCCGATCCAGACAAAGCACTCGACGTGCCAGAGGGGGGGCTGAGCGAAAAGCAAAACGATTCAAGCCTCTTGGGATCGGTAGAAGTGAGCGGAGGTGTGTTTAAAGTTTCTAGCTGCCTAAAGCTTAGACACTTTGAAACGGGGCGAAAGCTCTTATGAGCTGATTTAGTAGATGCCCCAGCATGTGCTGCTCAAGCGGGCCAGGCTGCGGGTGCTCGCTTTATGTTGACTTTTTTAGTCAGACAAGCGAAAGTCCGGCCGTCCGTTGGGTAAAAACTCAAAACAGAGATCTGTGGAGAGTCCCGTTGCAGATTTCATCGTGTGGAGGTTGCGCCGATGACGCGGAAGCAGTTGCAGAGACAGTTCAGAGGACGAAGTTTCGCCAATTTTGGTCGATCTGCGCAGGCGTTTTTTTTGTGCGCGGCACTTTCAGGCTGCGTAAAGTCTTACCCCTTTCAAGAGAATCTCTCCTCCAAGCCTCCGCGTGAAGTGCCGAGTTATCCGCGCCCGCAATCTGACCCCGAGTCCTCTGCCTCGGAGCCCCAAACCAACGCAGCTCCGCGCGGGGGTGTGGGTGAGCGTCGCAATCCGCATTTGCCACCGCTTCCGAATCGCGGAGGCTCAGCAGGGGATCCGGTCGTCCTTGCTTCTCGAAACCTCGATGCCACAAGCCTGTTCTGGCTCCGTGAGTGGGTGCGCTCTTCTCTCAAAGAGATCGATCTTAGACAGGCGCGGGGTGAGGAAATCTCTTTAGAGGAAGTGCGTCGCATCGTCGACTCGCTGACTTTTTACAAAGTCTCTGAGTCGGAGCTCTCCCAGCCTCGGCGACTCCCGATCGCAAATGAGCGCAACCGCCGATTTGATCGGCTGATGGCGTCGGGCACTGACATTGAGTTGTTTGACTTTTTTGCCGATTACATTGCCGAACGCGGCACCCCTCCCGCAGAGCTCTCGGAGTCATATCGCGATTATCTCCAAAAGATGGGCGCTCACCGACTAGAGCTTGCGCGTGGCGCACGGAACATGTCGGGTTGCGTGACGGATGCAGCAAGGATTCAAAAAGCCGGTCAGAGTGCGTTTACGCGTAATCAAGTATTGGGAGCGCGCTCGCGTCCTGAGAAAGCTCCCTGCGAGACGCGATGGATTGCAATCTATGAGGCGCAGAACGCAGGGCTTCTCAAGCGCCTGCGCTCCGAGCTGGTAGGATTTGAAAGCACTTGGAAAACCTACCAAGAGATTCCGTCGTTTTCGACATCCCTTGCGCGCGCTCCGTTTCCTAAGTTTTTGCTCGGCTTTGGCGCCTACAAAGGCATCTGGGAGAGCATGTGGAAGTCGGAGTTCGAGAAGAACTACGAGAAATTTGTTCGTAATCCTTCAAACGAATTCATCATGGACGCCTTCATGGGAGAGATCGTAAAGGAGAGAGCGTTTGATGATCCCACTCTTCAAAAGGCGGCAAAATCCGTAGGCCGTGAGCGCGCTCAGCGTATTTTGAGTCAAAAGCCAGAGCAGCTCCCAAGTGGCGAAGTGCGTACGGTTTGTCCTCTGGATGCAGAGTCGCTTCAGAAGCTTCAAAGACGCTTTGGTAACTTGCGTGAAATCTTTTTGAAGCTCGGGTTTCTTTTTAAGACCAACACCGACTGCGAGATGCGGCAGGTTGCGTATGTGATTCTCTCCGAGCAGCTCGACGAGCAGATTCGTCCCGATGCGCAAAAATGGACTGCGCTTCAGAAAACGTTCGAAACGGAGTTTATGAAGCTCTTTCCGATTGAGTTTGAGAAGGGCTTTGTCAAAGGACTGCCCGAAAAGCTCGCCTCGATTCCAGATCTCATTACTGAAAAATTTAAAGGACAGAAAGATCCCCTCTTCTGGAGTGATCACACGCCGATTATCGAGATCCTCAACGTCTCTCGCTCGTCAAATGTTGCGATGATGAGTATGAAAGATTTCACCACAGGTTTTCGAGCCGAAATCGCGCTGGCGCAACTTTTAGTCTCTTCCAAGGACCCGCAGCTGCGCGGGCTTGCAGCACCTTTGTTTTATTCGGCATTAAACCGTATTTTGCTCTTCAACGGTGGCGAGCAGCTGAAGGTTCAAGACGGTCAGGTTCTACCAAAGTTTGAGATCTCCGAGCGCGTCGATCTCACCAAGCTCGCTCCAGGCGAGACGCCTGCTGCGCCTGAGCTTGCGAAGGAGGCGTTCGGTGGATTTGGTTTTCTCAAAGATGAGTGGCTGGGACTTAAGTATGGCTCCTGGAACCTGGCCGAGTACCTCTCGAGAGAAAACGCGCTCCAACTGATCCCAAGTGTTTTTGAGATTTCGCGTAACGAGGTGCCAGTCATCAACCCGACCTATCCTCCCGTAGAATCGCTTGAGGATGTCGCCGATCTTCTGGCTGCGATGTCGGAGTTCTTGCTTGCAACTCGTCCAGGAGAGCCGTTGTCAGAGTTTTTCTTGCCCGCAGCTCCGAAAGGCTCCACCGCGGAGCAAGAGCTTGAGTTTGTTGCTGGACAGGTCTCGACCATTCTGGATCCCAAACAAAGCGGCTTTGTGCCGGATCTCGGGCGTCAGTTGGCTTATGGAGTGGTGGCGGCGCTGGTGAAAAACTCAGCGCTCAACGTCAACGGTCATTTAGATTATGCAAACTTTAGGGCCAACGTCGCAACCGGAGGCACGCCGATTCGCTTCTATGAGAAGATCAATCTCGATGGACGCATCGAGGGCAAAACCTCCTCCCTCTCGGTTGCAAAGACGCTAGAGGCCGTCTCTGAAGTTGCGCGTCTTGCAACTCTGGACACAGGGATTCCCGAAGTTGCGCTTCAGAACCTGCCCGAAGTCCGTGATGCCGTGCATTTTGGCACGACCTCTTTTGTTGGCCAAGCGATGGAGCCTCAGGATGGGGGGTACCGCGATTTTCTTGAGACGCCTCAACCCAAAGGCAAGAAGCTCCAATCCACCATCGCAGCACTTCACGCGATCACACGCGCGTTTCAGTCGACGCGCGTTCCGATCATGGCGATCTACCTGCAAAGCGCTTGGAGGTACGTGGATGCGCAGTGGCAAAATGCGCGTATTCCCAATCTCATTCAGGATCAGAGCGTTGCGCTTGCGGAGCTCAGTTTAGAAGAGCTCGCAACACTTCAGGAGCTTGTGAATCTATGGCGCATCTCGCAGGAGACCTGGCAGCCTATGCTCGCTTTAACGAATGACGCACGGTGGAAAGAGCAGCTCCAGCATGCGCGCTGGAAAAAGCGCTTCGATCGACTGCTTACAGATCTCCCGGTCGAAATGGAAGCTCGCACCAAACACTTGAGGCTCTAGCCGGGTTCAAGTAAGGTGATTTTCCCTTTTCTAAAGATGATTTGCGTTGCGCGCTTTTAGTGCGAGCGCATCTACGGAGGTATGCGACAGGTGAAAAGTTCACAAAAAACAGTCCAGGGCTCCTCAAAAAAAGGAGCTCCGAAAGTCGCGTTAAAACCCGCTAAGCAAGAGCGCCAAGCTCGGTCTCAACGCGCTGAAAAAAATAGCACAACTGAGCCTGCGGCAGGTGCATCAGTGAAAAAGCCAAGCGCGCGATCGCCGCTGTTTCGTTTGGATGTAAAGACTTTGCTTCAGATCCACGACCACATGGTCAAAGCGCGCTGCCTCGAAGAGCGCGAGATCCGCATGTACAAGCAGAACGACGGATACTTCTGGATCGGTGGACCCGGCGAAGAAGCGTTCCAAATCCCGCTCGGCATGCAAGTACAGAAAGGCGAGGGCAAGGACTACGACTACCTCCACTTGCACTACCGATCTTCGGGCATCCTGACTGCGATGGGGATCTTAGAGCCCATCGATGCGTTCCGACAGATGAAAAACACCGCGAACGACCCGTTCTCCGGCGGCCGCAACTTCGCGAATCACTTTTCGTTCCGCCGCTATAACGTTCCTCCGATCGCCTCCACCATCGAGACCCAATACGCGACCGCCATCGGCTCAGGCATCGCGCAGAAGGCTCACGGCGGCACCGGAATCACGATCGTCAACGGCGGCGATGCCGGCACGGCAGAGGGTGAGTTCTCCTCGTGCTTGGTTTGGGCTTCGCGGGAAGACGCGGAACTCCCGATCCTGATCATCGTTGCCAATAACGAATTCGGAATCTCCACTCCGTACAAAGGGCAGCACCCGAAAGGTAAGCAAATCTCCGACATTGCGCGGGGCTACGGGATCCCTGCAGTTACTATTGACGGCAACGATGTGGAGACCTCGTGGTTTGCGATCAAAGAGGCGATGGACTACATCCGCACGGAGCGCAAGCCTTACTTCATCGAGTGCAAAGTCTCCCGTCTTTACGGCCACTCCTCGGCTTCAGGATGTAATTTCCGCCCCGACGAGCTCGACTGTCTCGTTGAGTTCGAAAAGAAGCTCGAAAAAGCGGGCATTCTTTCGCGCAAAGAAATGGATCTGCTCCGCAAGCAGTACGAAGAGGAGTTCTTAGCCATTTCGAAACAAGTCCGTGAGGAGCCTTTGCCGGATCCTTCCACCATCTACGATCATACTTTTTACGGCCAGAAGGGCAGGTACTGGTAATGGCAACGATCACTCAAGCCATCCGCATGGCACTCCACTACGGCGAAACCCACATGGGTGTGACCGATATCTTCGGCGAGGACGTTGGGCCCCCGCTTGGCGGCGCATTCACGGTCACTCAAGGTCTAAAGAAAGCTTGGAACTCGCCGCTCGATGAGCGCGGCATCATTGGTGCTGCGATGGGACTGGCGTATGCCGGCAATCGCTGTGTGGCTGAGATCCAGTTCTGCGACTACATCTACAACACGATCGATCTTTTGAAGCTCGCGGGCAACGCATGCTGGTCGTCCAACGGTGACTGGAACCTCCCGATGACGATCATGACTCCTGCCGGATCTGGCATCCGCGGCGCGATCTATCACTCGCACTCGTTTGATGCGACGATGACCCACATCCCGGGCTGGAAGATCGTGATGCCCTCAAACGCACTTGACGCTTATGGGCTCATGATCGCGTGCATGAAAGACCCAAACCCCACGATGTACCTCAAACCCAAGGCGCTCTTACGCACGCGCGGGGCGGAGCTGATCCCTGGAGAGCCAGAAGACGCGAAGATGCTCTCTCAGATGATCGACAAACCCGTCACGGGTGATACTTCCAAATGGAAGCCGCGCTGGCCCGAAGGACTCATCGATTATACGGTTGAGCTTGGGAAAGCCAAGATCTGCCGCGAAGGCGAGCACCTCACGATCGTCTCCTACGGCCGCACGCTACCTGAGTGTGTCAAGGTCGCAGATACTTTGCTCCAAGAAGGCATCTCCGTTGAAGTCATCGATCTGCGTACGCTTTGGCCCTATGACTGGCAGGCGATCACGGACTCGGTCCGCAAGACACGCCGAGTGCTCTACGTGAACGAGGACACCGAGGTGACAAACTTTGGGGAGCACCTCCTGCGTCGCACGGTAGAAGAGCTCTTTTATGAGCTTGAAGCACGTCCGCGCGTGTTCGCAGGTGAGCACACACCGGGCATCGGGCTTGCCGATCCGCTTGAGATGGCAAGCGTCCCTCAGTATGGATCGATCCTCACTCTCGCGCGCGAGATCGTACAAGAGCGGGCTTAGGGGTCAGTTTTTACGTGCTGATGCAGTAAAGGCGGTTCGCAAAATCGCAGGCGCCGGAACTTTGGTTCAAGACGGCGCTCGTCGAGGTGCAGCTGCCCACTCGCCCTAAGTTAAAACCTGCCCCGTTGCTCCAATTCGTGCAACTCAGTCCATGGTGTTCGCCAACGGACGTGGAGCCCGTCCAGACGGCACATGCCCCCACGATCACGTCTAGATCGATCCTTCGATCGCGGGGCCGCAACCGATGAAAAGAAAATAGAGAGTCAAACGGTAAAAAACACCTCGAAGTGGCATGGGAAGGACTTAGCTCTCGCCCACCATCTTCTCGGCGATCACCCACTGGTCAAACTGCTCGGGCGTCACAAACCCAAGCTTCACGGCGGCTTCTTTGAGTGTGGTGCCTTCTTTGTGCGCGGTCTTTGCGATCTTGGCGGCTTTGTCGTAACCGATGTGCGGATTCAGGGCAGTCACGAGCATCAAAGAGCGCTCGAGGTTTTCGCGGATCCGCGCAGGCGCCGGCTCGATGCCCTCAGCGCAGTGCTCACGGAAACTGCGGCAGCCGTCGGTGAGTAAGCGGCAGGACTGCACAAAACAGTGAATGAGCAGTGGCTTATAGACGTTGAGCTCGAAGTTGCCCGAAGCTCCTCCGACCGACACCGCAACGTCATTCCCGAAAATCTGCGCGCAGAGCATCGTCATCGCTTCGCACTGGGTAGGGTTCACTTTGCCGGGCATGATCGAGGAGCCAGGCTCATTCTCAGGAATCGTGATCTCGCCAATCCCTGAGCGCGGACCACTCGAAAGCCAACGGATGTCGTTTGCGATCTTAAACAAAGCGGTGGCAACGCCCTTTAAGGCGCCGTGTGCGGCGACCACAGCGTCATTCGCCGCGAGAGCCTCAAACTTGTTGGGTGCTGTGACAAAGGGGAGGCCCGAGAGCTCGGCGATCTTGCGCGCGACTTTTTCGCTCCAGCCTTTGGGCGCGTTGAGCCCAGTGCCCACTGCAGTACCGCCGAGTGCTAACTCATGCAGATGCGGGAGCGTGTGCTCGAGGTGCTTTAACGTGTGATCGAGCTGCGCAACGTAGCCTGAGAACTCTTGTCCCAAAGTGAGGGGAGTTGCGTCTTGGAGGTGCGTGCGCCCGATTTTTACGATCTTTGAGAATGTTTGGGATTTTGCGTGGAGCACGTCGCGGAGTTTTTTCACGCTCGGCAGCACGTCGCGCGTGACGGCTTGAGCTGCTGCGACCGACATCGCGGTCGGGAAGACATCGTTTGAGCTCTGCGACTTGTTGACGTCGTCGTTTGGGTGCACTTTACGCTCTTCTCCGCGCACACCACCCATGAGCTCGCTTGCGCGGTTGGCGAGTACTTCGTTCATGTTCATGTTCGACTGCGTGCCCGAGCCCGTTTGCCAGACGTAGAGAGGAAACTCAGCATCGTGCTTGCCTGCGAGTACTTCGTCGGCGGCTTGTGCGATGGCTTTGGCTTTGTCGGCCGGGAGTGCGCCGATATCGAGGTTCACTAAAGCGCAGGCTTTTTTCACGAGAGCGAGCGCGAGCACCGCTTCGCGGGGCATGTGCTCGGTTGAGATGTGAAAGTGGTGGAGTGAACGCTGAGTCTGGGCGCCCCAGAGGCGATCGGCGGGGACTTCAATCGGACCAAAGGTGTCTTTTTCGGTGCGCATGTTCATGCGCGAAACGGTAACTCAACTTGTTGATTTTGTGGATGAATTTTGCACCGCATTAGCTCTGTTATTATTTGACTAAAATACTTTTATATTGAAGGTTTATCTATTAAACTTATTGAATCGGGGAGTGTCCGCTTTTGTTCTAAAGGCACTCGGAATTTAAGTTGTGAGGGGGTCTCATGGAAAAACGCTCTACGACACTTCGAGCGCGGGTATCGGCCTTGGTGGCTTTGCTTGCGATGGGACAGAGCTTGGTCCCGATTCAAGTGTGGGCGGCGTTTGGTGAGGCTCCAGCGATCCCTTCGAGCTTTGGGCTAGGAGCGGGCGCTGCTGGTACTCCCTCGGGCGTGCCGTTTGGATCATGTATCACGGGCGGGGTGTCTCAGGTTTTTAACAACATTGGAGATGCGTTTCAGAGTGCGGTGGACTCAGGGGAGTCGGATGTAAAAACACTTACGCGCGCGCTTACTGGATCCACGCCCGCGGGCGGTGGATGTGGAGCGGCGTCTGCAGTCAAAGAGGACTTTGCGTGCACGGATCTTTTGATTGGAGGAAAGCTCAATACAGCCGCGATCGAAAAGTTCCGCGCTCAAAGTCAGCAAGCCGTGCAGTCGTATCAGTGTCAAAAGGGTAAGCTCAGCATGATCTCAAGCGAGCTCTCCTGCTTG
>JBILEK010000019.1:0-36530 GCA_044352155.1 Bdellovibrionia bacterium
AGCCAACGAACGAACTGAGTGTAGATCTCTTCTTTTGCTAATGGCTCCATTTAGGCCTTAGTTTACCTTTGCGAAGGAGAGATCAAAAGATCCACCTTCTGATCCCAATCTTTTGTAGGGATTCGCTCTACAAGCTGCTCTCTAAAAACGACTGACACCTTAATGGCGCTTGGCATGAGCGCTAAGATTCGATCATAGAATCCGCGTCCCCGACCGAGCCGATCTTTATTTCGCGTAAAAGCTACTCCGGGCACAAAAATCACATCAACATCCAAAGGATCGAGAATCGGGCAGTGACTGCGCGGCTCGAAAATGCCATAAGCCCCTCTTTGCCAGTCATCAGCTCGATCGAGTCTCGCAAGGCGAAACTGCATGAGTCCTTCTTTAGGATCTGTGATCGACGGAAACGCAATTTCTCTCTCAGCGGGAAGAAACTTTTCAATCGGCACCTCTAGATCCAGTGCGCGATAAGCTGCGATCTTCCGCCCTGTAGTCAAATATGGATCGAGCCAGTGTCTTACTTTTTGCTCAAGCTCACTCTCCTGAAGTGCGCGAGAGCTTTTATCAGCGCTCAGATCGCGTAGACGCTTGAGAACTTGATTTCGAATCGTGTGGGAGTCCAAAAGCTCTACTGAAGTGCAGAGTCGATCATCTCGATCAGCTGTGTCGACTTGCGCGTTAGATCGTCCCGATGATCGCCGGCGCGCTTTTTCGCACGCGCATACTCCTCGGCTAGATCCAAAAGAGCTAAGAGTGCAACTTGATGTGGAGGAGCAGTCCTCCCACGGCGAGCGGCATCCTGAATCTTGAGTTGCGCGATCTCAACTGCCTCACGAATGATCTGCGGATCGCTCTCAGATTTAAGAGCAATGCGTTGGCCTAAAAAATCAAGTTCAATGGGCGTCGTTTTCATACGCTCTCCGTCCCCTGTAGTCTGACATCAAACTGCCTCAAGCACCAGCGCGATCCCTTGCCCACCCCCGATACAAGCTGAGACTAGAGCGTGTCTTTTTTTCATGCGTCTCAGTGCATACAAGGCCGTCATGGTAAGCCGTGTTCCGCTTGCTGCTAAAGGATGTCCAATCGCGATAGCACCTCCTTGCAAATTGAGCCGATCAAGTGGGATTTCAAGCTCTTTTGCAACGGCTAGCGTCTGTGGAGCGAACGCTTCATTCACTTCGATTAAATCCATTTGTGAAATTTTCATCCCCGCTCGCTCTAGAGCCTGGCGTGCGGCTGGAACAGGTCCAATCCCCATGATCTTAGGATCGCAACCGGAGACCCCATAGGAGATGAGACGACCTAAGGGTTTGTGCTTTTTTGCAATCTCCTCGTTAGCGACGACCAGTGCAGCTCCTCCATCGACGATGCCACTCGCATTGCCGGCAGTGACCACGCCGTCTTTTTTAAAAAGGGGCTTCAGCTTGGCCAGGCCCTCTGCCGTAGCGTCAGCTCGAGGGTGCTCGTCTTGCGCAAGCATCGCCATGGGTGCAATCTCGTCCGTCAAAAAACCAGCGCTCAGTGCAGCATGCGCCTTTTTCTGGCTCGAAAGAGCAAACGCATCACACTGCTCACGTGAGATCTCGTATTGAAGAGCGAGGTTTTCAGCCGTTATAGCCATAGGCGCTTGTGCGTACGAGTCAAAGAGCGATGTGGTGAGCATGTCCTCAGTCTGCTTGTGACCCATTTTTAAGCCAAAGCGGGCCCCACGCAAAACATAAGGTGTCATGCTCATCGCCTCCACTCCCCCAACGAGCGCTAGACGCGTATCCCCTGCCAACATCTGGTGATAGGCCTCGATGATGACTTGAAACCCAGAGCCACACAGTCGATTGATTGCAAGCGCAGGCACTGAAATCGGCACTCCACACCTCAACCCGATATGGCGAGCAGCGTAGATGCTATCTGGAGCGCTTTGCAGGACGTTACCAAAAATCACGTGATCCACTTGATCCGCAGAGACTCCCGACTGCGCCAAAGCTGCCTGTGCTGCGTGCACTCCGAGATCTGTTGGGGAGAGATCTTTCAGAGCGCCTCCGTTTGCGCCAAAAGCCGTGCGTTTTGCAGATAAAAAATACAGAGAATTTTTTGACATCGTTTTCTCATCGTACCTGCTCCAGAGGATCTAGGCAATTGCTGCCCTCTGGTCACCTGAGTCCCAAACGCCAGATACTAGGGAAGTATGTCGGCGGGAGTTCGAAATCTCCAAACAGAAGAAATGCGCCTAAAAAACCAACAACTCATGTTGGAGCGCCGCAACGAAGCAGAGTTGCGCGACATCGAGCTTAGGCATAACGAAGAGATCCGACAGCTCCAAGAGAGCAAAGAGGATCAAAAATCCGCACTCGAGCATGCCTACAATGTACAGATCTCACGCGAAGCCGAGCGCATGGAAGGTCAGCTCCAAGCAATCCGTACTGAAAACGAGCGAAAAATCGCGTCAGAAAATCGTGCAACCGAGACCGAGCTTACGCGGATTAAAGAGAACACCAAAAGACGCATCGAGGAATACCGTAAGGCCTCCGACGATCAAGTCGAGCGTGTCCGTCAAGAAGCGCAGGCTCAGTCCGAAGTCCTGCGTAAACAAGCTAAAAAATCTGCACATAAAATGGGAGAACTAGAAGCATGACCTACAACCGTATGGGTAAGCCTCAATCACAAGACGCCGCAAAAAACAGCACAACAACAACTACAGCTGAGCCTACTGGCTCTCAAGAGCCAGGTGGAGTGCGCGTGAACGGATATCAACAAGTCGTCGACATGCTCGAGGCTGCGGATCCTGCGTTTCGCGAGTCGCTTCTTAAGCGCATTACAGCTCAAAATCCGCAACTCGGAGCCTCTCTTCGCAATCGCATGCGGATGCTCGGTCACGCTTAGGGTCCGGATGAGAGTTGCGCTCATTGCGTGCTTTGCACTGGTGCTCAGCAGCTTCTCTGCGACTTCGGCCAAAGGGATGGGTTTTGTAGGCGTGATGGGAGGAATGGCGCTCCCCTTAAACTCAAGTGCTACGTTTCAGTATGGACTGACCTCCAGCTACCCGGTCACTGGAAAACTCGGCGTCGGTTTTTTTTTGCAACGCTACGGGATTGGCTCAGAGTTCTCTGAAGACTCCTCAAGCGCGAGCTTAAGTCAGACTCAGCTCAGCTGGGGAGCTGAGAGTCATTGGTATCCAAGCGACGGACTGAGTGGATTTGATCTTGGTTTGCGTCTGGGGTTCACCAGCATCACCCGTAATGCGACTGCCACTTCTTCAGTCGGGACAGTCACGATTGCCAAAGAATCAAGCTCCTTCGTACTCGCCCCACGTGTGGGGTACGATGTGCGCTTTGGACGTTTCTCCGCAGGGGGCGAGATCTCTTATGCACTTACTGGAGAGAGAGTTTTCTCGTTGCTGGTTACAGGTAAGTTTTGGTTTTAGAAACGTGCCGTATGAGTCGATGCAGCTCGTTTGAGTACCCCATACCTGAGACCACGCGTACTGATTCGACATGCCGTAAACCCTAGCACCTCATGCGCACGCCACAGGATCATTGCGCCTGCAAGCAGCACATCTGCGCGTCCCGCCTCAACCCCTGTGAGAGCTTTCCGCTCTTCGACGGAGCGCCACTTAAGCTCCTCTACCATCCGATGCAGATCTCCTCGGGTAAGCGTGACACCATCGACTTTTGAAGCATCAAACTCCGACAGACCCAGAAACCATGTCGCAAGCGTTGTTGCAGTCCCTGCAACGGCAACAAGCTCGGTCTGTTGAGACAACTTCTGCCGCCAGGGTTTCAGCGCCGCAAGCATCCGATCGATCTCAGCTTCGCACGCCCAAAACTCGCTATCAGTCACAGGATCGCTCTTAAGATAACGCTCCGTAAACCTCACTGAGCCAAGATCCAAGCTCTGCCCACCTGATTGCGCCATGAGCTCGGTGCTTCCTCCTCCAATATCGATCACTGCAACACGACCAGGGTCCATGTCAGGCAACAGCGCGCCCTCAAAAGTCTCTCGCGCCTCCTCGTCTCCAGAAAGAGTTCGAAACTTAAATCCCGTCTCCTTCTCCACCCGCGAAAAAAACTGAGCGCCGTTTTGAGCGTCTCGAGCCTGACTTGTTGCAACTGCAATTGTTTGCGCAGGATCTAACCCCTGCGCTCTCACATAAGTGGAGTACTCACGCAAGCAAGCCAAAGTGCGAGAGATGGCTTGGTCTAGGAGCTTTTTCTCACGATCCACACCCTGACCTAAGCGCACGACTCTGGCATGATCTTCTCGGACACGACTCACTCGTCCTTCGAGATCGAGCTCTGCGATCAGGAGTAAGCAAGTGTTCGTTCCTAGATCGATCGAAGAGCAGAGCATCGAACTAGTCGGATTGGGACTCGTTGTCATCGCTTGATTCTTGCACTTTTTTGCTTGCGGTCTTTTGGACTGCTGGGAGCTTGAGTCGGACACGAAACTTGTAGTTTTCTTTCTCCAGAGCTTCGGTCTTTTCTTTCCAGTACTTTACTTCCTGCTCAAGCTCGGCGATCCGCTTGTTACGCTCTTTGGCGAGCGAGTAAAAACCTTCAGAAAAACTCTCCGTCTCTGGGTTAAACATCCCGGTACGGGTCTCGCCGTCGACAATCCCTTTCACTCGATACAGGCCGTCATCCGCTTTCTCAGCCTCAACAACTTGGATGTCAAAAGCTTTTCCGGGGTAGGCTTTGTCTTGCCAGTATTTGGCGGCCGACTCTTTGGCGAGATTTTTTGCTTTTTGGTCCGTCGCACAGCCTGAGAGAGCCAACACACTGATCAATACGACAGAGAATATTGAGAAATTCATACGGTGAGATTCCTTTCTTATTTAAACAATCCTTTAATAAGGTTTTTTACGGGCGCGTTTGGGGCGATTTTTTTCACCGCTTCTTCGACTTGGTTTTGTGCTTCTGTTTTCAGTCGACCTTTGCCCGCATCTGCAATATTGGCGAGTGCAATCTTTCCAAAGTGCTCAGCTACCTCCGTGTAACGGTAGCAAGGCTCCATGATTTTACATCCTACAGTCACTGGAAATCCGACCGGCTCTGATCCTCGCGCAAGAATATGATCTACTTTGGTACCACTTACTTCGATCGACAGATCACGCGCTTGTGTGATGTTATGAGGATCTGTGACATACCAACGCGCATCGATGGCGTAGTCGATCAGGCCTACTTGAGTGGAGCCTTTTAAGTCCACGCCGTTCCCGGGATACGCGCGCGCAATAAAGTTGGGCGCATCGAAAACGCCCTCTTTCATCCGAAAGTCTGAGGTCATCGACTGGTACTTACCTTTGCGATCCGGAAGCACAGGAAGCTTCTTGCCTTTGAGCCCAGGGATCCGATCGCCTGCGCGCTCCAGAGCTTGCGTCAGCGCTTCTTGAGTCATTTTAGCGATATCGATTGTCGAAAACACAGCGTCACGAGCACTAAACTTTCCCTGCAGTTGTAGTTTTTTAAGCGCCGACTGCGGATCAAAACTAGCACCCTGCCCTGAGCCCTCAGTATCGATTTTTCCATAAATCGTGCGCTTAAAAACCGGAAACTGAGCGACGACAGCCTCATTCGCTTCAATGCCTGCTGCCTTAAACTCAAATTTGTATGTTGGCTGAGCAGGCTTTAAGTCGGCTGACGCCTTTGCGCTCACTTGCCCACCAATGAGTCTGAAACTTGCCCGCTCAAGCTGCGCCACGAGATCGCGGAGGCTCAGCTCTGCAATGAGCTCATGAAAAGAGATCCCACCGAACACCACTTTTTTAACATCCACTCCAAGCGTGCCCTGGGCGGCTCGAGCGATTACGCTTTTGCGCAGGGGATCGAGCATTTTGTCGAAATCGGATTTCTCTTTTTCGGCGTAAGCAGACGGAACCCACTGAAACTGAGCAGAAGTTTTTCGTGGGATCTGTAACCACTGATCGAGATCTAAGCCAGAGCTTGTGAGTTTGAACCGAAAGCGCGGAGACTGAAACGATTCCAGCTGTCCTGCGAGCTTAAGCGCATTGCCAGGAGCCTGGAGCGTGAGCTCAAGATTTTCGATCCGATCTGTTCGTACTTGTACACGAGCTGCGAGTGTGGGTTTAGCTTTGGTGTAGGGAACTTTGAGCGTCACCCCCTGCGCTTCTACGTCCGCCTGATACTGCAGCGATGCCACTGGGCCACTCGCCTGCGCTCGAAGCGTCACGCGCCCTTCAGGCTCGTAGGCTGAAAGCATCGGAAAGAGCGCGCCCCACTGGCCGATCTCAATCGTGTTGGACTGAAGATCAAGCTGAACGATCTTGCTTGTCTTAAGCTCCCGGATCTCGCCTTTGGCCGTGAGCGCAGCGTTGTGCGCTCGAAGGATCAGACTCCTCAGTTCGAGCTTGGACTCACTTAAACGTGCCGAAATTGCAAGTTCAAGCGGTACCCCTCTCGCTTTACTCACTCGTCCAGGAGCGCTCATCTGCAGCTCGTTTAACTTGACCTGCGACTCAATCGCTACCTGCACGAGCTTTGCGTCAATGAGCTCCGGTTTCACGATCGCGTCCACACGAAACGGACCGCGTACTTGCAGCGTTTTTGCAACTTGGGTGTCGAGATCAGCCCAGATCGCTAACTCAGAAGGTTCTAAGAGCGATAAGTTCCGAAGCCTCACGTTCAGATCGCGAATTTGGCTGCTGAACGCGAGCTTCTCGTCACGGTAATTGAGCTCTGCACGCTCAAGCTGCAGAGTCAGACGCGAGCGCAGGATCAGACCTGGGAGTGCGATCTCGCTCACAGTCACAGAAGTTTTTTGAGCGGGAGTTACCGCTAGCGAGGAGCTTTGTTTTTTGATCAGTCCTAGGAGATTGAGCTCCCCCTCCGTATCGCGTGCGATAGAGACTGAAGGAGCACGTAAGCGGAACTCGATCTCAGGCTTTCCGAGCAGAAGTGGTAAGAGCGGAAAATGAAAAACCGCATCCTTCACTCCTAGGATCCGCTTGGATTGAGCATCCTGAAGCTCGACGCCATCGACTTGTACACGAATCTGCCCCCACAAAGAGAGCTTAAGACCCCCGAGCTTTAGTTTACCGTCGATGCGCTCATTGACGACTCGCTCGATCTCAGGCCTTAAGCGATCCACATCGATCAGCAGAGGGATCACGAGCGCGGAGGTCGCAACAAGAGCGACAAGCGCCGACACAAAAAACGCTGACTTTTTCAATATGCTTTTTTTGCTCATTCTCCGCCTCGCAGTTTTTTTGTTAAAACCTCTTGAACGAGACTGGGGTTTGCTTTCCCGCCCGAAGACTTCATGACCTGACCGACCAAAAACCCCAAAACCTTATCCTTGCCTAATCGGTACTCTTGACTCTGAGCTGGAAACTCCGCAATCGCTTGATCGATCCACTTTTCAAGCGCACTTACGTCGCTCAACTGACGTAAGCCCAGACGCTCCATGAGAGCGTGCACAGGCTCGTCTTGCTCCCAGAGCTTAAGAATCAGCTGCTTTGCTGCCGTGCTCGATACCGTCGCCGAAGCCTGCAAACCTGCAACCTCTGCAAGTGCTGACGCCTTGATCCGAACCTGCGTACTCCCACTCTCGTTCTGAAGTCGCATGACCTCTCCGCACACAAGCGCGCTCAGGATGTTCGCAGGGCCGCCCGCTCGCACCGCCTCATCGAAGAGATGAGAGAGCTCAGGAGTGTAAGCTAAAAGATGTGCCTGATCGGAGTGCACTTTTAATTGCAAGTAACGCGCGCGACGCTGCTCAGGGAGCTCCGGAAGACCTGCGCGAATCTGCTCCACCCACTCTCGCGTCACACGCAAAGGGAGCAGATCGGGATCAGGAAAGTATCGATAGTCATGGGCTTGCTCTTTGGTGCGCTGGGAGAAAGTGAGGTCACGATCCGAGTCATACCCGCGCGTCTCCTGCACCACTGAGCCGCCTGACTCGATCACATCCACTTGTCGTGCGATTTCGTGTTGAATCGCTCTCTCCACAAATCGAAATGAATTCACGTTTTTAACCTCAACGCGTGTACCCAGCGTTGAGTCTCCGCGTCGACGCACGCTCACGTTTGCATCGCAGCGAAAATTGCCTTCTTCAAGGTTGCCATCACAAATCCCGATCGAAGTGACAATGGCATGCAAGACTTTCAAGTAAGCACTTGCCTCCTCGGCACTCGAAAGATCTGGAGCGCTGACCACCTCAACAAGCGGGACTCCGGCGCGGTTGAGATTGACGAGCGAGTAACCCACATGGTGCACGTTTTTGCCTGCATCTTCTTCCATATGAATTCGAGTGATCCGCACTCGCTTAGGAGCACCTGCAACGGTCACGATCTCAAGCCAGCCACTCTCGCACAGCGGCTCATCGTACTGACTGATTTGATACCCTTTCGGGAGGTCGGGGTAAAAATAGTTTTTGCGCGAAAAACGGCTCCGCTCCCGAATCGTGCAGTTGGTCGCAAGCCCTGCGCGGATCGCGTACTCCACTGCAGTATGGTTGAGCACAGGGAGCGTGCCAGGATGGCCTGCGCAGACTTCGCACAAATTGCCGTTTACTTGCTCATGTGCGACTGAATCAGAGCGTGCGCGAGAGCGACAAAAGCACTTCGACTGCGTCGAAAGCTGTACGTGAACTTCAAGTCCAATCACGGCTTCAAACTGGCCGTTCATACACGCACCTCTCGCTCGACTGCTGCCGCAACTTGGAGCAAGCGCTGCTCACCAAACTGAGCCCCGATGAGCTGTAGTCCGATCGACAAACCTTTTTGATCTACTCCGCATGGAACCGAAAGCGCCGGTAGCCCCGCCAGATTGACGGGAATCGTGAAGATGTCCATCAAGTACATTTTAAGAGGATCCGTCGCGTGATCCCCTCGCTGAAACGCTGTCACAGGAGAGACTGGCGCAACGATCGCGTCCACATGCTTAAAAGCTTCTTGAAAATCGCTCTGGATTCGACGTCGCACACGACAGGCGCGCAAATAGTACGCATCATAATAGCCACTGGAGAGCGTATAAGTTCCGAGCAAGATGCGACGCTTAACTTCGGGACCAAACTTTGAACGCATGCGCGCATAAAACTTTCCGAGATCAAGCTCGGGCCCTTGGAGCTCGGGTCTGAAACCAAAACGAATCCCATCAAACCGCGAGAGATTGCTTGACGCCTCGCTCACTGCAACGACGTAGTAGGTTGAGACTGAGTACTTCGTCAGAGGCAAAGTCATAGGCACAAGCTTTGCGCCACGCTTCTCAAGAGCCTTCAATGTATTTTCGATCGAAGCGCGTACCTCTGGCTGCAATCCTTCTTGAAAATACTCTTTCGGCACTCCCAGTCGCACTTGAGAGAGCTCAGCCGGAGTTCGAGCGGCTTGAGAGAGTCCATGGATCGGGAGATCCACCGAAGTCCCATCACGGTGATCCACGCCCCCCATGGCTTCGATCACCGTTGCAGCATCTTCGACCGAGGTTGCCAGTGGGCCGATTTGATCAAGCGAGGATGCAAAAGCAGTCAGACCATACCGACTGACTCGTCCGTAAGAGGGCTTCATCCCGACGAGTCCACAAAAACTTGCAGGCAATCGGATCGATCCACCCGTGTCTGAGCCCAACGCCACAGCGCAGACCCCCGAGCGCACGCTCGCAGCCGATCCACCTGAGGATCCTCCGGGCACATACCCCGGATGCGTCGGATGCTCCACAAAACCAAAAGCTGAGTTCTCGTTTGAGCTCCCCATCGCAAACTCGTCCATGTTGAGCTTGCCGATCGAGATCGCGCCTGCTGACTCCAAGCGCTCCACGGCAGTCGCAGTATAAGGTGCGACGTAAGTTTCAAGCATTCGAGAGGCACAAGTCATCCGAGCGCCGCGGAGTGCAAGGTTGTCTTTGATTCCAAGAGGGATCCCAAATAAAGGCATACGATCTTTTGGGATCTGGCGTCCGAGTCGGTCGAGCTCGACTTGGAGCTTGCGCGCTTGATCCATTGCTCGCTCCTCGAACACGTCCAAAAACGCGTTGAGTTTGTTTTCGCGTGCGAGTTTCAGACGCTCTTGAATGAGCTCGGGAACACTGAGCTCACCGGACTCCAGTGCGCTTTGGATCTCTCCAATCGAGTGCATTCGCATTGGTCTTAATCCTACAAAATTCTGGGCACGCGAAACGCGCCGCCCTCGACCTCAGGCGCATGCTCGAGCACTGCCGTATTGGTGGGTTCCACTCTATCTTGTGCGAGTCGGAGCTCAAAATCGAGAGGACTCGTCAGAGCATCTACGCCCTCGACGTCGACTTCGTGAAGCTGTGCAATGTGACCGAGCACCTGGCCCAGCTGTGCCGTGTACAAGGTCACCTCCTCGGAGCTCAGCTCCAAGCGAGCAAGCATGGCCATTTTTCGGGTTACTTCAGCAGTGATGTCCGACATGGACTCCAAAGTTAGCCGAAAAAAGGCGCAACGTAACGCAGGAAAAACTTCCGCCGGCTATGGTCTCGGACAAACTCGATGGTGACTTTTTGATCGTTGCCCGAACCCTCAGAGGCCACCACTTTCCCTCGTCCATACTCGGGGTGATCTAAGCCCTTACCAACCCAACTTGAAGTCAGCGTCGGAGATGACGGGATGCGCGATTCGATCGGATCCAGGCCTGACTGAAAAGAGCTGCGCGGGGCGCCGAACTTTCGCTTCTGAGTGTATCGCTCGGGCATCTCGTCAAAAAACCGTGCGGGTTCATTGTACTTGATCTCACCCCAAATCCGACGCATCTGTGCATGGAGAAGATAGAGCTTTCGCTCTGCGCGCGTCATCCCAACATAGCACAGACGGCGCTCCTCTTCGATTTCCTCAGGCTCAGGCTCCTCCCAGCCCCGGGTCGAGGGAAAGAGTCCTTCCTCCATCCCGACCATAAACACGACCGGAAACTCGAGCCCTTTGGAGGAGTGAAGAGTCATCAGTCTCACGGTAGCCTGATCGAGAGTCTCATCAATCTCCGAGGACAACGAGATCTGCTCAAGAAACAAATCCAAAAGCTTCGAGCGCTCGGGCGCGCTAGCGCCTTTGAGGCGCTCCTCCTCAAACTCGACAATCACGTTGTTGAACTCTTCTAAGTTTTCAATCCGCGCCAAGGACTCGGGAGTGTTTTCTTGCCGAAGTTCAACGACATATCCGGTCTCATCTAAGATCCGATGGTAGATCTCAGATAAAAGCATCTGCTCAGGCAGAGTGCGCAGTTTCTCAATGAGCAGAACAAAGCTCTCGAGTTTTTTTTGTGTCCCTTTTGAGAACATCCCTTCCGAACGCACCGACTCCAGTAGTGTCTGCCAAAAAGTCGTACCCGAGGGAGATCGCAACCATACCTCATCGATTTTATCGAGCGTACTCTTACCGATCCCACGCGCAGGAGTGTTGATGATGCGTTTTACGCTGACGGAGTCCTCCGGAGAGAGGATCACCCTGAAATAGCTCAAAAGATCTTTGATCTCTTTACGATCGTAGAACCGCACTCCACCAACGACTTGATACGGATACTTCTCGCGACGAAGGACGTCCTCGAGCTGTCGGCTTTGCGCGTGAGTTCGGTAAAAAACAACAAACTCACTCAAACTCAGTGCCTCATCACGTGCGAGTCGCTTGATCTCTCCCACGACGAACTCAGCCTCTGCACGGTCATCCGGGGTCTCGATGATCTGGACCTTCTCGCCCTCCTCGTTCTCCGTCCATAAGCGTTTATCTTTGCGCTCGGTATTGTGCGAGATGACGTGGCTTGCAGCGGAGATGATGTTTTGCGAAGAGCGGTAGTTTTGCTCTAGTTTTACGACGCGTGCGCCCGGATAGTCTTGCTCAAAGTCCAAGATGTTGCGGATATCAGCGCCTCGCCACTTGTAAATCGACTGATCCTCATCGCCGACAACGCAAATGTTTTTTGTCTGAGGGTTCACGAGCTGCTGGAGCAGTAAGTACTGCACTCGGTTGGTGTCTTGATACTCATCCACATGAATGAACCGATAGAGCTCTTGGTAACGGGCACGAGTTTCTGGATGATCTCGCAGCACGCGATACGTGAGACAAAGGATCTCGCCAAAATCGAGCGCCTGATTGGTGAACAGATCCTTTTGGTACTGTTCGTAGACGATTTTGAGTTTTTTTTCGAACGGACTATGGGGTGCAGGATCTACCTGCTCAGGCTCCATCGCGTCGCACTTCAGACGATTGATCGCCGCCTGAAACGACTTAGGACTAAACGCCTTAGGATCAATATCAAGTTTAGCGAGCACATCCTTGATCAAGGAGAGCTGATCTGAGTCATCATAGATCACAAACTGCTTTCGAAACGGAGTATGATGAAGCTCTCGCCGCAGCATCCGAATACACACCGAGTGAAAAGTACCGATCTCAGGAGTGCCCAAAAGTGGAGAGTCCACTTCGCTTAAGATTCGATCCACGCGTGAGCGCATTTCAGCCGCTGCCTTGTTGGTGAAGGTCATGGCTAAAATCTGGTACGGTGGCACACGGTGATGCGAAATCAAATGAGCGATCCGAGACGTCAGCATGCTCGTCTTCCCTGAACCCGCACCTGCAAGTACGATCAGCGGACCTTCGATCGTCACCGCGGCTTCACGCTGGGGAGTATTTAAGCGCTTAAGGTAGGCAGGCAAAATCGCTCCGCTCATGAACTCCTCCATCGCAGCATCTCCTGGATCACTCGATGCGCTGCTTTGCGATCATAAAGAACGCGCACATTATGTGCGAACAAAAGCCCGAGGACTTGAGATTCGTTTCCAATCACAGGAACGACCGCATGCCCTGCAATCAAGTCGGCGGCGACCGAGAGACGATCATCGGCAAAGACTGTCGGCACTTCAGTTCCTGGGCGATACAAAAGATCGCGAGCCTCAATAATCTGCTGAACTCGCTCGGCCCTGGCGCCTTGACTCTCACGGCTCCAAAATTTTTCGATCTGATCGGCCGAAATCACACCCAAATAACTCCCGCGACTATCGGTGACGACCAAAAATGGATACGTTGACTCCAAGAGCTTGTCATGGAGCACTCGAATCGGATCGCGCTCAAAAACGGACGTAAAGTTATGAACCATCGCATCTTTCACGAAAAGCTCATCCAAGATCCCGGCCAACCGACCCCGACTGAGCTCAACTCCAACTCCTCTGAGCTCCTCATCAATCCAATGCGTGTCAATCAGAGAGCGCCGAAGCCTCAGAGCTGACCACGCGCCGACAAACGCGGGGATCAGAAGTGAACTCTCACGACTCAGCTCATAGACTAAAAGCGCTCCCGAAATTGGCGCACTAAAAAGTGCGCCCCAAAGCACGGCCATCCCAACAAATCCGCCTGCCCGTCCCCACCCAGGAGCCAGTAGCTCACTGAGCGCTCCTAGACAGCCTCCGAGCACCAAGACCCACCAAAAGACTCCCCGGGCTCGAAAAAAAATCGTTAAAACAAACCACGACAGCAGAGCCGCAAACGCAAAACCCCAGCGCAACTCTCCGGTAGCGATTTGAATCCACTCTGGAATCGGAAGCCTCATCTGCGGAAACACAATCCCCGCCCCAATCAAAGTCGCTCCCCCGAGCAGAGGCCACACCATCGAGCGAAGCGCAAAACGCCCACTCCGATGCGCATGAATCAAACCTGCAGCAACCAAACCACCGATCACGACAATCAGTCCAAACGAAAGCGCTTGCATCGAAGTGTTCACTCCCAGCAAGCCCAAAGAGCCCTCAAAGTTCCAGCGCAGACCTAAGTCCCGCAACACTCCACGCTCTCGCAAAAAAAGCATCGAAAAATGTGCGCAGATCGCGCTCACTGCGATCCTTAAAGCTTGTCCACCGATTTGAAGCTCAGCAACAAAAACGAGCGCTGCGAGTGGAGATCCCAGCGCCGCCGATAATGATGCTGCAAGCACAGACGCAACCTCAGTGCGCCGGTGATGCTCTGACCAGTGCTCAGCGCGGGGCCTGAGCAAAGTCGCGCTCTGCTCTGAGCTTAGAAGCGCTAATCCTTCAGGCCCTGATCTGCCTCCAAACGCGCCAAGAAACAACTCGCCCAAAGCATAAAAAACATTGCGCCTCTTAAAACCAAATCCCACCGGCGAGTACACTGAGCGTAAAACGCCCGCGAGTCCCGAAAGCTCGTGTCCTTTTCGTAACGGGAGTGCAATCCACAGTGAGCCAAGCGCCACTCCCAAAATCCAGATCCAAAGATTGGGCACTCCGCGCTGCCAAACCCAAAGGACTCCTGCGACCGGAGCTGCGCTCCAGATTCCAAGCAGAGCAGAGCGCAACAGAGGCGTCATTCGACGGTCACGCTCTTAGCGAGATTTCGAGGCTGATCGATGTTTGCCTCCTTCAGCACTGCAATCTCATAACTGACCAGTTGCACGACAGGTGAGAGCGCGAAAGGAACCAAACTCTCATCCACTTCGCCTAAGGCCGGCATTGGGATAAACCAATCACAGTGCTCCTGAAGCCCTCGGTCACTTGCAGCACCCACACCCAAGATTCGAGCGCTTCTGGCTTTCATCTCCTGAAGGTTTGAGATCATCTTCTCGCGCCAGCGATCCGGAGGAGCAAGGACGACGACCACCATCTGATCATCAATCATTGCGATCGGGCCATGCTTGAGCTCGCCTGCCGCATAACCCTCGGCATGAACGTAGGCGATCTCCTTTAGTTTCAGCGCTCCTTCGAGTGCGATCGGAAACGAGTAGCCACGTCCCATAAAAAAGAAGCCCCGATACGGCGCAATTGAGCGAGCGACTTTATGGCACGACTGCACGAACTCAGAGTCACGTGCAAGCGCTGCTTCGAGCGCGTGCGGGACTTTCAGGAGCTGATCAAACACTTGACCGATCTGGCGTGAGGCATCTCCGCCCTGCCGAAGCCCCAAGGATCCTGCCCACATCAACAGCATCAGCAGTTGCGAGGTGAACGATTTGGTCGCAGCTACTCCGATCTCAGGACCCGCCGAGGTATAAAAAGCTGCGCTCGCCTCACGGGCAAGCGTGCTACCGCGTACGTTGGTGATCGCAAGAGTGGGGATGCCTTTGCGTTTCATTTCTTTAATCACTGCAAGCGTGTCAGCTGTCTCGCCTGACTGCGAGAGCCCGACCACGACTGAGCCATCCAAAATCACTGGGTCGCGGTAGCGAAACTCGCTCGCAAGCTCCACGGAAACAGAGATACGAGCAAAACGCTCGATCCAGTACTTTCCTTCCATCGCCGCGTGCCAAGAAGTTCCGCATGCCACAAAGACCAAATGACGAGCCTCGTGCAAAATCTTCACTCCGGGCTGATCTGCGAGCGGAAACGGATCGGCACGCTTGCGATCGAGAACACCGTTTAACGTGTCAATCAAAGCCAAGGGCTGCTCGTGGATTTCCTTGAGCATGTAGTGAGGATAGCCTTGACGATCCATTTTATCGGCAGACCAATCCAGCCGAGTCACTGCGCGCGTACACGGTCGACCGGTTTCGATTTCGAAAAACTCAACTCCACGCGCCGATCCCTCGACCAGATCGCCATCTTCCAAAAACAAAACATCCTGCGTGTACTCCAAAAGAGGCGCAGGATCCGAAGCCAACAAAAACCCAGACTTTGGATCTCGCGCTGCAACCAGGGGCGCGCCCCGACGCACTCCGATGATCACGCCCGGCTCACGCTCAGACATCACCACAACGCTACAAGCACCCTCGATCTGCAAAAAGGCGAGTCGCACGGCCTCGCGTAGGCCTTTGCCTTGATCCATCTGCTCAAGCACCAAAAACCCAAAGAGCTCGGAGTCGGTCTCGGACTGAGGTTTAAGTCCGTTCTTGATCACGCGCTCTCGGATGAGCTGATAGTTTTCGATGATTCCGTTGTGCACCAGTACGACGTGTCCCGTCCGGTGCGGATGAGCGTTTTGGGTGGTGGGCTTTCCGTGCGTAGCCCAGCGGGTGTGTCCGATCCCCGTTGTAGAGGAGTGCGTGTTTTCTGCCTCACCCACGAGTCGCTCGGTGTTGAGGAGTTTTCCTTCGCTTTTGATGACTTTGATCTTGTTGCCATCGAGATAAGCAATCCCTGTAGAGTCGTAACCGCGGTACTCAAGCCTCTTTAGTCCCTGAATCAGGAGATCAACGACAGGACGAGGGCCAGAGTATCCAATGATTCCGCACATGGTTTATTGATCCCCTTTTCCGGGTTTAAGCTTACGCGCATAACCAGGTTTATTGACCTGACGCGCGCGCGCGATCGCCAGCGCCTCAGGCTCCACATCCGAGGTGATGGTTGATCCCGAGGCCACATACGCTCCACGACCGACACGCACAGGAGCGACCGTCTGGCAGTCCGAGCCCATGAACACATCTTCTTCAATCACAGTCTTATGCTTGCGCTCACCTGCGATCACGCGACCGTCAAAGTTGCAGGTCACAAAGCCGCAGCCGATATTTGAGCGTGCACCCACTTCAGCATCCCCAAGATAGGAGAGGTGCGCGATGCTTGCCTCCTCTCCGATGCTCGTTTTCTTGAGCTCCACGAAGTTTCCAATCTTAGCACGCGCTCCCACTCGACTCTCGGGTCGTAAGTGCGCGTAGGGTCCGATCTTGGCCTCCGCACCTACGTGCGCTCGCTCGAACACGCAGCCAGCTCGGAGCTCAGCCCCCGACTCGATGATCGAGTCGCGGATCTGACAGTGCGGACCGATGACTGCACCCCGACCGACCTTCGTCGCGCCTTCAAGGAGCACTCCGGGGTAGATCACTACTTCGGGCTCGAGCTCCACACGCGCGTCGATCAACGTGGTCTCCGGCTGAATGAAGCGCACCCCCCTCAAAGCCCAATCGCGCGCGCAGCGAGCATAGAGAATGCGCGAAGCTTCGGCGAGCTCCCACGGAGTGTTCACTCCGCGCACGTCGGAGGGCTCGGCCCAGTGAAGGACTTCGATTTTTTTCTTAGCCCCCGCACATTGTTGAACAAGGTCGGTCAAGTAGTACTCGGCCTGAGCGTTTTTATTGGTCAGTCTTCGAAGTCCCGCTTTCAAAAACGCGGCATCAAAAAGGTAGATCGAAGTGGCCACTTCTCGAATCTCTTTTTCGCGCAAGCTTGCGTCTTTCTCTTCAACGATCTTGAGCACGGGACCGGACTTGCCTTTGCGCACGATCCGCCCGTAACCATGCGGCTGCGCAACTGTACAGGTCAGTAAGCGCATGGCAGCCCCTCGACTCAGCCCTTCGCTCATCTGACGAACGAGCGCTTCGCTGATCGTCGGCTGATCGCCTGGAAGCACGAGCACATTACGTTTGGCTCGAACTTGCGCTTCGCCCCAAGGCGATCCCATCGCCGCGCGTGCGGCATCACCCGTTCCCAGTTGCTCGGTTTGATGAGCAAACTCAATGGAGGCGCCTGGAAAACCCTCACGCACACGGGCTTCGACCTTTTCGCGCTGGTGTCCCACGACGATGGCGATGGGCGCACGCGGATCGACGACAAGAATTCGACGCAAGATGTGAAACAACATGGGCTCACCTGCAGCCGGGGAGAGCACTTTCGGGTCAGACGAGTGCATGCGCTTGCCCTGGCCCGCAGCAAGCACGAGAAACGCGACCTGACTTTTTTTATTTTCGACCATGGTTTGCGTGAGGATTGAGCAATACGGGAAATCGCGCGCGCGCTCAAGTTTCTCAGCAGAATTCCGACACGAAAGGCCAGGTCAGCACAATCCTGACGCTTGGCTCCATTTTTCAAGAGTCAAAAGTCAGTCAACTGACTTAGTTTGGAATTCTTATAAAAACTTTGATGAGCCTCTTGTAGGCGCAGAAGTTTTATCTACAATGATCTAAATCTTTGCGCTGACCAGGATGCGTCATCGGAAAGACTCTGGGGGATGTGGGGATGGACGCAAAAAACGTCGCTAAGTTTCGTAAAGCGCTTCTCGAAGAAAAACAGCGCATTCTGAACAATTCAAAAAACACGCTCAGCAACGAACTCAATATTTCTCAAGACGATCTGCCCGATGAGTCTGATCTGGCTGCAACAGAACTCAATCAGCACCTCGTTTTTAAGCTCCGCGACCGCGAGCGTCAGCTCCTGGTCAAAATCGATGAAGCGCTTGCGCGAATGGACGAAGGCGTTTTTGGAACCTGCGAGTCCTGCGAGGAGCCGATTGAGATGAAGCGGCTTGAAGCCCGCCCTGTCTCAACCATGTGCCTTTCCTGCAAAGAAAAGCAGGAGCACCGCGAAAAAATCTACGCCTAACAAACTGGCCGCATCAATTGAGTAGCGCTACTCGAGCCTAAGCGCGCTCCAGTTGACTTGTCCGTAGGGGTTCACCGCAAACCCCTTTAAGCCGGGCGAAGCCATATGCGTCTGCACGTAATGATACAGCGGGATCACAATTGCCTCCTCCTCGATGAGGATCTTTTGGGCCTGCACAATCAGTCGCTCCCGCTCCGCTCCTGGCAACATACGACGAACACGTGAGACAAGAGCATCGTACCGAGGCAAAGAGGCGCCGGTATAGTTGTTCGGATTGCCGGTCAAAAAAACCTCCAAATGCGGCACGGGGTCCTCAAAAGGTGCTAACCACCCGAATCGGTAAATCTGAGGTGGGTCCGTCCGCAGGCGCTTGAGGTAGGTTTTCCAGTCTGCGTTTTCCAAAACCACGGAGAGTCCTAAGCGCTTGAGATCCTGTTGCACTTTCTCAAGGATGAGCGTGTTACGTGAATTCGAGTCAAAACCAATCCTCACACTCTCTTTCCACACTCCAGGCGCACTGAACTGAGGGAGCTTCGCCTGATCCGCATAATACCCCTCAAGCCCCTCTGCCACCCACGAGTTCGCTGGGGTTTCGCCCGTGCCCAGTATCCGCGTGATCTCCTCTTTTTGGATCGCGCGCGACACCGCTCTTCGCCACTCCACGCGATCAAAGGGAGCTTTTCGTACGTTAAACGCCAAGTAGTAGGTCGCTCGAAACGGATGTACCCGTACTCTGCCTGCAGCCTGAAGTTTTGGAAAATCAAGTGCAGGCACACGTGTAAGGAGTTCGAGTTTTCCAGCTTCAAAAAGGTTCAGTCCAGTCGACTCATCTGGAACCTGCATGAGACGGATCGGTAGCGCGGCTGGGTCATAAGCCCAGTACTTTGGGTTAGGTTGAAACTCCATCCGCTGTGATGCTCGATGCTCCCGCAAAGTATAAGCTCCGGTCACCGGTGCATCTTTTGGCCAAACTCCACCTGCGCGCTCGAGCACATCCTTACGTTGAGGAAGCGCTACCGGGAGAGTCATCGCGTGCACAAAGTACGGCGCAGGCTCCGCCGTGCGCACAATGAGCGTGCGCCCCCGCACCTTCAGACCCGCAAGCCCACCGTTGGAAGCGCGGAACTTGCCCGATCCTTCGATCGGTAAAAGCAAATTTCCTAAGCGCGCGGCCGTCTGCGGCGAGAGCGTACGCTCGATCCCCGTCACGAAGTCCTCGGGCTTAACTTCGACCCCATCGGACCAGAGCACGCCCTCACGGAGATCAAACTCAAACTGCCGGTGATCAGTGCTCACGCGCACAGAGCGCGCAAGTCTGAGCTGAAGCTTGCCGCTTGCCGAATATCCCATCAGTCCGTCTGAAGTGTTGGCAAGAATACGCAAAGCGGTTCCATCCTCCGCAAGCGAGGGGTCCAGGGTGGCTGGCTCGTTGGAGAGCGTCATGCGTACTCCGCGAAAATCCTCACTCCCCCCCCAGCACCCGAAGAGTCCAAAAACGAATCCTAGAACAAAAATAACGCGCATCACCTATCTCCCTGAACCTAGGCAGCAAAGCCCTACCATGCTACCTCTGAAGGACAGAGGAAGCCATGCTCAGAACCCCCCGCCGTCTCAACGCCTTGCTCCTACTCTCTCTGATGGGTCTCGGAATTTCGATCTACCAAACGGTGAGCTTTATCGCCAAACGCTCAGGCACTGCCGGGAGCTTCCAATCGTTTTGTACTTTTGGTGCATTCAACTGTGATGCGATCGAGATGAGTCGCTGGGCTGAGACTTTCCCAGGAATCCCTTTGTCTTCATGGGCGATTGCATTTTTTGCAGCGACTGCCGTTTTTTCACTCCTCGCTCGATCCAACGAAGAGCGCCCTCGTCATCTTGCGTTTCTTGCGATCGCCTTTGGACTCTCAAGCATCATATCGGTGATCTACTTGTTCATCATGAGAAGCGTGATCGGCACTTGGTGTCTGCTGTGCCTTGGGGTTGATGCGATCAATATCGCCTCACTCGCGATCGTCCTCAGTCTTAAACCCTCTCTCAAGTCAGTCGGGTTTGCCAAGCTTAGACCCAACTTTGTGATGATGGGAACATTTGTCGCAATCTCTCTTGTGCTCTCGTTTCTTGGAAAGCCTCCTTCCGCAGCTGATGACACTGACCTTTATGTCCAGCGCATGATGCAGTCTGCCCCCTTGCCGGTGACGACGAACGCCGAGTACCCCTCGTTGGGCACCCCAGGAGCACCCATCACAATTGTGAAGTTCAGCGATTTTCAGTGTCCTTGGTGCAAGCGCGGAGCACTCGCAATGCATGCGCTTTTGGATCGATATCCAGGCAGCGTGCGCTACGTGTTTCGTAATTTTCCCCTGGATTCAGGCTGTAATCGAAAAGTGACTGCCCCCATGCACCCGGCCTCCTGTGAGGCTGCAAAAGTCGCCATTTGTGCGCAAAAGCTCGGGCGGTTTAAAGAAGTCTACTCTTCGATCTTTGAGCATCAAGATCGTCTAAAGCCTGGGCTCCCCACGGAACTTGCTGAAAAAGCTGGACTCGAGCCAAGCGCACTTCGCTCCTGCTTAGAGTCTGCAGAAACCAAACTCGCCCTAGAGCGTGATATCGAAGAGGCCATTTTGCTTAATGTTCAAGGCACGCCGAGTTTCTTTTTTAACGGTCACAAATCAGAGCTCGTCCCCGATCTGCCTACATTTTCGCGTGCAGTGGAGATCTTGAGTAAAAAGAGCCCGTAAACATGACGGTTCTCGTCGATAGCCATTGCCACTTAAGCTACGACTTCTCGCCTAAAAGTGCAGACGATCTGGTGCGTGAAGCCCAGGAGTCCGGCGTTCAGTACCTTGTTGCAATCGGCACTGACCTTGAGAACACATCCACACTTCATCTTCTCTCTGAGCGTTATCCAGGCGTCGTCCATACGATTGGAGTCCACCCGCACGACGCCTCCGCACTCGGTCCCTCTGACCTTAAGACATTACGCACGCGAGCGAGTCATCCGCTTTGCCGTGCAATCGGTGAAATCGGCCTCGATTATCATTACGAGCACTCTCCGCGCACCACCCAGATCCAGGATCTCCAAGCGCAGCTCGAGCTCGCTCTTGAGCTGAAGCTCCCTGTGGTTGTGCACAGTCGCGAGGCCGAGGAGGATCTCCTTCCTCGTCTTGAGCACTACGCTCGCCAAGCGCGCATGCGCCCGGGTCAGCCGGTCGGAGTGATTCATTGCTTTACTGGAACGCAAGCGTTTGGAAGCGCGTGCTTAGACGCTGGGTTTTTGATCTCTTTCTCGGGGATTCTGACGTTCAAGAACTCAGACTCGCTGCGCGACTGTGCTCGCACCTATCCTCTGGATCGCCTGATGATTGAGACAGACTCACCTTATCTCGCTCCAGTCCCCCACCGTGGAAAAAAATGCGAACCTGCGTGGGTGCGCTTTACCGCAATGAAACTTGCTGAGATCAAAGGAGTCACTCTGGATGAAGTCGCCGAGATCACGACGCGCAATGCTTGCGCTTTGTTTCGCTTAGGAGAGCGGAGCTAGGATGGAGCTTTTGCTAGCGCTTGCGGGCCTGGGGCTCTGTTACCGAGCGCTCGTTAAAAGATTTTATGCCTCAAATACAGGCGAGACTGAGACTCTCTGGGTTGAGACACGAGATCATTGGCGCTTAGCGATCGCACACTATGCGCCAAAAGTGCGGCGTGCTTCGCCCGCGGTGCTCCTTGTTCATGGACTTTCAACAGATCGCTTTACGTTTGATCTTCACCCTGAGCGCTCCCTTGCACGTACGCTCTCGGCTCAGGGATTTGATGTGTTTGTCGGCGAGTTACGTGGACATGGACGGAGCGAGTCGCCCACACTTTTCGGAGCAAAAAATTTTGACTGGGGACTTGAGGACTATCTCACGAACGATTTGCCTACGATTCTTCATGCGATCGAAAGAGAGACCGGAGAGAGTCAAGTCCACTTCATTGGCCATAGTATGGGAGGGATCCTCTTGTACGCAGCTTTAGGGAGGCCCGAGTTACGCTCGCGGATCCGATCAGGCATCGCAGTGGCTTCGAGCTTACATTATTTTGGAACGGGTTCAGCGTTTGAGCCCCTGCTGAGGTTTGAGCCGCTCACACGCTTTATCCCTGCACTACCGATCGGTGAGCTCGCGCTTTTTTTTGCACCCTTTGCTGGACGCTTCGTTCATCGTGGCGAAACATTCAATTACCGGCCGGAGAACATGGTGGGCTTAGATGCACGCCGACTTCATGCGCAGGGCTTTCGAGCGCAACCCTCACGCGTGCTTCGGGATCTCGCCCCCCACATCCGGCGTTACGAAGATCCGCGCGCTGCTCCCTATGCTGGCGCCCTCCCCGAGAACCAAACGCTACCCATTTTTGCACTCGGCGCTTCGCGTGATGAGCAGTGTCCGGAGCAGGCTGCTCGAAACACATTTGAGCTACTGCCTCAGAACGCAGGCCATCGCTATCTTGCACTTCAAGGCTACGGCCACATCGACCTGCTGTGTGGAAAACACGCGCCTGAACAGGTGTTTCCAGCTATTTCTTCTTGGCTTGAGGAGCACTCGCACTCCTCATCGTCGCTTTCAAAGCTGCAAGAGTAAGCTCCGCTGCGCGCGACTGCGTGCGGTCGGGCAGATAAGCCGCAGAGATCGAGTTTTTAAGCGGAGATCCGCATCCACGGAAGCGATGCAGCTTTTTCCCCTCGGCCTCGAGCTTCTGAATCAAATGGTCGGGCAAGATGCCAGCCCCTGCACCATTTTTGACCATGCGTGCAACCCCCTGTACGTCCATCAGAGTTGCGCGCACGTTGAGATCCAAGCTCTGAGTCCCTAAATGATGTCTAAACCACTGGCGTAAAAGCGGCTCTCCCTCTTGATAATCCACGTACTCGAGCTGCTCGTAAAACTTTCGTACGTTGCGATATGCACCAAGCTCGGAAACGCGCTCTGGACTCACACAAAGCTCAAGAATCTCGTCGAAAACCTTTTCCTTCTCAATCGCCGGATCCATCCGAAACTCATCGACAAACGCAAAATCAAGCTCCCCTTTGAGCAGCATCGCATTGATGACTGTCGCGTACTCGTATCGAAACTTAAAGTGCACGAGCGGATACTTTTTTGAAAGCTCGGCGGCCGCGGGCACGACGACGTTGTTTCCAAACTCGACCGGCATCCCGATCGCAACGACTCCCGATGGGGCCTCGTTGCCCGCCAAGATTTTTGAGAGTGCGCTTTCAATCTCGCCTAAGCCCCGCGTGCAACGCTCGTAAAGCTCCGTGGCTGTACGGGTCGGAACGAGCCTTTGCTTAACGCGATCAAAGAGTGGGACGCCCAAGCTATCCTCAAGTGATTTCATGTGCTGGCTCACCCCCGACTGCGTTAGGTGGAGCTCCTGGGCCGCAAGCGTCATGCTCCCGGTTTTATAAACGCACTCAAAAATCCGCATGTGGTTGAGGTTGAGTCGGTCGATCAGCATGGGGATATATTATCAGTAAAACTAATGGAGTTTGATCATTTTAAATCATTTTTGCTTTTAACGGGGACGCATTAAAACAGGGCTCATGAAGCACATCGGATTCATCGCTCTAGCCGTAGCCACCCTCTCGAGCACTCCTGCCCAAGCGTTTCTGGGCGCGACCTTCGCGAATGCAAATCAGCCGGCACGCCCGAGCGAAGAGTCAGTCCTCGTGCTCGAGTCCTCCGAAGGCAAGTTCGACCGCAGCGACTTAGAGACGATCAAGATTCAAAAGCTCGCGCGCCCCGGAAACCCCGATATGGCCGCAGGGTTTAACCTCGTCCTCAACGAATCCGCCCCGATCCGCTTCAGCGTGGAGACCTCTGACCTCGATGAGTGCGGCTCGGTGACCTTTAAAGGCCAAGTCCAAGAGCAAAAGACTGGCGAAATCTATACTCTCTCCGTCGTTGATCACAGCACCCGGATCTGCAAGGACTATCAAGAGTTTGTCTGGAACGTAAAACTCAAGGTCAAAGATCAGATCAAAGACCAGGAGCTCGGCCGCCTGAAACTCAATGGCAACCCCATCCCCCTGAAACAGATTTTCGTTCCGAAGCTTTAACATCCCCTCGAGCGCTTCGTTTCCCCAAAACGGCGCTTGGACTTTGAGCAGAGCGGCTGGACCCCCCATCCCCCGATAAATCCAGCCGTTCTGCTTAAAGTGATTTAAACTCGGCCGGCATGCCGATGAAAAAAAATCCCCACAATCGTCCCCAAGACTCGGGACAAACTGCGATCCTGGCTGAAGCGCAATCACGCACAGAGCTTAAGCATTTGGAATCGCGTGTACAATGGGCGGCCTGGATGCCTTGGGCGCGTAAGCCCTCTACAGTAGATGCGGCAGAACTACTCTGCCGGCGCGCGCACGCGGACTTCATCCTCAGGAAAAACTTCCCTCTCTCGATCTACTCGCGCAAAACGGATGAACTCGTTAGCTCGACGGGAGCCTGCGCGACACGATCATTACTGCGCGCCTCGACGCAAACGGGCTTCCGACGCTCGAAGTGAGTTGGCCCTCGGCCGTTACGCCGTAGGTCCGCCCGCCCCCGGCTGCCGCGCCCACTCCGGCTTATAGAAGAACCGCTCAAACTGACGATTGAGCCCCGTCCAAGCACCGGCCGTCTGATCCATCTGGGTGAACATGCGGATCGCGTTCATCTTCGAGTCGAGGTCATCGATGTAGTGGACCATCAACGCTTCGAGGCACTTCGGGCGCTTGGGTGAGCCGTACTCGAGCTCTCCGTGGTGAGAGAGAATGACGTGTTTCACGAGGAGCTTTTTCTCCTCCGGGAACGCGCCCGGCAGGCGTCCGGGCTGAGCCTCAAGCTCGCGGATCTTTCGATCGACAAGCTCCACTCCCATCACCAGGTGACCGATCAGGCGGCCTTCCATTGTGTAGTCCGTCGTGCGCTCATACGAGAGCTCCCAGAGCTTACAGATATCGTGAAAAAAGCCGCCCAAAAACATGAGATCCCGATCGAGATACGGTGCGTAGTGGCCCGCCATGAAATCGAGCATTTTCACGATCGAAACCACGTGCTCCAAGAGCCCAGTCCGATAGGCGTGGTGCATGCTTTTCGCGGCCGGTGCACGTTTTAAACGCTCAGTGACATCCGTATCGTCGCGGAGTACCGCTTCGGCGAGCGCTCGGTAGTAGGGATCCTTCATCGACGAGACATATCCCAGGAGCTCTCCATACAGGGCTTCAGGATCCAAAGCGCTCTGTGGAATAAAGTCCTTCGGATCTACCTCATCCTCGCGCAAGACCTGCGCGCCCTTGATCACGATCTGTTTGCGTCCCTGGAAAAGTTGGCAGCGGCCTTCGATCCAAACAAACGCATCGCGCACGACTTGATTGGAGAATTTCGGAATATCGTCCCAGATCCGCGCTTCAGCCTCTCCCGTCTTATCCATCAGGACGACGCTCATGAACGACTTCCCGGTCTTGCCGACGGAGGTGTTTACAAATTTCACAAGAAACGGGGCTGAAACGGCCGTGTCCTCAGTGAGGTCGCGGATGAAAAACTCTTTTTTTTGCAACATGCTCGACCGGAGGTACCGCGAGCATCGCGGAGAGTCAATTCTGGAAGTTTAGGCCCAAAACAGCTACATTCGTCGCACGATGAGCAAAGTGCGCATTTACCGCCCAGGGCCCACATGGATGCTCGCTGATTTTTCGGGTCCCGATGCACGTGATTTTTTACAGCGCCTCTCCACCGTCGATGTGCGCGCACTTCAACCTGGGCAAGGTCGGTTTTGTTTTTTCTTACAAGCCTCAGGCAAGATCCGTAGCGCTTTTTGGCTCTGGTGTCTCTCACCTGAGGCTTTTGCGCTTGAGCTTCCACCCGATACGCCGGGCTTGGGTTGGGAGGCTCTTCGTTCTACAGTCGAGCAGCTGACTTTCTCAGAGCGTCAGACTCTGACCCGGGTTGAGGGCCTCCAATGTGCCTGGGTGATTTCCGAGGACACAGCTACACTCCCGCTTGAACCTGAGCGAACCGAGGCCATGGAGAGCGAAGTGCGAGTTTTCGCCCACAGCTCACGCGTGCTAGGACGCGCGCTTTTTAGCCTCTGGGGAAGGCCCGCACGCCTCTCGCAAGAGCTTGAGCGACGCTTTCCAACGGCTACTCCGCTCGATCATCAGGAGCTCGAAGAACTACGAATCACGGCAGGCTTTGCTGGTTTTGGCACTGAGATCACACCCGAGAGTAACCCTCTTGAAATCGGTCTCGGACACGCCATCGCAGATCAAAAAGGCTGTTACCCCGGCCAAGAAGTGATCGAGAAAATCATCTCACTCGGAGAGCCCGCCTATCGCCTCGTCCGCGTATGCGCCAATCAGAGCCTTACGCCTGGCCCACTTACCCAAGCGAGCAAGCCCGAGCTCCCCGTGGGTACTCTGACGAGCGCCTGCGCTCGCCAAGGGCTTGCTCGCGTTCGCAAACTGTTCGCTCGCCCAGGTCTCACTCTCATGCGAGATCAGATTGCGGTAGTCGTGTCAGAAACTTAATAAGTCTTAATCTTTCAAATTTAACGCATTGCAACATTTTTGGGTTGACCCCTGCCTGTAAAAACTATAGGATCCGCGACGCCACAAGGGGACGTTCACCCTCCTTGAGCCAGGTCCAAGAATAGGAAACCCGATGGAAGCCCTATCGCATCTTCAAAAACGTGCAGCTCAGCTCCGCCTCTTAGGAGAGCTCTCCACTCAGCTGCAGTCTTTGATCGCACACGAAAACTTTTTCGCCGAAATCGTGACCATCATTCGGCAACAGTTTGACTACTACTCGATTCAGTTTTGGTCCCACCAGCCCAACGGCTCAGCCCGACTCGAAGCTCAGAGCGGCGCTTACCAACAGCACCTCAACATTGGCCACGTCCTGCCTGCGCATCAAGGGGGGATCACGATTCATGTCATGAGCACGCGCAAGTCCTACGTCGCAAACGATCTCTCGGAAGATCCTCTCTTTACGAACCTCTCCTTGCCCGTCCACTCCAAATCCCAAATCTGTATCCCGATCTTAAAAGAGGACGAAGTCCTCGGCACGCTTAACGTTGAGAGCGATCAGACTCAGGCATTCGACTCCGAAGATCTTCTCACGCTTGAATCAGTCGCCTCTCAGATCTCAGTCGCCCTATCGAACCGCAATCTCTATAATGCGGTGAAAGACTTCAACTCAAACCTTCAGAAAGCGGTTGAGGACAAGACGCAGGAGCTTCGGCTCGCGCAGGAGCGAATTCTTGAGCAACAAAAAATGCTTCAGCGTGAGAACAAGGCTCTGAAAACGCTTGTTCACAAGGATCTTGAGGCCTCTTCCAACATCATCGGAAAAAGCCCAGCCCTTGAGAACATCCTCTCAATGGTCGATAAAATCGCCCCCACCACTGCAACCGTTCTCATCCAAGGCGAGAGCGGTACGGGCAAAGAGCTCATTGCACAGCGTCTCCACTTAAAAAGCGAGCGCGGCGAGAAGCCGTATGTCACCGTCAACTGCGGCGCGCTTCAAGAGTCTCTTCTCGAGAGCGAACTTTTTGGGCATGAAAAAGGCTCCTTCACTGGCGCCCATGCGCAAAAGATCGGTCTAGCCGAAGCGGCCGATGGCGGCACACTCTTTCTGGATGAGATCGGTGAGATGTCCTTGAGTATTCAAGCCAAGCTTCTTCGGTTTCTTCAGGAGGGTGAGTTCTACAGAATCGGAGGCAAGAAACCGCTCAAGGTCAACGTTCGCGTGATTTCAGCCACCAACCGCGATCTCGAACAAGAGGTTAAGGAGAGTCGATTCCGCGAAGATCTTTTCTACCGACTCAATACGATCACGCTTCGTATGCCGAGCTTACGAAAGCGCAAAGAGGATCTGCCCGCGCTGGTTGAGCACTTTCTTAAAAACTCTCGCCTCGGTGGGAGTACGATTCGCAAGATCGACCCGCGTGTGCTCGAAATTCTTCAAAACTACGACTGGCCCGGCAACATCCGCGAGCTCCAAAACACGATCGAGCGCATGAAGATCCTTTGCGAAAACCATGAAATTCGAGTTGAGGATATCCCCTTTGGGATTCGCTCTCCAAAGAGTTCAAAAATCGAGTCCGGCGAGTACGAGGTCGGAATGCCGCTTGAGGAGCTCGAAAAAAATCATATCCTTCGCGCTCTCACCTACTTTCAGGGCAACAAAACCAAAACCGCGCAGTCGCTCGGTATCACGATTAAAACCCTCTATAACAAGCTGCATCGTTATGGAGTCATCCAAACCGATTCACAGGTCGGCTAAACTAAGTTAAGGAGTCAGTAGTTATGGCAAAAAAAGCAGTGAAAAAAGCAGCATCAGCACCAGCGGCTCCCGCAAAAGCAGCGAAACCCGCAAAGAAATCAATCGCATCGACCGCTCTCGCCGAGAAAAAAGGCGCGAAGACCTCTCAGGCTCAAGAAAAGCTTTCTGCCCAGGGTTCTGCCGCAGACGCGATTGATCCTGACGAGCTCGAAGAGCAGGAGGAGATCGCGGCAAGCAAGGCTTCGGGCTCCTCATCTGCAGGCCTCGCTGAAGCCGAGATGGCCACGAAGTCCGAGGGCGCCGCCTCAAGCTCGCTCAAGAACTTCCGTCATCATCCGGACATGGAGAACTTTTACCGCTTCATCTACGAGAACGACCTGCGCTACGAAGCGCTTCAGATCGTCGATCAGATGCTTCTAAACGTCGAAACTCGTAAGCGCGTCAAAGCTTCAAAAGCTAAGGCTCACTAAACGCGTTGCGCTAGCTGAGCAAAGACTTGGCTGACCGCAAACAATTGAAATAATTGACTTAACAATAAAGGGCAGCGATCCAACCGCGCTCTCCGTAGTTTTACTCAATTGATGCGGCCAGAGCTTTAAGTCACTCCTTGCGTTTCATCGGGATTATTGGCGCTTTCAAAAATGACCAACCGTGGTACAACAAAAAAGTCCTGTTAAATGTACTGGTTCCAAGTCTTCGGCATAGGGCCCTAGTCTTTGGTCAGTCAGATGGAGGCCCTGTGGGTAAGAAATTGTATGTTGGTAATCTTCCGTTCTCTACGACCGAAGCGGTCTTGACCGAAGTGTTCGGTCAGTGCGGCACGGTAACGAGCGCGAAGATCATCATGGATCGCGAGTCCGGACGTAGCAAAGGCTTTGGATTCGTTGAAATGAGCTCCGATGCAGAAGCAGCGGCAGCAATTGAGAAGTTTAACGGCGCAGACTTCGACGGTCGCGCAATGACGGTCAACGAAGCGAAGCCAATGGCTCCCCGCGAAGGCGGCGGTTTCGGTGGCGGTCGTGGCGGCGGCGGTGGACGCGGCGGCTTCGGCGGCGGCGGCGGTCGTGGTGGCCGTTTCTAAGACCTTTTGAAACTTAGCGTTCGCGGTGTCGGGACCTCTCGACGCCGCGAACGTGTTTTTATAGAACGGAATTCAACACTTTTGGCACGCGACGATCTTATTCGAATCAATGGCAGAGTAGTAGACATGACCGGCGGCGGTAACTTTACCGTCCTCCTCGAAACAGGCGCCAACATCACGGCACGCCTCTCCGGACAAATGAAGCGCTTTAAGATCCGTGTGATCGTAGGCGATTGGGTCACCGTCGGTGTCTCGCCCTACGATCCGACGCACGGGCTTGTCGTGCACCGCCACAAGTCGCAGCCACCTCCCACTCAGCCGGCATAAACGCTCGCTTTGCGCGCGTGGCTTGAGATAGATTCTCTGGCGAGATGAAAAAGCATTATCTCCTCACTCCTGGGCCAACTCCAGTCCCGGAAAACATCTCTTCGCTTTTTGCGCGTCCACTCATCCATCATCGCACCCCTGCGTTCGAATCACTTTTTGCGGATGTGCGAGCTGGGCTTAAGTACTTGTTTCAGACCGAAGCCGAGGTGCTCACTCTTTGCTCAACCGGCACAGGCGCGATGGATGCTGCAGTCTCAAACCTCTTTTCGCGCGGTGACAAAGTCATCACCATCAACGGCGGAAAGTTCGGAGACCGTTGGACAAAACTGGCGCGCACGTACGGACTTGAGCCGGTCGAGATTTTCGTAGAGCGCGGGTATGCGATGGAACTCTCAAAGCTCGAAGCCGCGATCCGTGCGCACTCGGGCGCCAAAGGCGTACTTTTTCAAGCCTCAGAGACCTCGACCGGCGTCCAGATGCCCACGCGCGAGATCGTCGCACGCGCCAAGTCCGCAGGCATGCTCACGGTTTGTGATGCGATCACGGCGTGCGGCGTGTTTGAGCTCCCCATGGACGCCTGGGACATCGACGTGCTCATCACGGGCTCACAAAAAGCGCTCATGATCCCACCAGGACTTGCGTTCATCGCTTTGTCCAAAAAAGCGTGGGCCGCGGTCGAGAAATCCGATCTTCCGAAATTCTACTTCGATCTCCGCAAGGAGCTTAAATCCCAGGTGAAGAACCAATCCGCCTGGACGCCCGGCACACAGCTCATCGTCGGGCTCCAAGAAGCGCTTCGTATGATCCGCGAGGAGACACTCGAGAAGTGCTTCGCCCGCCATGACCTGCTCGCACGCGCGACTCGCGCCGGCGTCAAAGCGATGGGCCTTGAGCTCTTCGCCGTCGACGCCCCCTCGGCTGCGGTCACCGCCGTAAAAGTCCCCTCACAGATCCAGGACGGAAAGTCCATTCCGCGCGGCATGCGCAAGTACGGCATCACGATCGCAGGCGGGCAGGATGAGCTTGAGGGCAAGATCTTTAGGCTCTCGCACTTTGGCTATTGTGGTCCGTTTGACGTGACGACGGCGTTAGCCTCCCTCGAGCTCGTGCTCGCAGACCTCAAGTTTCCCGTACAGTTCGGCCGCGGCGTGGGAGCCGCACTTCAAACCCTTTCAGGAGAATGGAAAGAATGAGCAAAATCAAAATCCTAATCACCGACGGAATGGCAAAAGAAGGCGTGGAGATTCTCAAGTCCCACCCCGAGTTCGAAGTCGATTTGCGCAAGGAAACTCCAGCCGCCGAGCTCGCTGGCATCATCGGTAGTTACCAATGCATCATCATTCGCTCTGCGACCAAGCTCACTAAAGAGCTCGTTGAGAAATGCACCTCGATGAAACTCATCGTGCGCGCGGGTGCAGGAGTCGACAACATCGACGTACCTGTCGCAACCGGTATGAAGCTCCCTGTGATGAACACGGCTTCGGCAAACTCTCTTGCCGCTGCTGAGCAAACGATCGCACTCATGTTTGCGATGCTCCGCCAGATTCCGCAAGCCGCTGCGACGCTCGCCTCAGGCAAGTGGGAGCGCGATAAGTTCAAAGGTTGGGAGGCTACCGGCAAGACCATCGGAGTGATCGGGCTTGGAAACATCGGCCGCATCGTCGCCGAAAAAGCGCATGGTCTAGGCATGAAGGTCGTAGGCTACGATCCTTTCATTAAGACGCTCGCGAACGTACAAATCCTCCCGACCGTCGACGAAGTCGTGAAAGTCTCAAACCTCATCACCGTCCACGTTCCAAAATCCAAAGAGACCACAAAGCTCATCAACGCCGATCGCTTGGCGATGATGAAGGACGGCAGCTTCGTCATCAACTGCTCGCGCGGCGGGATTGTGGATGAGGCTGCACTCTTAAAGGCGCTCGACTCAGGAAAGCTTGCGGGTGCGGCACTTGATGTGTTTGAAGAAGAGCCGCCGACCAAGCCCTCGCCGCTGTTTACGCACCCGAAAGTCGCCTGCGCCCCACACTTGGGAGCATCGACTTTCGAAGCGCAGGAGCGCGTGGCCCTCACCGCGGCCAACCAGATCGTCGGCTTCTTTAAGAAGGGCGATCGCACGGGGATCATCAACTAGCATGAACAACGTCGCCGTCATCGGAGCGCAGTGGGGAGACGAGGGCAAAGGGAAGGTCGTCGACATCTATTCGGCAACGGCCGAACTCATCGTCCGCTATCAAGGTGGAAACAACGCGGGTCATACTCTCGTTGTCGGTGGCAAAAAAACCGTTCTTCACCTGATCCCGAGCGGTGTCCTGCACAGAGGCCGCGTCTGCCTCATCGCCAACGGCGTCGTGTTCGATCCAAACGTTTTTTTTGAGGAAATCGAAACGCTCGTCGCTGGAAACGTGCTTTCGGATGCGCCCGAGAAACTGATCCAGGTCTCCGAGCGCGCACATGTGATCCTTCCCTACCACCGTCTCATGGACAAACTCCGCGAGGAGAAGGCCGCAGGCTCACGCGGGAAAATCGGCACCACCGTGCGTGGGATCGGTCCTGCGTACGAGGACAAGGTCGCACGCCGGGGGATCCAGGTCGTGGATCTCCTGCATCCGAACCTACTGCGCGAGAAAATCACACGCGCGATCGAAGAGAAAAACGTGCTCCTCAAGCACCACTACGGCGCTCCCGAGATCTCGATGAACGAGGTCTTCGAAAGCTGTCTCAAACTTGGTGAAAGGCTGCGCCCTTACATCGTCGACGTCAGACTCAAGATCGTTGAAACGATGAAGCGTGGACGCCCCATCCTGTTCGAAGGTGCGCAAGGCACGTTGCTTGACGTCGATCACGGTACCTATCCTTACGTGACATCCTCCAACGCCACCTCTGGCGGCGTTTTCACCGGTTGTGGTGTTGGGCCCGAAGCACTTCAGCAAGTGATCGGGATTGCCAAGGCCTACTGTACGCGAGTGGGGACAGGGCCATTCCCCTCAGAAATCGAAGCAACCGAGCCCAAGCTTGCTGAAGCTTTGCGCGCGAAGGGGCAGGAGTTTGGTGCGACGACGGGACGCGCGCGTCGGATCGGCTGGCTTGACCTTGTGGCTCTGAAGTACGCCAAAGAAGTAAACGGCCTCACCGGCATCGCACTTATGAAATCGGACGTCCTTGAAGGACTTCCCGAGCTGAAAGTCTGCACTCACTACCGCATCGGCGGAAAAACTTACGACGCATGGCCAGCGTGCATCGAGGATCTCGAAAAAATCGAGCCCATCTACGAGACGGTGCCGGGTTGGACCGAAACGCGTAGGATGCCCGAAAACTTCAAAGCTTACGTTCGGCGCATCGAGCAGTACTTAGGCATCCCCGTGATCCTCGTAAGTACGGGGCCTGGGCGCGAAGAGACTCAAGAGCTTCGGAACCCGTTCAACGCCTAGATCAAAGAACAGATCCTTGCATAGATGATTTTTATGCAACGCAGCATCGTTGCGCTCTCCGGCATCCTCTGCTAACGACTAAAGCTTCGATCCACTTAGGGTGAGCCATTAGCTCAGCTGGTAGAGCAACGCCCTTTTAAGGCGTGGGTCGAAGGTTCAAATCCTTCATGGCTCACCAATTTTTGATTCAGATCGCTCACCGCAAGTCACTGCAAGCTCGACACGACAGTTGCGCCCCAAGCCCAGCGCTGTGGGCCGTAGGCCTGCTTCAGGTAGAACTACGAAACTAAGGCGTCTTTAAATCCAACAGCACTCGGTCGCCTTGATACCCCCGCGCGGGCTCAGATACCAACAAAGAACCTGCGCCTAAGCGCGGAGCCACTAGCGCGTATTGCGGCTCTTTCGAGCCAGAAACTGATTGCAAATCGACTCTGAGGATTTGGCGTCTCACGCTCCCCCGGTGGAAGGGCGCGAAAAATTTCATAATGAATTCCATCGCAACCTCCGCTACCGTCCCGACATGCTCGACATCAGTACCGGCGACTTTGCGGTCATAGGCCTTCTCATTTTCATGGAAGGCATCCTCTCGATCGACAACGCACTCGCAATCGCGGTCATCGCAGGACGCCTACCTGAGCATCAGCGCAAGAAAGCGCTCACTTACGGACTAGTCGGAGCCTTTGTTTTTCGGGCGGGCGCGATTGGGATTGCGGCCTGGCTCATTCACTGGACTTGGGTGAAATATGTGGGCGGCGCCTATCTTCTCTGGATGGCCATCCATCATTTTCTCGCGCACAAAAAAGCGGACCAGGCCGCCGAGCAGGCGAAACCGAACTACGGATCACGCGCACAGTTCTGGAAGACGATTGTCGTCATTGAGCTCACGGACATCGCGTTCGCGGTCGACTCGATCCTAGCCGCAGTCGCCCTCTCACCCAAACTCTGGGTCGTGATCACAGGCGGAATCTGCGGAATGCTCATGATGCGCTTTGCAGCGACCCTATTCCTCAAACTCCTCCAGCGCTTTCCTGCTTTCGAGGACATTGCCTTCGTGCTCGTCGGCATCATCGGCATCAAAATCACGCTCGAAGCAATGCGACTACCCGCGCTCGACTTCCACTCGCCGCGTAACCCAGGGTTTTGGGTGTTTTGGGTACTGATTCTGGTGACGATTGCGGCTGGGTTTCTTTTAAAGAAAAAATCAGCTCTCCCTGCCGAGCTACCAAAACACTAAAGAGCTCTACGCCCCAGGATAAAATTTTCGCAAATGAGCTGTATCTAAGTCGTTACCTTTTGATTTTGAGTCTTAGAATTACAGGCGATTTTGAACTGGCTGCCCTCTAACTGCATGCATCTGACCTCTGGCGAGAGATCTCGTTAGACTTAAAACACGCAAGGAGGATGAATTGAAATGAACTTAAAAAAAATAGTGCCAATCGCGCTTTCACTCGCAGTCTCATTTGTTGCATCTGTGCATGCCGTAGATGGCAAGGAGTCTGAGCGTCGTGTAACTTACGGAGATAGATTTTATGAGTGCTTTGATCGGAACAGGCCTCCAAAAGGTACGTTGAGCTCATGTTTGGAGTGTGTTTTTGAAAACTCGATACCTCAAGAATATGATTCCGCAACTCAAGCGTGCGCGGTCGAGCATAGTGACTCCACTGATGAGTACGAGTGTATGAAGCGCGCACTTGATAAAATCGATCAGGCCACTCGAGTACTACAAGAGCGTTTTGACGAGGCGGTTCGTCACTGCGAACGTTACAATCCAGACCCTACTCAATACGGATTCTGCTATCAAAGTGCCGATAATGAATATCGCGACAATCTCCTTCGAATTCAGAACACATTCCGAGACGAACTCAAATCTTGCCAAAAGCCTCGGTAGAGTTAGATCGGAGATGGGGTTTTGACTTAAGTCAAAGTTTTGGCATGAGCGGACGTTTCGAACTCTCTAAGTCATGGGCTCGGATCTTTCTCAAACGCTGCCAAAATCTTATCGAGGACCGTATCCGAGCCTAAACTAAATTCTCCCTTACGCTGTCCATCAAACGCCCATCAAGAGGTCTCTCTCCAGCTCCGATAGGCAGCTGAAGAGAGATCGATGAAACACAAACTCTGGCTCTATCAACTTCCGATCATGGGTCTATTTGTTCTGGCGTTCTGGATCTTTACCCAAGGCGAGCGCGGCGAGTTGCGGAACCCTTTTTTGCTCAATACTGTTTTTCCAGCGCTCCGCACATTCAACGGGACGCTCACGAACCTGAAGTTTAAACTCCGGGGCCCACAGCCGCCCAAAAACTCAAAGATCTTAATTGTTGAAGTCGATGAGCAGTCGATTGGTGAGTACGGACGTTGGCCTTGGCCGCGCGATATCATGGCCAATCTGATTCACAAAATCTACGCAGCAGGCGCAAAGGGAGTGGGGCTTGATATCGTCTATTCTGAACCCACTCAAGTCCTCAGCCAATCGGGCTATCTTGAGCTTGAGCGACAAGGCAAACTCGAAGTCGCTCAAATCCTTGAAAACGCAAACCCCGACCATCTCCTTAAAAAAACTATTGCAGAGCACTCTCAAAGTCTCGTTCTGGGCTGGGCCGCCCAAGCCCACTGTAGCCCTGCAAACCGCGCTAGCGCTGAGGACTGTCCGGTAGATGTGATCTCCTCGGCTCAGTTTAAGGCTGAAAGCGGCAACTATTTTCCAAAAGACTTTGAGAAGTTCGCTCTTAAAAAAGCGAAACTTCCTGAGCCCTTTGATCTCGTACGCACTCCGGTGCAGTCGATCGTACAAGCGCTTTTTAACATCGACTCATTCAATGCGGTTGCAACACATAGCGGTTACTTTAACGCAAGCCCCGATCCTGACGGATATATTAGGCGCACAGCACTTGTGATGCTGATGGAAGGAAAGCCAATGCCCTCGCTTGCCCTTTCTCTCTCAAAGATCGCAACGAGCGATGATCTTGCAATTGAGCTCGACTCCCAAGGGCAGTTCACCCAAATCAGCTACCAGAGCAGTGGTCGCAAAATCCCCACAAGCCCAAACGGCGTGATGGAAGTGAACTTTCGCGGTCCTTCTTACACTTTCCCCTACGTGAGCGCACGACAGCTCCTCGATTGGGACCCCCTCAGCGAAAAAACTAAAACCATTGCCCTTCAGTCTCTCACCACGCGCTCTCCAGCATCTGACGGTGAAGCT
>JBILEK010000053.1:0-18632 GCA_044352155.1 Bdellovibrionia bacterium
TCTTGGAGCGTTTGATATGCGAGCGTTCCCTTTTGACTCAAACACGCCAGGAGTAGAGGGACACGCCACAATCTTAGATAACCTTCTTGCAGGCGACATGCTCATTTCGACGACGGCTGGGCCCGGATTTTTTTGGATCTTGATCCTGATGAGCGTGGGCGCCATCTTGATTGCTTATATGACTGAGCGATTGGACTCTGTGAAGGCTCTGCTCAGCTTTATTGGAGCGATGGCTTTGCTCGGCACCATTGACGTTCATTTTCTTTTTACCCGTAACCAGGTCAATTGGAACACGAGTCTTCTCCTTGCACAGCTTTCGGCAATTTTTGTTTTCACGATTTCTGCCAAGTATGTTCTTGAAGAGAGGAGTCGCAAATTCATCAAAGGCGCCTTCTCAAAGTACGTCTCAGCCGCAGTCGTCGATGCGATCGTAAAAAACCCAGATAAACTCTCACTCGGTGGTGACAAAAAAGATCTCTCGATTCTTTTCTCGGATATCCGTGGATTTACAACTCTCTCCGAAAAAATGGATCCAAAAGCGCTGACTGGATTTCTCAACACCTACCTCACCGATATGACAAAGATCGTGTTCAACACCAAAGGAACACTTGACAAGTACATTGGAGATGCAGTGATGGCGTTTTGGGGCGCTCCGATCGACTCTGAGGATCACGCCTCGCAGTCGTGTGAAGCAGCAATCCAAATGCAGCGCAAGCTCGACTTAGAGAGAGCACGTTTCAAGCAAGAGTTCGGCATCAATGTCGAAGTGGGGATTGGCATCAACTCTGGAGTCGTTAGTGTCGGCAACATGGGTTCAAACGACAACTTGAGCTACACGGTCATCGGCGACGACGTTAACCTTGCATCTCGTCTCGAAGGTCTAACCAAGTACTATGGCGTTAAGATCGTCACGACGCGACAGACGATCGAGCGTATTGAGGCAAAGAGCAAGACTCCTCCCCCGCATCGGACCCTTGATTTCGTGAAGGTTAAAGGAAAGAAACAGGCCGTCGAGATTATTCAGGTGATGGAAAAAGAGTACCCCCTACAAAGCCTCTCTCTCTTTCAGGAGGCTCGGGGATTTTATGCAATCCGCGAGTGGGATCAGGCGATCGCTAAGTTCAAGCAATCAATTGAGACCATGCACGCTGCATTGGGTGAGAGTGATGGTCCCTCTGAGATGTACTTAGAGCGCTGTGAGTATTTTAAACAAAACCCACCCCCTTCTAACTGGGACGGAAGTTGGGAAATGACGAGCAAGTAGTATGGGAATCAGATCGACAAAACCAGTTTCAGGTCAAGTAGCAGGACCCATTCCCAGACGCCTGAAAAAGGGGGAAACTCTTTTTCTCGAAGGCGAGAACTCGCGAGCGATGTACTTTTTGAAGTCCGGGATGATCCGAATCTTTAAGAAAAAAGGTGAGTCTCAGATTGAGATCGACACCATCCACTCGGGTCAGATTGTGGGAGAGCTTGCGTTTCTCGACGGCAACCCTCGCTCTGCCTCTGCCGAGGCTTTGACCGATATCGAGATGCTCGAAATTGGCGTACACACATTTGCCGATACGATGGCGAGCATCCCTGATTGGCTTAAATTGCTTCTTAAAACAGTGGTCGGACGCCTGCGCACTGCGAGCACGCGCATTCGCCAACTGGAGAGCGCCTCAAGTGCAGTGGATTACTCTTCAAAAGATGGCAAGCGCAGCTCGCATTACGTCTATCTTGCTTCGCATGAGGTTCTAAAAGTGTGCTCTGCCGTGCTTCTGGTGGCCGCGCGAAACGGTGCACCCACAGCAGAAAAAACAGGTGTTCAAATCAGGCTTGGAACTCTTCAAAAGTACGCCAACAACGTCATGAACGTGCCTCTCGCTAAAGTCACCACGATGGTGGATGTGCTCGCGCAACTCGGGATCATGTCTGTCAATGACTCTGCAAGCGAGATCTTGGTGAGAGACATGGACTATCTTGAGAAGTTTATCTCCGATCTTTCGGAGGAGAACCAACTGGAGCCTTCAAAGCGACATGACCTCTCACTTAAAGGATTCGTCGTGATGTCGTTGATGGCTAAGCACCTCTCAAAGTACGCGCCTGATCCTGCAACAGGACTTGCCACTGTGAACTTGGGTCAAATCCGAAAACTTGAGACCGACACGCTTGGTAAAGAAGCGTTTCGACTCGAGGATTTTGTGGAGCTTCAAAAACTTGGCTATGCCTCTCAGCTCAATCTTCAGTCCGCTGACGATGTTTTTACGACCATAAAACCAGAGGAGTTCACTCGTCAGTTTCGTTTTCAAAAAACGATCAAAACAATCGAAGCCGCTAACGAGCAAAAAGGCTCTGGTCGCTCAAAGTAGGTGAGAAACCCTAAGCAAGCTCGGGGCGAGTTTTTTTAACGCCGTCAACAATTGCGCGTATGTCTTGGGCCCGATCCTTACGTGCGACGAGGAGTGCCTGCCCACTAGAAACAACGATCAAGTCCTCGACCCCCAAGAGTGCGACCAGACGATCTTTTGCATCAACGATGCAGCCTTGAGAGTCCACCGCGACCACCTCACCTGCGACGCGAGTCCCAAACGGCATCGTCCAACCCATACGAGAAGCGAGATCCTCCATCGAAGTCCAGCTCCCCAAATCATCCCACCCGCAATCGATCGGAAAAGTCACAACGTTACGAGCTTTTTCCATCACACCAAAATCAATCGAAGTTGCCGTAAACTGCGCATACGCTTTTGCGCCATCGCCTCCCCAAGCCTGCCACGCGCGCTCCATCTCAGGCATGTGCGTAGCGAAGGCTCTTAGAATCTCAGAGGTTTTCCAAATAAACATCCCGCCGTTCCATAGGTAGCGACCAGAGTCGACAAACTCTTTTGCGCGCTTTAGGTCAGGCTTTTCGACAAAACGTCGAAGCTCTACACACTCCTCGCTCTTAGGCTCTCCGAGCTCCAAGTAACCGTACCCGGTCTCAGGACGTGTGGGCCTAATCCCCAGTGTCACAAGCTCGGGACGCCGAGAGGCCCACTCAATCGCCTGCTCCACTGAAGCGCGAAACTTTACAACATCACCGATGAGATGATCAGAGGGCATGACAAGCAAGACCGAGTTTGGATCTATTTTTTCTGCCTCTTTCGCTGCCCAAAAAAGGCATGGAGCCGTGTTCCGGGCTTGTGGCTCAGCAAGGATCCTAGGCCCCTCACCTACATCTTTACGAACCGCTGCCTCAAGTGCACCGGTCGTCAGGATCCATGTCTGCTCACGCGCAACGATGCCCTCAAAGCGCGCGAGAGTTTGCCTGAGCAAAGATCCTTGCGCACCTAGCTCCAGAAGTTGCTTGGGATGAGAAGAAGTACTTCGTGGCCAAAAGCGCGTACCGCTCCCACCAGCCATCACTTGAAGAAAAACTTTCGTCATCTCAGGAGCGTCCGTACCCATCTTCGAGTCGAACGACGTCATCAAGCTGGGGGGTTGAGACTTCAAACACGTCGGTATCCTCGACTGCAATCATGCGGTGCTTTTTTCCGACCGGGATGTGATGGGCCTCGCCAGCTTTTAATGGGATTTCTTCCAACTGACCTTGCTCGTTTTCAAACACAAAGATCATCTCTCCTCGGCTGACAAGAATCGTCTCTTCCTTCTGGCGGTGATATTGAAGCGAGAGTTTGTGGCCCTTTTTGATGTGCAAGATCTTGCCAACGTAGTCCTTGGTTTTGGCCCAAATCAGCTCATGCCCCCACGGCTTATCCACTCGTTGGATGCTTTGCTTTGACATAGCTCTTTTAGAGCATTTTCAGGGCGTTGGAACAACGAGAAACGATTCGATGACGCGGTCTTTTTGGTAAAGACGAGCCGCTTCCTCAGCCTCCCGTTTGGTCGGAAAGCCCCCCAAATAGACCCGAAAGCGCTCTTTACCCGAGACCGTGCCCTTACCGCGAAAAGGCTTCACACCCCGAGCGCCCAGAGCTTGCGAGCGCTCGTCGGCCTCTTTCTCTGTCAGGTAGGAACCTACTTGAAGCGTATATTTTCCGGCCCTTGCTGCCACTGTTTTCTCAGACTTGTCCGCTTTTTCGGCCACTGTTTTTTGGGGTAGCTCCACAGGACGCGAGATGTCAGTTCGAATTCCGGTTGTCCCGACTTCTTTTTGTAGATTTTTATGGAGAGAGTCGTCGATGGCGTCTTGCTGGAGCTTTTGTTGCTCTTGTAGCTCAAGATTCGATGGTAGAGTGTCTCGCCCACTTTCGATCGTGAGTGACGAATGAACTGCTCCGGATCCCTGATGAGTGGTCACTTTCTTTCCGAGGTGTACCCCGAGCGTAAACGAAAACAACGCCACAAGACCCGCTAGGGCTCCTAAGATCAAAATCTCTTTGCGCTCATACAAGAAGATGCGCTGCTTCTTTTCCACTCTTCTTAATTATCGGCAGATGGCCCGGATCTTTCAAGCACGCGCTTATTCATAAGGAGATCCCCATGCGTCAAAAAACAACCAAACTCTTCCGAAACTGCGCCGGTCAAGGATTGACGGAGTACCTCATTCTGGTCGTCCTGATCGCGGTCGTTTGTATCGGTGCAGCAAAGACCTTTGGTGGAGTACTCAAAGAAAAAATCGAACTCGCAAAGCGCCACGTCAAATCCGAGGTGAGTCTGGAAAGATGAAAGATCAGCTCGGGCAAGCGCTGCTTGAGTCTATTGGGATCTGCATGATCGGCATCGTGTTTGTGCTCGGTGCGTTCACAGTGCTTGGCTTTCACTTTCAGCGCTTAAAGTGCGAGCGCACAGTGTTTGAACGTGGTCTTGTGCTTCGTGCTCACGGTCAACTTCTCAGTAGCTCTCGATGCGGTGGCAGAGTGATTCAACTGCGTTTTTCGGAAGTGCAATGAATCGACAAGGCAGCGTCGCCCTTTTAATTCTTCCAATCTCTGTTCTGATCTCAGCCGCGTTAGGACTTGTTGCTATTGAGTTTCACTGGAGACGCGTCGTTGCCACTCAGCTTCGGCTCGATCGATGCATTGCCAAAACTGCGTTGGAGCTCAAAGCTTCGATCCAGAGAGTCGATGCGATGAACTCCAAAATACGGGCCTTGAGACTCGCGATCCCCCCCGCGCTGATCAAACCACCCGTTGCAAAAGCACTGCAAGAGTCATTGCGAGCACTCGTATTTGTTCAAGACGCCGAGCTTCAGCGTTGGAACGGACTCAGGCGCACGCAGTGGCTCTTGCAACGCGGCTGCGGTCACCGATCGGATCGGGCGGCTCCTTTGCCCGAGCAACCCTGGATGCGTCCCCCGTCTGATCCGATCGGTCCTCACGCTTTAGTATGGCCAGAGTCGACCCGACTTCTTCAACTCAGCGTTTTACACGTAAAGAGGTCATCTCATGCTCAAATCGAAAAAAACGAAAGCTCCTGGCGCGTGCGCTGGGCAAGTTTTCCTTGAGGGTCTTGTATGGATCGCAATCGGCGCAGTTCTGTTTTTTTCCATTCTATCGCTCCTCGAGTTTCAACTCTCTGCTCAAGCTCGCTTGTACGCGGAGTTTGCAAAGCCTTTTCGCTAAAGTATTTTCCCTCTTGGATACGCTCGCTTTTTCTTCTCGCTCTCTCAGGACTCCTCGCATTCCGCGCTTACGACTCGACCGAGCGCGCAGCTGCTGAGGAGTGGATGCGGACACATGCGCCTTCGGTCGCAGCCTGGTCGGCTCTCCTTGATCGTTTCGGATACCGTGCGGTCGAGGATCCTGTGACTTTGGATAAATGGACGCGCACGCTCCCCTTGCGTGTGCCGCGTCCGTGGGAGGTCTGGGTTTCGGACTCGCTCGATCGCGTCGTCCTGCTCCGACCGGACTCGGAGTTTGATCCGATCGCACTGTACGTGCGAAAGGAGATTGCGCTTAAGCCTTCTCGCTTGCCTCAAGCTTGGCAAACGCTCGGCATTGGATGGCGAGGCTTTGAGAGGTTGATCGAGGAGCTCGCCATGAAGCCACAAAAACTGCTGAAAACTCTCTCTTCCTCACAAAGAGCTTCAGCTGACAGCCGTCAGATAACTTATTGACAAGGCGCCCTGGACCCGGCCATAACCGGGGGCTCTATGGCGCAATCCTCTATCCTTACCGTAGGTTCGATGGCTTTTGACTCGGTCCAGACCCCCGCCGGCAAGGCGGATCAGGTCTTAGGCGGCTCGGCCAATTATTTTTCGGTCGCGGCCTCGTTCTTTAACCCCGTGCAGATCGTGGCCGTTGTGGGTGAGGATTTCCCGGATGCACACCTGCAGTGGCTTGGAGCCCGCGGTGTGGACACCCAAGGTGTTCAGCGCGTGCCCGGTAAGACCTTCCACTGGACCGGCCAGTACGACTCAAACTTAAACGAAGCGAAGACCTTGGCCACTGCGCTCAACGTCTTCGAACACTTCGATCCTAAGCTCTCGCCTGCGCAAAGAAAGGCGCAGACTCTGTTCCTCGGAAACATCGACCCCATCCTCCAAAGTCACGTGCTTGATCAGATGGACGCCCCGGCGCTCGTCGCCGCCGACAGCATGAACTTTTGGATCTCAAGCAAGCTTGAGGAGCTCAAACGAACTCTCAAACGCGTCGACATCCTCTCGATCAACGAGGGCGAAGCAATGATGCTCACGGGCCAGAAAAACCTCGTGCGCGCGGCGGGGATGATCCGCGACATGGGCCCTTCTGTGCTCATTATCAAGCGCGGTGAGTATGGTGCTGCGCTCTTCACACCCAACGGCATGTACCTCACACCGGCGTTTCCGGTCACGAGTGTGGTTGATCCGACGGGTGCGGGCGATAGCTTTGCGGGTGCGATGGTGGGCTATCTCACCAAGTCTGGAGCGAACCGCGAGATGGCTAAAAAAGATCCGCAGGGCTGGGACCTCCTTCTGCGCCAAGCGATGGCTTACGGTTGCGTGATGGCGAGTTTTACGGTCGAGGACTTTAGCCTCCACCGTCTCATGCGCCTGGAGCGCCAGGAGCTAGAGAGTCGCGCGAAGCAGTTCCACAAGATGGTGCAGATCTAAGCGCGGCTTAGTTCACAGCTCCGTCGTAGCGAATCCCGCCGTTGCAGGGGAGGGCGTTGATGGTCACATCACCAGAAGTCCCTAAATATCCACGAGTTTCCGGTGACATTCCTGCAATGTTTACATCATAGATTGATCGGGGGATGGTCGTCGCATTCTGGGGAACCAGAAGATTACTTGCAATTGGAGCGTTGAAACGTACCCAACCCGTGTAGCGCTGCGCGGGTGCTGTGTAGTTGTTGGCAAGCTGAACGTTTCTCACAAAGAGACAACTCCCTGCGGCTACGCTCTCTGGAAAATCTCTCAATCGGTCTCCTCCCGCCTGATAAGGAGTGAGCGTTGAGTTGTCACAGCTTAACGTCTGCATCACGCTCGTTTGTGGATTGTAGGGGGGCACAGCGACTCCCGACTTTCCAAGCACCATCTGGTTCGATGCTGGAGTCGCAACATGCACACATTGTTTGATCCGATGCGGTTCATTGTAAAGAAGTTGATGCGGGAGATCCTGAGGGTATCCGAAATCAGGGATAAGAGGTACCGGCGGATTAGACACGTTCCCGTCGATTGCGGAAACTTCACTCGCCACGCTCGCCGAAGCCGGGTGTGTACCACTGTGCGTGAGCCCAGTATCGGGTGCAAGGCCGGTCTCAACTTCAACTTCAAAACAAGGCATGCCGCGCGCCTCTTTGGCTTGCCATTTCCGAGTTGTACCTGAAGTCGTGGCGACCGTCGTCCGGTGCTGACCTGACATCACCCAAATCCAGCCCGTGTATCCGGTATATCCGTTTGCAGTGCTGATTGGCACTTCAGGGTTCAGCTGATTGTAAGTAGTTATATATCCAGCTCGTGCTAAGACACCTGCAGCATCGGTGTTTGAATCCCCTAAGTAGAGCTTTGCATCTCGAACATACATACAAGCGCCATAACGTCCTTCAAGAGCTGCGCGCTCATCGGTTGTTTGGCCACAGACTAAGTATGAGTCTACATCTGGGCGAAACTTGCATCGCTTGACCGCTTTGTAACGATCCAACTCTTTAAACACCTGATCGGCGCTTGTGGGATCGATATTCTCTTGATTCCAGGCAACACCAATGCGCTCATAGTATGCAAGGTTACGAAACGATTCATCGCGCTGACTTACGCGTACTCCAGCCGAGCAGACATGGCGATAAGTGCCCGATGGCGCTCCACGATCCCAAAGCTGAACAGTCCAAGAGCGCAACTGTGAGTTATAACTACAACGATTGCCACGCCTGTTTCCCACGACAGAAACGCAAGCCCAAGTCCTGACAACCGGCTCAAGGACATTTCGATTCACCGATCCATCTGAATTGACACGAAACGGTTGATAGTAGCACTCATCTACGCGCTCCCCGGAGCTTGAGCGTGTGCCGTTAGCAGGAATCCCATTGGGCAATTCTGTTTTTAGAAGATCGAGCTGGGATCCAAGCGCACAGCGAGGCCTAGGCATATAAGTCCCTGGATCGGTGGCCTCAAGCCAGCGTCCGCCCATGCCCACACACGTTTCTTGAAAGTTAGAAATCGAGCTCGTCTGAACACAGGCAGTGACCGTCACCCGATTGGACTGTGGATCGCTTGCTGCAACAAGCGAAATCGGACTTTCGATTTCGTGAGATTGGTTGGGTCGATTCTCAGAAAAGCTACTTTCGTAAAATCGAATTCGAAGATTCGCTTGTAACAATGTGCTCGAGTTCTGCGCCGGAAATTCCAAGTCCGCACTGGCCAGACGAAGTCCCCGGTACACGCCACCCACTTGCAGCACCGTGCTTGCCCAGCGGAGCGAACTCAGGTTCTCAGTCCGGGGAAACGGGAGGTCGATTTCTCTTGGGGATGCATCCAATCCCAAAAGCCGATTACACGAGTCCGTCTGCATCAAAGCGGATTGAATAAAGCCCTTCAAAATGAGCGCCTCACTCTTGAGGGAAATTTTTTGCTGACTTTGGGACAGATGAATCAGCGAGGACTGCAACGCCAATAGGATCGTTGCACCCACTCCCATTGCAACCAACACTTCGATCATCGACCAGCCAGAGCGAGCAGTGTGTCGAAATAGATTCATTTTTCCCCCGCAGACGCCAAAAGATGTGACCCCGTGGTCAAAGACTAAGGCGAGTGCAAAGGGGCCGACACTCAAGCGCGGTTAGCGCGGGAAAGCAGCTCAAAAAAACGGGAGTATTTAGAACTTCTGTGTCAGCGGTGACCCATCAGTACTTCACGGAACAGCCGTACGGCGCACTCGACGCAGTCGTAACGGGCTTTCCGGCGAGCACTTCGGCGAGGCCCATCTTCACGAAGTTCTTCGAGGTCGGGATGTCGGCGGCATCCGTCGAAGGATTGCTATCGATCGCACCGTTGTACACGAGCGCTCCCTTGCCATCGATGATGTACATTTGCGGCGTTGTTTTAGCACCATAGGCCTTACCCGTCGCGCCCGTCGGATCCAATAAGATGTTGGAGGCGACGATCTTCCACTTGCCTTGGATGTCCTTGGCCGAAGCTTCGGTCAAATGGCCTTGCTTGCCTTTGGCGGAGGAGTTGATGACGAGCCACACGACACCCTTCTTCGTGTACTCTTCTTGGATCGACTGCATGTTCTTGGACTCGTAGTGCTTCTTCACAAACGGGCATTCGGCGTTGAACCACTCGAGCACAACGGTCTTGCCGGAGAAATCTGAAAGTTTAACGACTTTACCGCTCATGTCCTTGAGCTCGAATGCCGGTGCGGGCGCGCCCACTTTTGCAGCCAACGCCGAGGTCGAAAAAAAAAGCGCGATCAAGATGTGTTTCATTGCGATAGAGTCTCCCTGCTTGGAAGACTCTATCGCACTTACTCAAACTCACGCAAGACCAGAGCAGGTGCAAGAATCTGCGGCAAAATGCGCGGTTCGGAAACTCCCGGCGTATAATACAAGTACAGCGGCACTCCACTTCTCCCATGGCGCAAAAGCTCTGCTGTGATCACAGGATCATTGGTGGTCCAGTCTCCTTGAACGAGTGCGATTCGTTTTTCTTTGATGCGATCCCGCACTTCAGAGGACGAAAAAACGGCACGCTCATTGAACTGACAAGTGATGCACCACGCTGCTGTAAAGTCGACAAAAACTGGACGCCCTTCGCTCCGCAGCCTCTCAACGATCGCAGGAGAGAAACGATGCCACTCAAGGCCATGGCGATCTACAAAAGTCCTGTCTGAGTCAGCGGGAGCTAGAATCTCTTTTGAAGTCGCCGCCTGATAAGTCCAAGCGATCGCAAGCGATAAAATCAAACCCGAAACAAGAAGCAAATTTGCGCGCGCTTGCGGCTTAGCACTCCAAGCATACTTACCGTAAATAAACGCAGCAATCGCCACTAGCAACAAAGCGGCAAGGACGCGAGTGAGTGAATGGACATCGGTTTGGAGACCGAAAACCCATAACAACCACACCACCGTGATTAGGATCGGGATTGAAAAAATCTCCTTCATTGCTACCATCCAAGGACCCGGCTTAGGAAGACGTCTCAGCGTCGCTGGAAACGAAATCAAAACCACTAACGGCAACGCAAACCCAAGCCCTAAAGACGAGAAAATCAGAAGCGACACAATTCCAGACTGGGAGAGTGCATAGCCAAGAGCCGAGGCCATAAAAGGAGCCGTACATGGAGATGCAACGATCACTGCCAGAACTCCTTCAAAAAAGTTTTGAAGGGGCCCTGGTGCACGCCGTAAGCGCGGACCGGACCCAGGCATGGTCACTTCAAAAACTCCGAGAAGATTCAGTGCGATCACAAAAAAAAGCATGATCAGTGCTGCGACAAACCCTGGCGACTGCAACTGAAATCCCCAGCCCAGCTGAGCACCCGCGGAGCGAAACGCGTTCAGTAAAGTAGCGAGCCCCAGAAAAGTTGCAAGCACTCCAGAGAGAAACGGGAGTGAAAACTGCGTGAAAGACGAGGCGCGCGAGTGAGACTTTGCCTGGAGAACCCCTAACGCCTTGATCGAGAGGATCGGAAACACGCAAGGCATCAGATTGAGAATCAGCCCTCCTAAAAAAGCAAAAATCACCATCTTCGCAACTTCGGTCACCGTACTCAGGGGCTCCGCTCGTGACGTACGCGTGGTGAGTGGTGCACTCACACCAACTACATTTGTACTGATTTCAATAGCTCGCTCTTGAGAAGAACCAAAATGAGGACTTGCGACTAAAACACCGCTCACTTGACTAAAGGCGGGAGCATTCGGATCAAGCTCGAGCGTTAAACGATATCCCCCCGCTTGTCGCTCAAACGTTTGTCTAGCTGGATGAGAAAGTGGAGTCTCAGCGTCTGGAAAAAACTCAGCCCTCCGGAGAGGAGCTGAGTTTAGAGATGCGGACTTCTCATTTTCTTTCAGCTTAAAATCAAGCAGCAATTTTCCCGACTCGATTTTAGCACTCGTCCCCCACCGAGAGCTCAGTGTGGGGATCTGCTTTCGAGTGGAGTCAAAGCGCGCTTTCCACAGTGTCGGCCTCTTGGAGCGCGCAGCGCTCGCCTCGAGCTCAAGGCTCAAAGTCGCGCGTTCGGGGATACAGACTTTTTCGCATACGAGCCATTTTGCGAGAGCTTCGAGTCGGATTTTTTTTCCTTCCTCCAGAGGTTTGCGAGACTTAACCTCTAAGAGAAGAAACACCTCTCCCTCATACCCGTAGTTCATGAGTGGACCAAGTGGGAGACGTTTCGGAATCGGCCACTGAAACTGAGAAATCTCAAGGCCGCCGGTATCTCTCCACTCAATCGTCGTCGGAAGTCCTGAGTCTCCCGGGTTGCGCCAGTAGGTATGCCAACGGGGAATCATTTTTAACCGAAGCGCAATCCAAGCCGCTCCCTCAAGCGGGAGTGCGTGGGACTCCGATACGAGCTCGGCCGTCACATGCTTTGTCTGCACTGGCGCTGCAGATGCAGCGAGCGAAACAAAACTTGTCACCCCAAGACAAAGCAGAGCAAACATGGATTGGCGCATGAACTAGAGTGTAAGCGCTTTTCCTGCTTTTTTGAATGCGTCTTCTACGATCTCGCGATAACCCTGCTGAAACGCTTGACGCGAAAATCGCTGAGCGCTTTTGCGGCACGCTTCTTCCGGGGGCACCTCACCACGCTCGATGCGGAGCACTGCGGCTCGGAGCGCATCTTTAGTTTGGGGATGGAACAAAACACCCACCTCGTTTGTCACCGTATCGAGAGCTCCACCTTCGGCAAACGCAATCACAGGGGCGCCTGAGGCCAAAGCCTCCACAGGGGTGATCCCAAAGTCCTCTTTGCCCGGAAAAACGAGAGCCTTGCATCGAGCAAGCGCCTCCTCAACCTGGGCATCACTGGGGTGCGCCACAAACTCAATCGCGCTTGAGCGGACCATGGCTCGGAGACGCGACTGCTCTTGTCCTCCGCCCAAAATCTTAAGAGGCAGTCCTAACTCCTGAAAAACCTCAATCGCAAGATCCACGCGCTTATACGGAGCGAGCGCACCGAACACCAAGTAATAGCTTTGAGGCTCTCGTGCGCGCTTAAAGCGCTCAAGCTCCGCAAACGGGTAGAGAACATCTGCGGTGCGATCGTAGTTTTTCAAAATTTCATCCGCAATGAATCGACTATTCGCAATCAAGCGATCCACTCTCTGCGGCGTACTTACTGAGCGATCCCAGCGCCTCATCCAAGGCCTGAGCGTTCGTGCTGCAGCACGAACAGGTAAAGAAGCGCGTCCTGGTCCAAAGTAGTCATCAAACCGATCCCACATATAGCGCATCGGCGCATGCACGTAGCTTACGTGAAGGGCTCGTGGGGATTTGCGCGCTCCTTTGGCTACACAATGCGACGAGGAAAGCACAAGATCAAACGAACTCAAATCAAACCTCTCAATCCATGCGGGCATGAGTGGGAGAAAATGCCGGTACCTTCGCGCTGCGCCTGGCACTTTCTGAAGAGGCGAAGTGTGGATGCGATGCTTTTCAATCTCTGGCGAGACCGAGCCTGGGACATGCAAGAGCGTAAACAACTCTGCTTTTGGAAAAAGCTCTAGGATCGCTTCGAGGACTTTCTCCCCGCCGCGCATCCCCGTGAGCCAGTCATGAACGCAGGCGACTTTCATGTACGCTCTTAAAGTATTCGAGTGTTTTTGAAAGCCCGTGTTCGAGTGTGACTTTGGGTTGCCAGCCGAGTTTCTCCCGCGCTTTCTGAATGTCAGGACAGCGCTGCTTCGGGTCATCCTCGCGAGCGGGGAGATACTGCAATAAGGAGCGCGCACCCGTGAGCGTGCGCAAGACTTCTGCAAACTCCAAGATCGTGCGCTCTGTGGGATTGCCGATGTTGACGGCCTCACGAAGCTCGCTTTCAAAAAGGCGCACAACGCCCTCCACAAGATCGCTCACAAAGCAAAAACTCCGCGTCTGCGTGCCGTCCCCATGGAGAGTCATCGGCTCACCCGCAAGTGCTTGCATGCATAACTCAGGAACAACACGACCATCATCAGGCCTCATGCGCGGGCCGTAAGTGTTAAAAATACGAACGATCGCAGCATTCAGAGGCTTAAAGTGCGCTTGCTTTCGGTACCGACCTTGACCGCGCATCGCAGTGCTAACATAAGCCTCGGCAAAGCGCTTTGTCTCATCATAACAGGCACGAGGCCCAAGCGTGTTGACGTTGCCCCAGTAGTTCTCGCGCTGCGGGTGTACAAGAGGATCTCCGTAAATCTCTGAGGTCGACGCAAGTAAATAGCGCGCATCGTGCTTAAGCGCTAAGTCCACTGAGTGCATCGTGCCGAGTGAGTCGACTTCTAAAATCTCAAACGGAATTCGATCAAAATCGATCGGGCTTGCTGGGCAGGCAAAATGAAAAACGCCGTGCAAGCCATGAAGTTTGATCCCCTCAAGTGCGCTCTCATCCCAAGGACGCGAAACATCCGCTTCTACAAACCAAAAAAAAGGACGCTTAAGTGCTGCGCGAAGATTTCCCGGAGAGCTTGTGAGGTAGTTGTCGATTGCAGTCACTGCGTAACCACGATCAAGTAGCGCCTCGCATAGATGCGAGCCTACAAACCCCGCTCCCCCCGTAACAATGACGTGCCGGATCATCCTTAGAGTCCTAACACGCGCCGATAAATCCGGTCCATGACTTTTGCCAGCTCCTCAGGTGCGTAGGCTGCGAGGATTGAATCTTTCTGCTCAGGAGAGAACTCCGCCACCTCCCCGCTCCTCAAAGAGCGAAAAGCCTGGCTCCATCCAGCCTCATCCTCCGCACCCACCCAAAGGGTGGGCGCGCCCGGAGATTGTCGTAATGCTTCCCGATGCACTGGAATGTCTGAGACCGCTAGCCGCGCACCGCTCACGGCTGCCTCAAGTGAAGGTCGTCCAAATCCCTCATAAAGCGACGGAAACAAAAAACCCCCGCAACTCGACATCAGAGCGCTTGCCTCTTCATCGCTCACTCCTCCGAGCGTCACAACGCGCGAAGGCACGCTACCTTCCAAGCGCGTCGTCAACACCAAAGGCCAGTCCTCAACGCCCGACCGAGCATACGCACGGAGTAAGAGTGGGAGATTTTTGTGCGGTTTGGAGCTTGAGACGGAGAGAAAAAATCGTCCTCTCTCTAAACCCCGTTGCGCAAGGATGCTTAAGACACGAGATTCAGAGATCCAGATCGGCGCATCAATCCCGTTAAGAGCAACCTCAATTTGACGCTCATCTACGCTCAACCACGCTGAAAGTTCGCGCCGCACCGTCTCACTCACAGTTACGACCTCAGCCGCGTTTTTACAAAAAGACTTCAAAAGATATCGGTAATAGAGCTTCTGAAAAACACTCCCAAATCTTAAATGATTTAAATCATGAACCGTCACCACCCAAGGACAAGGCAAGCGCGGGAAACTTGCAAAACTTGGAGAGTGAAATACCGACGCACCACAACTGCGCAAGATGCGCGGGATCTCGATCCACTCTTGTGGATGTAAAAACTTGGATGAGGCACGAAGCACTTTTTTTGACTGCATTTCTGGGGGGAGAGGCACTCCCTCACGCAAAAGAAAGCAAACTTCATAGCGCTCTGGAACAAGTCCGCTCGCAAGACCTCGCACGTAGCGCGCGATTCCGTGCGACACTCCTTCAATCATCCGTGCATCAATGAGTACGAGAGGTCGAGTTGCCATGACGGTAGGTGATCCCAAGCGCCATCCCGAGCGCAAAAATATACTGATGCATCACTTTGCCCTCCCAAAAGTTGACCTGGGTCAGACCATTGAGATGAAACACGATCCAAGCACAAAAAAAACCGAGTGCAATCACGCCAAACCGTGCGTCCGCGCGAGCACCCCAAAACACCGAGCCAATCCAAACACAAATCCCAAGCCAAAGAAGCGTGCCTAAAATGCCCACTCCCCCGAGCATGTGGATCAAATTGTTGTGCGCATGCCCTGAGAACACATGATCTCGCTGCTGTTTTTGTTTTAAATACGCTCCCGAGAGCGGCGCATTTTTAAAAAGTCCCACACCAAGGGCCGGCCGCTGCTTCAGAAATTCAAAGTTCGCCTCCCAAAGAGCGATCCGCTCTTGGGTACCCATGTTGTTTGTGATGCGCTTTTGCACTGCCGGATGCTGCGAAATCGCTACGGCAAGCACCGTTGCCCCCACAAGCACTCCCAGCCTCAAACGACCGCGAAGCTGGAGCACCATCATCAAAAACAAACCCACCGGTAAGGCGAGCCAAACGGAGCGCGCAAAGCTCAAAATGAGCGTCGCGATCCCTAGCGCAGCTGCAAGCGAGATCCAGCGACTTTCTTTAGGGTTTTGCAAAGTCCAACCCAGAGCTGCAAACACAGGAAAAATCCAAATACTCGCCGTCGAGAGATGGTGCCCCAGAAACATCGTCGCATGAAAGTGCTCAAGATGCGTGGGAATCCGCTGCTCCCTTGGCCAGGCCGTCCAATACTGCTGAATCCCAATCACCGAAAGAACTAGAAATGCAAAAAACCACGCTCGAAGCACACTTTCTCTTTGCTGCAGGTCGAGTCGACGGAAACCATCTGCCAAGCAAAACGGCATGCAAAAATACCACGCCTTCGCTACATCATTGGGCCAGCTCAGCTCAAAGGACTCACCTCCGTAGCTCAGCGGGTTTACACGCGCGTAGATCAGTCCCACGATCGCTACTCCCCAAAATGCGACCGAAAGCCACACGTAAGGACGTAAGCGCGAGTCGAATGCGTAGTCTCGCCATGGCCTGACACTGAGCCAGAGCGCCACAAAGATCGCTGCACCAATGGACATCGTCGCCATCGAGATCAACGAAAGCACTGCGTAAGCTGCAAGCCCCAATTGAAGTCTAAAAATCGGGTTCGAAATCATCTATTCAACAGATCTTACCTTGATTCCTCATGATTCGCGAAGGAACAAGCAGGGCGAAGAGCACACTTCTCACAGATCTCTGCTCGGTATTTACGCTGGCAGAGCGAGAGAATTCCCAGTCGCGAAAGAGCAAAATCATATTTCACAGGATCTAAGGGATCAAACTGCGCTAACCTCTCTGTGACTTCTAAGACCGCGCTCCATTGAGGGCTCTTGCGTGAGCACAACCCTAAGTACTGACTGATGCGGTGAGTGTGAGTATCCAGAGGAATACGTAGGTCCCCCGGCAGAACTCCCAGTCCCGCCCAAACTCCCGGATCAAGCATGTCCTTGCGCACCATCCAACGCAAATACATGCACCACCGCTTGCAGCAGCTCCCATCCTCTGGCGCGCTTAAGAGGTGGAAAAAGCCCTCTCCCGCCCCTCCCCTCTCCCGGGCGCGCTGTTTCCACTCCGCAATCAAGGAGTTCAACGCAGATTCAATCCCGCTGCCAGGCGAATGCGTTGCGCAAAACCGAGCTCCTAGCGAGCCCCACTGCCGCCACGTGTCAGCGAGCAACCCCAAGAGCAAGTCGAGATCCTGAGCAGTGTTGAATCGATGCTTCCAGTTTGGATGAAGGGATTTCCCCTCGCGCACCGATCGCTCAAGCTCTCCTGGGCCACCCAAATGCGTTAAAACCGCTCCCGCAGAAGAGCGAATCGATTTCACATTTCCGTAAGCGAGGAGCGCGCAAATGAGACCGACCGCCTCTTGCTCTCTCGCGCTCTCATAGCGATGCACAAACTCCAGAGGATCCGAACTTAAAAACTCAGGTCGATGATACCTTCGGAAAAGATCTTCAAGAAACTGAGCCAGTCCCGTCGCCGTTTTACTTGTCAAATCAGAGTCGGGCTCGCTATGACTAGAAAGATGCTTCGCTCGGCCCCAGGACCGACGCTTTCCGCGGTGATTCTCCTCACGTTGTGTTTTTCGCATCCAAAATCTTACGCCTCAAGCGCTCCTCAACAACTTTTTGTCCCTAAAGATGTTCCACACATTGGGTGCAGCCGCACTTTTCAAGTGGACGGCAAGACTTACGCTTTAGATTCGCCTTCAGAAAAAGATGCTGAGGGCCTGCGTCCGTATCTTGAGCAAGTGCCCGAAGCCTTAGACCGACTAAAAGCGTATCAAAACACTCGCTCTCAAGTCCAGAACGCTGCCTACCTCGGCACGGCGGGTGTGGCGATTTTGTTCATCGGTAGTTTTGCAGCTCGATACATCGAGGGGGACGCACGCAATACCGTTCGATCCGTGTCAATTTGGGGAGGAGGACTACTGGCGCTCAGTAGTCTCGCCTACGGAGTGAGTACGCTTCAAGGCAACGAGCGCAAACTCGATCAAGGCGTGAGTATCTATAACAGCCAAAAACCCGAGAAAAAAATCTACTTACAAGCCGAGGTGCACTTCTAGATGCCCAAGCGTCAAGATCTTCGGAAAATTCTTCTAATCGGAAGTGGTCCGATCGTCATCGGACAGGCATGTGAGTTTGACTACTCGGGTACCCAAGCTCTCAAAGCTTTGAAAGAAGAGGGATTCGAAGTTGTCCTGATCAACTCCAACCCCGCAACAATCATGACCGATCCTGAGCTCTCAGATCGCGTGTATGTTGAGCCCCTAACGCTCGAGTATATCGAACGCGTGATCGCCGCTGAAAAACCCGACGCACTTCTCCCGACGATGGGGGGCCAAACAGCACTCAACCTCACGATGGCGCTTCATCGCTCCGGTGTGCTCCAAAAATACGGCGTCGAGATCCTGGGTGCAAAACCAGATGTGATTCAAAAAGCCGAGAACCGTGATGAGTTTAAAGTCTGCATGAACTCAATCGGGGTTGAGTCGGCGCGCTCATTTATCGTGCGCTCAGCTGAGGATGCCCAGAAGGCGATAGAGAAGCTGGGACTCCCAATCGTGCTCAGACCCTCCTTCACCCTGGGTGGCGAAGGCGGCGGGATCGCGCGTACGCGAGAGGAGTTTCTCGTCAAAGTAGAGCAAGCCCTTTTTCTATCTCCTGAAAAAGAAGTCCTCGTCGAAGAGAGCTTGATCGGCTGGAAAGAGTTCGAGCTCGAAGTTGTCCGCGATAGCAAAGATAACGTCATCATTGTCTGCTCGATTGAAAACTTTGATCCCATGGGAGTGCACACAGGCGATAGCATCACGGTGGCGCCTGCGCAGACGCTCACGGATCGCGAGTACCAGAATCTGCGCGATCAA
>JBILEK010000007.1:0-55716 GCA_044352155.1 Bdellovibrionia bacterium
TTGAGACCGGCGGATCCAACATTCAGTTCGCAGTCCACCCAGGCACGGGACGCATCATCGTGATCGAAATGAACCCGCGTGTCTCGCGCTCAAGCGCTTTGGCCTCAAAGGCCACAGGGTTCCCGATCGCGCGTGTCGCCGCCAAACTCGCGGTTGGCTACACTCTGGATGAGATCCAAAACGACATCACCGGCAGTACGCCCTGTAGTTTTGAACCCACAATCGACTATGTGGTCACCAAGATTCCGCGCTTTGATTTCGAAAAGTTCGCGCCGTCGGAGCCGACTCTGACGACTCAAATGAAGTCGGTGGGTGAAGTCATGGCGATCGGGCGCACGTTTGAGGAGTCACTCGGCAAAGCATTGGCCGGGATGGAGATCAAAGCGCCGTGGTTTGCGCCTCTCTCGGATGAGCCGCAGTGGGCCTTGATTGATACGCCCAATCCCAAGCGTCTACGCGCAGTGGGCGATGCGCTAAGACTAGGGATCTCAGTCGACGAACTCCATCGCCGTACGTTCATTGACCGCTGGTTTTTGGAGCGTCTAGAGCTGCTGATCGATGAAGAGAAGGCGCTACTCACCTCGAAGTGGCCGCTTCCGCCTGAAGATCTCAGGCGCGTGAAAGCGCGCGGATGGACGGATTACGCGCTCTCGCAAGTCCTAGGACTCCCTGAAGAGCAAATCCGCCGAGATCGCGAATCCTTAGGCGTCTTTGGCGCGTTTCAATCGGTCGACACGTGTGCCGCCGAGTTCGACGCCAAGACTCCCTACCACTACTCGAGCTACCGCGGGCGCGACGAGAGCCGCGTGAGCCAGAAACCCAAAGTCATGGTCCTAGGAGGCGGTCCAAACCGCATCGGACAGGGGATCGAGTTTGATTACTGCTGTGTTCACGCAGCACTTTCTCTGCGTGCGATGGGGGTAGAGACCATCATGGTCAACTCGAACCCCGAGACCGTAAGCACAGACTACGATATCTCGGACAAGCTTTATTTCGAGCCCCTCACGCCCGAACATGTGCTGAACATCGCACGCGTAGAAAAACCCTTGGGTGTGATCGTACAGTTTGGCGGTCAGACACCACTAAAAATTGCAAAGGCGCTCGAGCGCGGGGGCTTAAAGATCTTAGGCACCTCGACCGATAGCATTGACCTCGCGGAAGACCGCAAGCGCTGTGATGAAGTCGTTCGTGAGCTCCGGGGTCTTGGGCTTGAGCAGCCTCCCGCGACGATTGCTCATACCCGCGAAGAAGCGGTCGCTCGCGCCCGCGAACTCGGCTACCCGCTCCTCGTCCGCCCCTCCTATGTCCTCGGCGGCCGCGGGATGAGGATCGTCCACAGCGAAAAAGCGCTTCAAGAATACATCGGTGAAGCGCTTGACGTCTCTGAGCAGCACCCGGTGCTGATTGACCGATTCCTAGATCGAGCAACCGAAGTCGATGTCGATGCACTTTCGGACGGAACCGACACGTTGATCGGCGGGGTGATGGAGCACATCGAGGAGGCGGGGATCCACTCCGGCGATAGCGCTTGTAGTCTTCCGAGCGTGTCTTTACCTCCGGCGATTGAGGCGCGCATCCGCACTTATACGCGCGAGCTCGCTAAACGCCTCAAGGTCGTCGGCCTCATGAACGTGCAGTACGCAATCCAAGGCGATCGCATCTTCCTTCTTGAAGTGAACCCCCGCGCGTCGCGCACGACTCCGTTCGTGAGCAAGGCGATCGGGCGCTCGCTTCCTAAGATCGCGATCCAGGTCATGCTCGGAAAATCGCTGAAAGAGTTGGGACACTTTAAGGACTTCGACGAGGGCCTAAAGACCTTCAACGTGAAGGCGCCTGTGTTCCCGTTCAACAAGTTTCCAGGCACCGACGTGCTCCTGGGACCTGAGATGAAATCCACGGGCGAAGTCATGGGTCGCGATCACACGTTTGCGGGTGCATACGCCAAAGCGCTGCGCGCAGCAGGATTGGCCCTCCCGCAAAAGGGACGCGCATTCCTCTCCATCCGCAACGAGGACAAGGCCGAGGCCCTGACACTCGCGCGCTCCTTGAAAGACCTGGGCTTCGAACTCTGGGCGACGGGGGGAACGGCCGAGTTCTTGAACTCCTACGCGCTTGAAGCCCATCCCATCAACAAAGTCCGGCAGGGCTCTCCCCACTGTGTAGAAGCGATCCAAAAGGGCGACTTTGCGCTTGTGATCAACACGACTTCGAACGAAAACGCCATCAAAGACAGCTTCTCGATCCGCAGAGCTGCACTCGACCGCAAGGTGCCCTACACGACGGTGCTCTCGGCCGCGCGTGTGATGATCGAGGCGATCCGCGAGGAGCGTAAAGGCCCGATCGGGATCCTCCCTCTGTGACGTGCTGTTGGAAGTGCGGTAGTGCATTGAACGCGCTTGAGTACGGACGCAGCGACATCTGCCCGGGGTGCCGAAGCGACACGCGAGTGTGCCGCAATTGCATCCACCACGATAAAACTCAGCACAACGAATGCCGTGAGAACCAAGCGGACCGCGTGGTCGAGAAAGAGCGCTCTAATTTTTGCGATTATTTTAAGCCAGGATCTCCGAAAGCGGTGGGAGATCCTGCGGCCGCGGCACGGGCCGCGGCGGAAGCTCTGTTTAAAAAGAAGTAGAAACCTAGCTACTTCTAGCTAGGGTGAAGCGCCTACTTCAGAACCCCGCGCTTGATCTGATCGCGCTCAATCGCCTGAAAAAGGGCCTTAAAGTTCCCCTCGCCAAACCCCTCGTTGCCTTTGCGCTGGATGAACTCGTAAAAAAACGGCCCCACCATCTCCTCTGAAAAGATCTGGAGCAAGTATCCACCGCCTTCGCCATCAAGCAAAATACCAAGGTCCTCAAGCTCACGCAGGTCCTCGTCGAACTTCGTCACGCGGCGGGGTACTTCTTCGTAGTAGGTGTGCGGGACCGCGAGGAACTTAAAGCCGTTCTTACGCAGTTCTTTCAGTGTCGTCACGATGTCGGTTGTGAGCAACGCTAAGTGCTGCACACCTGCACCATGAAAGCGCTCCACGAACTCCTGCACCTGGCTCTCCGGCTCGGTCGCTTGGTTAATCGGCACACAGATTTTGCGGTTATCCGACTGTACAACGTCGGAGGTCAGCCCCGTACGGCCCGTCGAGATGTCGAAGTGGCGCACGACCTTAAAGTCCCAAACTTTTTTGTAGTAGTCGACCCAGCGGGGCATCTCGCCCATGTCGACATTGTTGGTGAGGTGATCGACTACCCGAAGGTTAAATGGCGACGGACTCATCAGGCGATCCGCAACAAGCTCCTCGTCAAAGAGGGCAGTCCCCGTCGCGGTCTTGCTCTTGCGCTCGATGAACGCGTAGCGCACATCGGCAGGCGTAAAAACCTCGGCGCGCGTAACAGATCCTTCAGTGGACTCCCAAACTTTTGGCTCCATTGCGGAGCGCGCCCCCTTGGAGGTCGTGAGCTTGTACGCACTCTCAGCACTATCGACGTCAACCGCAAGAGTGCAGATCCCCTCACCATGCTCGCGCAAAAAACGCGCGCGCGGGTCAGTGTCAGGAGCTTTAGCAAGATCTACTTCAGTCAAAAGAATGCGCACAAACCCCTGCGCCCAGAGCGTGCTCTTTAGTCCACGAGCACGCAGCTCGCGCGCACCTACGCGCTCAAAGCCCATACGCCTATAGATATCTTCATGGCGCGCAAGATCGTTTACAACAAACTCAACATGATCGAAGCCTTGATTTTGGATCCTCATGATCTCAACTATCGCATGAAACGCAGAGCTTCGCCTCCGCTTCCTACTGCTGCCGACTTCTAGACCGGGTGTGCGCCAGGGCCGCTCGGATCTACACCACGGCTATCGCCATTTTGCGTCACAAGCTGCAGTCCGGGGCGTTCTGTTCCAAGATCGATGTAGGTGTACCCATGAAGCACCGACTCATAATAGTTCTGAAAGTCGACACCCTCGCGTGGCTTGATCAACCCTTCGCGCACCTTCTCGTCGATGAAAGTTTTCACGCGCTTTTTGAGCGTATCAGCGGAGTACTGGATCCAAGAGAGGACACTTGCGATGTCGTTCCCGCGGATGACTTCTTCGATGTAATAGCCGCCGGGCTCCGTCTCATCGAGAAATACGTGCACTTCGTTCACGCGACCAAAGAGGTTATGCAGATCCCCCATGATGTCCTGATACGCACCCATCAAGAAAAAGCCCATGTAATAAGGCTCGCGCTCTTTTAACGTGTGCACTTTGAGCGTGTCCGAGATGTCGCGCAGATCGATGAACTTGCAGACCTTACCGTCCGAGTCACATGTGATGTCGACCAGAATTGAGTCGCGCGATGGCTCTTCAGCCAAGCGGTGGATCGGCATGATTGGGAAAAGCTGCTGCACAGCCCAGTGATCCGGCATGGATTGGAAAATCGAAAAATTACATAGATACTGATCAGAAAGCGCCTTGTTCAACGCTGCGAGCTCTTCGGGGACGTACTTCAGGTCCTTCGAGAGCTTATGGATTTGTTTCGAAATCTGCCAGAAGAGGTTTTCGACTTTGGCGCGATCCTCAAGCGAGAGAATACCGAGGTTGAACATCGAGAACGCCTCTTCTTTGGTTTGAATGGCGTCGTGAAAGTGCTCAAGCAAGTTTTTGTGTGTGAGATCTTTCAAAAGATCTCGCATCGCACCGACAATATCGGCTTCGTCCTCAGTCACATGTAGACCTACCGGAGTGGAGCCAGGTTCAATCTGACCAAACACGTTGACCACCAAAACAGAATGGTGAGCCGCGATCGCACGCCCACTTTCGGTCACAATATTTGGCTCGGGAACCTCTTCAGCCTGACAGACTTCTTGGGCCGTGTAGATGACATCCGAGCAGTACTCATCGAGCGTGTAGTTGATCGAGGACCCAAAGTCAGTTCTTGAACCATCATAGTCGACCCCAAGACCGCCGCCTACGTCGAGAAACTCGAGCCTCATGCCCATCTTGTAGAGCTTAGCGTAGATGCGGCACGCCTCTTTCACGGCCGATCGGATCGTCTTGATGTTTGTGATTTGAGAGCCGATGTGAAAGTGCAAAAGCTTGAGCGAGTCCTGGAGCCCCTCGCGCTTTAGAATCTCAACAACATGCAAGATCTCGGGTGTCGTAAGCCCAAACTTTGCCGACTCACCGCCTGACGTCTCCCACTTGCCGGAACCTTTGGTGTAGAGCTTTGCTCGTACGCCAACTTGTGGGACGACTCCGAGCTCTTTAGAAGTCTGAAGCACTTGGTAGAGATCAGACATTTTTTCAAGAATGATGATCACTCGCTTACCAAGCTTCTGGGCCATGAGCGCAGTGCGGATAAAATCAACGTCCTTATACCCGTTCACAAGGAGCAGGGACCTAGGGTTGGTGTCCATGCCGACAGCGATACAAAGCTCAGCCTTAGAGCCCGCCTCAAGACCGTAGTCATAGGGTGCGCCTGCATCCAGAACCTCTTCGACAACTTCGCGAAGTTGGTTCACCTTGATGGGGTAAACGCCTTGAAAACGGCCTTTGTAGCCCGCCTCTTTCATCACGCGCCGGAAAGTCTCATTGATCGTGACCACACGATTTCGGATAATATCTTGAAAGCGAATCAGTACTGGAAACTGCAAGTTCTGCTTTTTAATCTCATCCACCACACGCATGAGATCGATCCCGATGCCCTGGCCCTGACGGGGATGCACCGTGATGTTTCCAGCGGGGTTGATGTTGAAGAAATTTTCGCCCCAGTTTTCGATGTTGTAGAGCTTAAGAGAGTCCGAAACGCCCCATGTTTTCATTAACCGAGGCCTATATCATCGCTCCGTGGCGGTTCAAACTTAATTTCAGAGGCAGAGCGTTAGTCCAGTACCGGAGAGTACGCCATACAGTAAATGGGATGAAGCTCGTCACATGTCACCTGCCCCACCAAGATCCAAGTTGCCGGAGCGTTTTTAGCGCCTGAACTCCCATGCTGCCCTTGCTGAGCTGCACTACTACTCGCCCAGTCCAAGCACTTACCCGCTGGTGAAGTGCCGTATCCACCCGTCCAAGTCGTTTGTACGCTGCTTCTGCCAAACTCATCGTACTTTGGGGCCGAGCTCAGTCCTGGGGAGTCCTTAAAAAAGTTGGCTTTATCGGAAGTCACCAAAACTCGCGTCGCAGAGTCGTTCATGATGTAGATTGCGGCGGCGCTCGAAAATCGGCTCTCCGATCCTGCGCCATCAATCCCAAGCACTGCAAGGTACTCGAGCTTCAGTCCAGCTGCGGATGCGGATGCGGCACATTTTTGATCTGCGCCTGAGCGCCCACCAAGATCTCCACTAAACTGATCAGAGGTCACAAAGATCCGATAACTTCCCTGAGGGATTCCATCGCGTTCGTACTCAACGACATCGCCCCGGAGCGCGAGGGCGCAGCCCCCCAAAAGGAGGACGCAGAGGCTTAGGCTTAAATCCTTTTTTGACATTGAGTTCGAGGTTAAATTGATTGGGGAAAAAAATCGAGGCGCCAGAACGATAAGCCGGGTTCTGTCTTCACTGCCGTTTGCATGCATCACAAACGGCGGTGGAGGTAATCATTCCTCTAGATCCGCGGTTACCCGCAAGATTCGTCAGCGGTCTTACCCGAGAGTTTGGCGGTTCGAACCCGGACCGCACCCGCGGTTGCCCGCGAGACTTCTCCCCTATTTGACCTTGCTCCAAGTAGGGTTTGCCGATGCCCCGTTTGTCACCAAACGGGCGGTGGGCTCTTACCCCACCGTTTCGCCCTTACCTCGCTTGCGCGAGGCGGTTTGTTTTCTGTTGCACTTTCCGTCGTAAAGCCGTCACCAGCCCTACGCCTGGCCGTTAACCAGTACCTGGGGTTCGAAGAGCCCGGACTTTCCTCCCGCCCACGCGTTTCCGCACAAGCCAGCGATTACCTGTCCTGACGCCTCGCAAGATTCACTAGCACAAGAGCTAGAGCGGCCCAAGGCTTTTTTGACGCAAAGCCACCGACTCAAGAAGTCGGTGCACTCGGCACGTAGAGGATCCGGTGACACGTTGGGCAAGAGATCTGCTCTTTGAACTTTTGGAGCTCATTGTACATCTGAGGCGGGACCATGCGGTTACATCCCCTACAAGAGCCGGCGACGGCCGGGGCGATCCCGATTCCTGCGCGAGCGCCACGCACTCGATCGTACCAAGTTAACAGCGGAGCACCGATCCCACCGATCGCACCTTTGCGATGACTCATCAGCTCAGAAAGACTTGCATCGATCTGCTTTTCACGCGCGGCGATCTCAGCCTCTTGAGCGGCGCGCTGATCTTTGATCTTTTGGATCTCACCTTCTGTGCTGTCGTACGCTTTTTTAGCGCTCTCAAGATCGAGCTGGGTTTTCGCTTTCTGAGTGTTGAGAGTTTCGCTCACTTTTTTGAGCTGATCCATCTCTCGCTGCGCTGCTTGGAGATCTCGAGGACTAGTCACAGAAGCTGCGATTTTACTTTCGGCACGCTGAATGCGGTCCTGGTTGAGCTCCTGAGCGGCTGAGGACTGCCGATGGGCTTTTTCCATCTCACTCATGACTGCTTTTTTGATTTCGGCCGCTTGAGTTAGCTTGCGTGCCGAATCGTCAAGAGACTTAAGCTCAAGAGGAAGCGCTTTCTTTTGACTCTTGAGTTGGTCGATCTTGAGATCAAGCTCCTGAACTTGAACGAGTGCGAGAAGTTGCTCTTTTAAGTTCATTGGCGCGTTGCTCACTTCGACTTGCCTCCTTGGATGGTCAAAATCTTTTGCTCTGCAAAGCTGAGCACGCTCACTTTCGAGAGGCCTGCAGTCCTTAACCAACCCCGCATGACTCTCGGAAAAAAACGCTCGCTCTCGCGATGCCCCAGCTCAAACACCGCTGTGCCCGAGCGTTTCGACGCTAGTGCACCGTGGTAACCCACCTCTCCTGTAACAAAAACATCGCAGCCTACAGACTTCGCAGCCTCAAGTAGCGATGTCCCCTTGCCTGCCGCAAATGCCATACGCTGGATTTTGCGCGGCGCAGGTTCAGTGGACCAAAAACTTTGAACTTGGAAAGTTTGGGTAACACGGTGACAAAATTCTGCAAAGGAAATAGGCCGCTCAAAATCGCCCCAAAATCCATAACCTAGACCCGAAATCAGTCCTCTTGGAGTCGGGGATTGGAGCACGGGATAGAGATCATAGGCGATCTCCTCGTAAGGGTGAGCTTTTCGGAGCGCCAAAAGCAGTGCTCGCTCCCGCGCAAAGGGGTAAATCGTCTCCAATCTCACCTCCTGCGCGCGCTCGAGTATACCGGGCTCTCCTAAAAAGGGGCGAGTCCGATCGTTGCCACGAAAGGTCCCCTCCCCAGAGCTTAAAAAGGCACAGGAGTCGTAGTTTCCGATCTCTCCCGCTCCAGCCTCTGCCAAAGCCTCACGCACCTGCTCGGCATGAGTGCGTGGGACGAAAACCACCATTTTCCGCAACGCACTGGGCTCACCGTGGCGCACACTTTCATTTAAGCGACCTTGAAGCTTAAGCCCCATCGATCTCGAGATGAGGTGCGGGACTTCCAGAGCGCAACGATCGAAGTTCGTGTGACTTGCGTAAACTGCAATCCTTTTTTCAAGCGCACGGTACACAAGATCACTCGTCCCCTTCGAGGAGGAAGGGGTGACTTTTGAAAGCCCTCGACCAAAAATACAGGGATGGTGATTGACGATGAGTCGCGCCCCAATGCGCTCAGCTAGCAGCAAAGCGCGCTCGGTTAAGTCAATGGAAACCACCGCAGATTGAGCGCTCCAACTGGGATCGCCGACCAGTAGACCTACATTGTCCCAAGACTCAGCGAACGCGCTTGGCGCACGCTGCTCAAGCGATTCGATCAGACGCGAGATTTTCACAATCCCACTCCTCGCGCCATGAGCACAGCCAGGATCGGCATGAATGCGAGGAGAGCTTGCTCAACTAAAATCCAGCGCCGGATCTTGCGGTAGAGCTTTGCGTCGACTCGAATGTCTTCAGCCCCGCTTTTAAGCTCTCGATTCCAGCGCAAGAAGTGGATTGTCGGAGGCAGCGAGCATGCTCCAATCACCCCAAAAATCACGAGCTTCGTAATGAAAATCGGATTTGAAAAATAAAACGCAGGCCCTTTTCCAAAATAGAGCGCACGCAAAAGTCCCGTCGTCATCACGACAATCACTGCAACGAGGTAGAGCAGATCCAAACGCTGGATTCTGCGCGCGGTCTCCGCGCTTAAACGGGGTTGATAAAGCAAGAGCTCACCCAGAACGACCGAAAAAGTCGCAAAAATACTCAGATAATGCAGAGCAGCTAAAAACGCCTCAAACCCCATGGGTGTTTTCGAGTGTCGCACTTCAAAGCGCCATCGAAAAGAGGTAACGTGAGTTCGATGCTTGGCGCCATTGCACTCACGCTCATGGGTTTTACTTTAGGACTGCTCGGGGCAGGAGGAGCGCTTTTAACGCTCCCCATCCTCACTCTGCTTTGGGGGATCCCTGCAAGTGATGCGACGGGGATGTCGCTCTTTATCATCGGATCGGTCTCTCTTGCTGGAGCATTGCTTGAGGCCAAATCTGGAGACCTGCGCCTCAAGCGCGTGCTCGCGATTGCGCTGCCCTCGCTGGTGACGGTAGCTTTGTTTCGAAACGTTTTGGTTCCTGCGCTTCCAAAATCATTTTCGTGGGGCGAGATGCATCTCACTCTCGATCGTGCACTCGGATTGGGATTTGGAGTGGTCGTGCTTGCTGCTGCTTTCGCGATGATGCGCGCGCGCAAAGAGAGCTCCCAAGAGCCTCGACTCTTCCAGATGGTCACTCGAGGAGTGTTTGTGGGTGCAATCAGCGGGACTTTTGGTGCTGGCGGGGGCTTTATGATCGTCCCTGTATTGCGACGCTCGCTGCAGTTCCCGATGCGGCAAGCGATCGCCACCTCACTTGGAATCATCACCATCAACAGCGCGGTAGGGGTCGTGGCTGGGCTCCGCACTTTTCCGAGTGGTTTATGGGTCAAGACTCTGAGCGCCACCGCAATCGCTCTGATCGGTATGGCCGTAGGAAAAGCCTTTCAATCCAAGATCCCGACTTCAGCTCTTCAAAAAGCGTTTCTTGCCTTACTACTGATTGTGGGGATCGCGATGCTTGCGATCAATGCGTCTGCGTCGTCTATAGAGTAGCCTGTAGGTCAGCAGCCTTTGCCCGTCGGCCTGCGGATTTCAAAGAGACTTTACGGTAGTGAATAGTGCGACCATCTTTTTGAAAGCTCTCACGAAAAATCTCTATAAACTCTGCGCGCTCAAGAGCGGAGAGTAGTCGCTCAAACTCTGTTCGAGTTAAGCCCCGCTCAATTCGCAGCGCCTCATCGAGTAAGCGACCCACAGACTGACCATCCTGGCCAGCAAGAGACGCAAGGATCATGACCGCAATCGCATGCTCGCGAGCACTCAGAGGACGACCTGCGCGCTCTGGAGTGCAACGGTCACACTTTCCGCACACTCCCTGATCGGGATCACCAAAGTGCCTGAGAAGTTGCAACATCCTGCACTCTCGTCCCTCCGTGAACGCTTGCATGAAGTCAATCTGCGAGAATCGGTGCTCACGCTGGACCCGGTATGCACGCATCCAATCTACGTTACCTCGTGAAACGTTCTGCTCTCGATCCACCATGGCTCCTCCATGGTTACGGAGTTTTTCGAGAGCTTTTTCAAAAGTCTCATCCGGAAAGTCTGCGCGCAACGACTCCATCCCTACTGAACCTTGCTCGGGGAGCCTCAAATACAGCTGATGCACCCGCTCGGGGCTCGGGTGGTCACGCTCGAGAAAAAACTCGTGCGTCTTTCGATCCGAGTACCCATAGAGCAAAATCGCACGCGACGCCTGTCCATCACGTCCAGCGCGACCAATCTCTTGGTAATAAGCTTCGACGCTTCCGGGAAGTGCGGCATGCACAACGGTGCGCACATCTCGCTTGTCGATCCCCATTCCAAAGGCCACGGTTGCAATAATGACCTGAAACTCGGAGGACAGAAAACCACTCTGAGCACGCTCGCGCTCCTGCGGGGTGAGTCCTGCATGGTAGGTGGCGACCCGAAACTTGGTTTTTAACGATAACGTAAGTTCTTCAGCTTTTTTTCTGGTCGGTGCGTAGACGATCGCGGGAAGAGCGTCAGGCTGACTGAGGAGTTCCTCAATTCTCTGTGTACGCTCTCTGGGAAGTGACTCCTGAAGCCTGATTTCGAGATTATCTCGCCTAAATCCATGAATAAACATCCTGGGCGCGCGAAGCCCCAGTTGGGTGCATATATCGTTCTGAACGAGCTCCGTCGCCGTGGCCGTGAGTGCGACCATCGGGGTTTGCGACAATCCCCTTAAACGCTCTCCGACCAGCCGGTAGTCGGGACGAAAATCATGCCCCCAATGACTGATGCAATGCGCCTCATCTACCGCAACAAGTGAGGGAGGATGCCGAGCCAGCATCTCCGTGAATCCCGGCACTGCCAAACGCTCAGGCGCGATAAACAAAAAATCAAGCTCCTTGCGCAAATAAGCGCGAAAAGTCTCGCGCGAATCCTCGCGCGCGCGACCTGAATGAATGCGCCCGGCACGAATCCCTCGCTCCAGAAGTCGCGCTACTTGATCTTCAATCAAAGCGACAAGCGGGCTGATCACAAGCGTCGTGCCCCCTCGGGCGAGGCCTGGAATCTGGTAGCACAGACTCTTGCCCGCGCCTGTGGGCATCACAACAAGAGCGTCTTCTCCCTTTGCGATGGCATGGCAAATCTCTTCCTGGTGAGTGCGAAACGTCTCAAACCCAAAACGCTCGCGAAGCAAGGTGTGAATCATGAAGCAAAGCAGACGCTAGCGGATCACGCACGGCAAGCCAATGGAATCTTCTGCGCTTTGACATTTCGCTGTTCTTTTCGATAGTTTGCTTGCGATGGAGTACTCACCGATCGGCCTCATCCGCAGCTCGTTTTTGGAGAAATTTGGTGTTCCACGTCAAGCAGGGATGGTTCCTAGCGCTCAGGCTCTGGTGAAGCTCAACCCTGATCCGCGCTACTTCGACGCGCTTCGAACTCTGGAGCAGTTTAGTCATCTCTGGATCGTTTTTCATTTTCATCGCGACGAGAACAAGCCCTGGCGCCCACTCACAGAGCCTCCGCGCTTAGACGCTCCCCAAAGAGTCGGCGTGTTTGCGTCGCGCGCTCCTTATCGACCTAACCGTATTGGGATCTCCGCGGTACGACTGCTGAACATCGATACAAACGCCCCGGGCGGAGCGGAGCTCTATTTTAGCGGAGGAGATCTGCTCGATGGCACCCCTGTGCTCGACATTAAACCCTATTTACCTTTCGCGGACTCAATCCCTGATGCCACTGCTGGATGGGCCCAATCTGAGATCCCTCGGGTTGAAGTACGATTTCCAAGTGACTTGAACCTTGAGCCCGAAGTTCAAACCCATATTCGCGAAGTGCTTCAGTGGGATCCGCGTCCGATCTCGTTACGAAAGGCTTACCCTCTTGACGCTCCTCAAAGTGAAGGACTGAGATTTGGGATTCGGATCGGAGGCCGTGAAGTGGAGTGGGAGATACGAGCAGGCGCGATTAAGGTCTGCAAACTGGACTCATCCCTAAAGTAAAGTCCTTCCTTATCTGTTGAGGCCAGTTTGTATAGTGGCCTCAATCCAGTCGTGAACCGCACTCACTTTTGAATAGACTCCGTATTTCATTTTACGCGCACAGCCCTCACCCCAGCTCACTACACCCGAAAGAGTGACTCGACCTTTGTCGTTTGTAACCAAAGGACCTCCACTATCTCCCTGACACGAGTCCTTACCGCCAGCATCAAGTCCTGCGCAAATCATGCTCGAAGTGATGTCTCCTGGATAAGCCTTTAAACAGCGCGCTTCGCTTACAAGCGGAACATCGACCTTCAAAAGAACACTCGATGCACTCCCACCCTCACTCACCGCACCCCAGCCTGCCGTCGTCGCCACCGGCGCCTCGCTCTCCGAGTCAGGAATCTCGATTGCATCCGTTTGGATCTCAACGGGTCTCCGAGTGCTCTCTTGCACGAGCTCAACAAGAGCAAAATCATAATCGATGTTTGACGCATTATACTTCGGATGCACAATCACTCGCTTGGTCTTGTGACGATCCGCTTTGGATAGATCTCGTAAACTATGCGCCCCTAAGATGACATCAAATCTCGAAACTGCGCGCGCGCAGTGGGCTGCGGTGAGCACCCAACCTGGTCGGATCAAGGAACCGCCACAAAAATGCCCGTAAGACGACGACTGAAGAGAGGCCATAAAGGGGAACTCATCCGGCGCCGCCTCTGATCCACCCACAATGTTTGCGCGCATCGGAGATCCCTTTTGTGCAGCTTGGGCGGCTAGTGAACCAACAAAACAGCATGTGAGCACGAGTGCAAGACGCATGGGGTTCATGATGAGGATCCTCCTTGATCCAGTTAATTCAATAATCAATATTGAAGACGACTGCGCATCGAAACAAGCCGGGGAGTAAAAAAAATAAAACAAAGGTTAAAGCCCGGTAGGATTTACCTAGTCACTTGCGCCCAGTGAATTGGGGCTTGGCCAAATCGATTGGTCAAAATCGCATTAACCTTGGAGAACGGTTTGCTGCCAAAAAATCCCCGATAGGCAGAAAGCGGCGAAGGATGTGCGGCACAAATCAAAGCGTGGTGCGCACCTGTGATGTGCTCTTTCTTTTTTTGTGCTGCTGACCCCCACAGGATAAACACCACTGGCTCCTGGCGCTCATTAAGGAGATTGATCACCCGATCGGTAAACCTCTCCCATCCCCTATCACGGTGAGAAAAAGCCTGACCCTGCCTCACCGTGAGTACTGTATTTAAAAGTAAGACCCCTTGCCGAGCCCAGCCCGTGAGATCAGAGGCCTCTAAAGGGAGCGCACAACCTAAGTCACTCTCAAGCTCCTTTAAAATATTTTTAAGGCTTGGGGGCTTAGGTCTCAGAGAGTTAGGCACACCAAAACTAAGCCCGATCGCCTGACCCTCCCCGTGGTAGGGATCCTGACCTAAGAGCACTACGCGGACCGAGGCAAAGTCTACTTCTTGTAGTGCTCTAAAAACGCAATCGTCACTCGGATAAATTTTGTGGCCAGACGCATACTCATCGCGCAGAAATCTTGTGAGTTCACGAAAATATGGGGCCTCACTCTCGCTCGATAACCTCTGCCGCCAGCCGGGAGGAAGAGCATCAGGGAAATTCATTTTAAAAGCACTCACCTTACCTTACCGCATAAGACATCCTCTCCCCTATGACTAGAGCATTTGTCTAAAACTTAGACACTCCTCTCGTCTCTGGCGCAACTGGGCTCAGGTATGTGACTTGCTCTGTTCGGAGTTGAAATGCGATTAAAACTCTACGCCTTTAGTGTTGGTTTGATTTTGTCTTTCATCACCTCGAGCATCCCATCGAACGCCTCTGAGGACTCGCTTGAGTCTCCGCATGCAAACGGCGCAAGCACTTTTACTGAGGAGTTTCAGATCACCGGTCCCCAAGTGGATCACTCAGAGCGAAGCAAACATCTGTGCTTTCGCCTTGCACGAAAAGGAAATTTTGTGAAACTTGAGACCATCGATGCACCCTGGCATGAGTCAGGAGGCACTTACACTTACCGCTACACGGAGTTCAAATCCGGCATGCAGTGCAAGGAGCTCATCGAAGGACGCAACACTCGACAGTGGGGCAACGTGAAAAAAGAAAGCTGCTGGTGTAGCGGCAAGCTTGATATTATTCAGTAGTTTTTAAGCGAGAGATCTTTCTCCACTCAAACCAAAAAACACTTAACACTCCTGCAGCAAGACAAATCCCTAACTCCAAAAACGAGATCGGCTCGAAGCGGAAAAACCCGCGCAAAAAAGGCGCCGCTAACACGACTGCTAGGAGCGCTAAAGCACCCAAGATCACCCACCAAACTGCACGATTAGAAACCGAGAAACCCTGAACCACGGATCGAGATCTTGAGCGATTGATCAAGATCAATCCGATGTTCGAGAAAATCAGTGCCGTAAAAGTTAGCGTGCGTGCAAGAGACTCTGAGTACCCACGTGAGAGCGCTAAAAAAAACAAACCCCCAACCACTCCAAGCACCACCAATCCCTGAGTGAGACCTTGGACAATAAGATCCCGCGAAAAAAGAGGTGCGTCTGGGGAGCAGGGCTTTTTTCTCATCGCGTCTTTTGACAGCGGCTCAGCCTCAAAGACAATCGAACAAGCAGGCTCAATGATCAGGTGCAAAAATGCAATGTGCACCGGCATCAAGACCATCGGTACATTCCAAACGGCTGGGAGAATTGAGATTCCAGCAATGGGGACATGAATCGCAAGCAAGTAGAGCATCGCTGATCGAAGGTTATCCAGAATTCCACGCCCCACACGCATGGCCTCGACGATTGATGTGAAATCATCTTCAAGCAGCACAAGAGAGGCTGACTCACGTGCGACATCCGTGCCTCGTCCACCCATTGCGATACCAATTTGCGCAGCCTTGAGCGCGGGAGCATCGTTTACGCCATCTCCGGTCATCGCGACGACTTCACCACTTTTTTGCAAAGCTTTAACCAGTCGAAGCTTTTGCTCCGGCACCATGCGCGCGTAACAATGCACAGTCTTAAGACGCATCATCAAAGTCGCTTCGTCCATCTGCGCTAGCTCGGAGCCTGTGATCACTTCATCCGGATTTTTAAGCCCAATCTCACGCGCGATGCTCTTAGCCGTATGAGCATGATCGCCAGTGATCATAATCACTCGCACCTGAGCGTCGTGACACTCTCTCATCGACTGAGGCACACTCTCGCGTACAGGGTCTGAGAGTCCAAGGAGCCCTAAAAACTTAAAGTCATAATCATGCTGTCCCCGAGGCAAACTCGTTGTCGAGTGACTTGCCTGGGCCACCCCTAAGACTCTAAGACCTTCAGCGGCGAGTTGATGGATCTTTATTGAGATCTCAGATTTTTTACTCTCCTCCAGATGACAAAGATCGAGGATCGCCTCTGGTGCTCCTTTTGCGCCAACGACATAGGGGTGCTCAGAGTCGACGCTCCACACCTGACTCATCGCAAGAATCTCAGCACTCACCGGATACTCACGCGCAAGTCTCCAGTCTGGGTGGAGATGCTCGGTCTTTTTTAGATACACATCCCCGACCTCATGTACGGCTTTTTCCATCGGATCAAAGGGAGAGGGGCTTGAGGCAAGAATCCCGTACTCCACCAGGGGATGAAACACTTCTGGGAGCTCGCTCTGCGTCTGATCGCGCAAATCCAACTGGGTGCCGCCTTCTCGATCGCTATACAAAACGCGCACACTCATCTGATTCTTCGTGAGTGTGCCTGTCTTATCGACGCAAAGAACTGTCGCTCCACCCAAGCTCTCAAGAGCGGTCATTTTGCGCGTTAAAACGTTTCTTTTAGAAATACGCCAAGCACCTAGAGTAAGAAAAATCATCAAAACTGCTGGTAGTTCGTTTGGAAGAATTGCCATCGCCAAAGTGAGTCCAGACAAAAGGCCATTGAGCCAGTCTTGACGAGCCAGACCATAAATAAAAACCACAAGCACACACAAGACACCTGAGATTGATGCGAGCTTTTTGACCAAGCCTCGCATCTCGAGCTGCAATCGTGAGACCGAGGGAGACTCGGTTTGCAGAATTTTTCCGATTTTTCCAAGTTCAGTTCGATGTCCCGTGGCGATCACCTCAGCGATCGCCTGTCCTCGCACCAGAGTGCTGCCTGCAAAAGCTATCTCGTTTTCGCGCTTTGAGACCGGCAAAGACTCGCCCGTTAAGAGCGACTCATCCGCCATCAAGTGTGAGACGCGAACAATCCGCGCATCTGCAGGAACACGATCTCCCTCCTGAAGAATCAAAGTATCCCCAAAGACAATCTCACTTCCTGAGACTCGCTTTTTCTGTCCCTCTCGGATCACCCACGCTCGAGGACTTGCTAAAGTTTTTAGCACCTCAAGGGCCCTATCCGTCTTGCGCTCTTGATAGAGCGTGATCGAAACAATGAGGGCTAAAAAACCCAAGAGCATAAACGCTTCTTGGCGATCACCAAGGAGCAGATAGATCGCTCCACATCCGATCAGTAGGCTCACCATGGGTTCGAGAAGAACTTCTTTCAAAAGATCGCGAAAGCTTCGCTTCTTTGCTTGTGGGAGGGTGTTGGGACCGTCTTGCTCTAATCTCTGAAGCGCGACACTCTCAGAGAGGCCTTTAATTTCGCTCACACCCCTACTTATACCTTGGCATTTTTAATGCTGCCTTATCAATAAACCCACGAATACCGCTATTTCTTGGGGCATAATGTCCCTGAGATCGGCTAAATCTACTCAACCGGAGGACTCATGAATTCAGCCCACATTCATTTGATTTTGAATCATTTTCCGATCGTAGGGATTATGTTTGCAATTCCGATCCTCTTTGTCGCTTGGTGGAAAAACAATGCAACCTTGAGCCGCGTTGGGATGAGTATGATCGTAGCCAGTGGCGCTCTGACTCTGATTACTTACCTCACGGGTGAGCCCGCGGAGGGAGTGATCGAGCATCTGCCCGGGGTTTTAGAAAATCGTATCGAGCGCCATGAAGAGGCTGCAGAGAAGACTCTCATCCTGGTCGGAATCACATCGCTTGCTGCAATTTTTAGTCTCCTGTTGAGCTACCGAAAAAGTGTGCTCCCTAAAAAATCCACTGCCCTAGTAATTGTCCTTTCGCTTGGGTGCGCTGCTTTTTTGGCTTGGACAAATAATTTGGGCGGAGAGATTCATCATCCCGAAATTCGCGAGCAAACTCAAAGCGTCTCACAGGAGCGCTCGAGCGCCACAAAAGAGGACTCCGATTAACGTTGAGATTGGAACTGCCTTGAATCGCTATTTAACCCTTAAGGGTCTTGAAAAAATTGAACGAGCGTTTTTAGGCCGTATACGCAATCTTTTTCTTCATTGGCACCCTTATCTTCGCGCTCTATGACTTTAAAAGAATATTGATTTTTAGGTGACGGCGCCTGAGATCGATCTACCGTGATCGAAAGAAATGATAATTTCTTTCCCTGAGGGCAAGGCTTTGTTTCTCCATAACCTCGGGGATCGATGACCTCTGAGCTTATCTCGTTACCAAGAGAGGCTTGAAGATTCGCCTCAGTCGCAGGCCACACCTGGACTTGAGGCGGATTTCCGACCGGATTCCACGCCGCTTTGCTGCTCTTTGCAACGGCAACCGCTGCCAAAAACTCTGAGTAGTTTTTGAACTGAGTCGTTCGAGCTGGATACAGCTTCTCCGTGGCGAAGCATGCTCGGCTTGCGACTAAGCTATCCAGCACTAAAAAGCCAAGCACAAGCAGATAGAGTCGGTGTGCTGCGTGTTTAGTGTTCATTGCTCCTCCTCAAACATTAACTTGAACTGTCCGTCTTGATCCGGTTGCCCTGCCGGAATGTTATTGTCTCTTCTCCAAGTTTCCCAACAGCTTCTTTTTAACGGGTGTTTGGTCGTCATTTCACTCAGAGTCGAGAAGTAACAGATTATACCTTTTGTTTCACTCCGTTTACATACGATGCGACGAGTAGCTTTTCGATGTGCACCGACGCCTGGTGGCTTAGGAGGATTGTTTAATGGCTTCCATCCCCCATTTCCATCTGGAATGACGGGCTCATGAGCCCAGAAAAAATCCCCCCCACAGTATTTAGCGGCTGCCTGCACACCGCCACTCGCACCCTGCTCAAATTCAAGAAGTGCACGAGCAGCACAGCTTTGGGTGCGACGCCTGCAGAGGGCTCGACGACTTTCTCCGCACCCAACCACCTCACCATTAGGTCCAATAATGGGCTGCAGCCTCATTGATGGATCATTAAAATTAATCCGCGCATCCTCACATGCAAAGCCCCCTTTCCTGCCACCGCCATCGTTCATGAATTTGTCGCCAAAATACCAACGGCATAGTGCTACTTTTGCGATGCTCGCGCACATTTCATCGTAGCCTTCCGAAGGGGCTGGAGGAGTGATCGTGTAAGGTGGGTCAGCGTTAGGAGAATCGTTGGGTTTAGCTTCCCAACCTAAAGGAGGCTCTGCGTCTTTAAAGCACATGTAGGAATTCTCAAATGCCTCGATCTCTTTGCGAAGAATTCCCATTAGACTCTGCGGCAAGGTGTTACCGTCTGGCCAGATACAGCTCTTCTCCGAACCGGGAATCGTCTTGCACGCATCTTTTGGAACCCATTCACCAAAATCAGAGTGCACAAGAATCTGTAAACTACAATTTCCTCCTGGACCTGGAGCGTAGTACTTGGGTGTCGAGTCGGGTACTATGCCTGACCCGTTCGGGTCTTTCCACGGCCAGTAAGGGCTATTGCGAAAATCTGGAACGGGCGGCGGTGGCACATTCTCCGTCAAGTCTGGAGGGAAGTCGGGTGGAGGAACTGCATAAGCGGACATAACAAAAGCAAATGTATTCACCGCAAGAAAATTGATTAGCCGTTTTTTTTTAAACACTTTCGACTCCAGAGTCCCTCATGAAAGTTCACTTCAGTAAGTTTTTTCATGCGGGGCAAAAAGCGCTCTTAGTTGCCCCGGCATGATGATCTGTGCTTCAGAGACGCGTGTCGGAGTTCAGTTCGAGTTTCTTGAATTTTTGCCCTGTGTGCAGTTAAGAAAGCACGAATAACATTTGTTTTCGATCGTGCCTCTATCCGAAGTAACGCGCACTGTAAGCTCAAGCGTGCTCTCACGTCTTTTCGATCTCAAAGAAGGTTGCAGTTTATGGACTTCAGATCGTTTGTGGATCACCAGGTTGAGAAAACTAACGGGTTTGTTTTTTTACTTTGAGAGCGCTTTTCGCTTGGTCAATGTTTGAGGAATCATTAGGCTACACCCCGAATGAACCCAAATCTCTTTACTCCACTCCAGCTCGGCTCGCTCTTGTTACCGAATCGGATCGTCATGGCGCCGCTCACCCGCTGTCGGGCGGAAGGCGATCACGTACCGACCGCAATCATGGCCCAATACTATGCACAGCGCGCGAGCGCTGGGCTCATCATCGCCGAAGCGACGATGATCTTGCCGGGGAACTCTGCGTTCATCTCGGAGCCTGGAATCTACTCTGCGGAGCAAGTACAGGCCTGGAAGCGGGTGACCGACCGAGTTCATCAGGCAGGGGGGAGGATCTTCTTGCAGCTTTGGCACGGCGGTCGCGCCTGTCATCCCGCGATGAATCAAGGCCGCGAGACAGTGGCTCCAAGCGCGATCCGGATTGAGGGCGAAGTCCACACCCCCGTAGGCAAAGCGCCTCACGTCACTCCTCGTGCTCTAAAGCTCGAGGAAATCCCTCAGATCATCGAGGGGTTTCGATTGGCTGCAGTTAACGCGGGTGTTGCGGGGTTCGATGGCGTTGAAGTCCACGCTGCTAACGGCTATCTGATTGACGAGTTCCTTCGGGATGGCTCCAATCAACGCACAGATGTGTACGGTGGGAGTGTCGAGAATCGAATGAGACTGCTCCTGGAGACGGTGGATCGCGTTTCCAGCGTGTTTGGTGCTGGGCGTGTGGGCGTTCGAATCTCCCCTCTGAACAGTTATAACAGCATGCGGGACTCCGATCCCCTGGGGCTCACGCGCGCAGTCGCGCGCGAGCTTTCAAAAAAGAAAATCGCCTACCTCCATGTGATGCGTGGCGATTTTGCAGGCATTCAGAAGGGAGCGGTCCTAGAGAGCGCGCGCGAGGCCTTCGAGGGAGTCTTGCTCGGTAATATGGGATTTACCGCGGACGACGCACGCGAGGCTCTCGCGCGTGGCGCGCTTGATGCCGTAGCGTTTGGATCGATGTACATCAGCAATCCTGATCTCGTGGACCGCATCCGTCTGGGGCGTTCGCTCACGAGTCCTGATCCATCCACCTTCTATACCCCGGGACCGCGTGGGTATACGGATTACGCGCCGAGCGCTTGAGGGCGGCTAGTTGGTAGCGGGCTGAGCTCAATCTCTGCTTTTTTAGGGATCATCGTCCCGTGCATCCTCTGCACCTCCCGCACACTCTCATTTGCGTGCTCACATCTCGCTTGAGATCGGAACAACCCCTTTTCTACATCCGCCAGTTTGTGGGTGACACTGCTGATCCGGACCAAACGGAGACCAATAATCTGGTAGGATACTAGGCATAATACACCCTTTACCTAGATGCTCGCAGAGCTTTCGCTCAAAGTCTTTTCTGTCATCGGGAAAAATCGGGTAGGGGCCCGGTCTATCTGGTGTCCAGTAACATGCGCCATATCCGTCGACCCCCTCGTGTGGAAATGGAAGTTGCGGATCGACTGCGCAGTTAAGGCATAGCCCGGCATACTCTCCATCATAAAAACACTGAGACAAAACATTGATTGCGTGACAAACGCGCTTGTAGTGGGGAGGACCCACTTTAGGTGTGGATGGAACAGTTCCACAATAAGCGAGGAAGTTGCATGCGCTTCCTGGAATTTGAGGCGTTTGTTCATAGTACTGCTTGCAGAGATCTCGAGCGAAGTCTGAGCAAACGTACACTCCATCTTCATATTTACACTGAGGTATGAACCAGGGAGCGCGTAAGCTTGGGTAATTGCCGGGATATTTTGGAAGATCTGGAAAAGGATCAGCAATAACTCGATCGGCTTGACTCTGCAGTCCAATGAGCAAAACAACTAAACTTGCAGAAACAAGGACACTGATATTCATTTTTTGCCCCATATCTCCCCCTTGGATACGCCCCCTAGAGTAACCCCACTACGGACAATGCAGGAGATGCATGCGGTTAGAGGCGTATGCCCAGTCACCTGTAGAGATGTGTCGATCAAGACACCGCTCGTAGAGCTAGGCGCTAAGGATTCGGAATCACTACCACAGGCATCGATTCCTCCTTCGCGTGGGCTAAACCCACGCTGATCGTCCCCTAGGTCCGAATCGCTTTAAAAATGGTGGAGGCTGCGAAAACTAGCACACCACTTCAACATGCCGAAAACAAACATCGTAAAGAGGCTTAAGCGCTTTGAAGCGAAGAAAGCAGAGGCATGAAGTGTACAAGCTATTGATGTCGGTAATGCTCATTGCAGCGTTTTCGCAGCGAGGAGTCAGCATAAAAGATTTTGAGAATTGCCGTTCCCGGTAGTGCGTGAAAATGATTCAAAAGAAAGCGCTAGATGTTTTACGCATCGAGTGGCGCCCGCTCAGTGTGTTCCCGGAGGAGGCTAGGCACTTCAAATAGTGCGCTCAGGCTGCAGGCTTAATTTCGACCTGATACCTAAGTCCCGCGGCTTGAAGGCTCTCTTCGATCGAAAGCCTGACAAGCAATGCTGGGGGCACCTTGAGGGCTTTGGCAATTTGCTCGGCCTTTTCTGGGCTCACGCCTTTGCGGCCTTTTTCGATGTCGCATAGATTGGCAATCGAAAGTCCAATGAGCTTTCCGAAGTTCTTAAGGCTCATCTCTTCAGACATGCGCCAAGAGCGAAGAAACTCGCCCACGGTGAGTTTTCCAAGTCTCTTCTCAAGATCCTTCATGCTGTAGGATTTTTTTTTAGTACTCATGTTTATTCACCTCTAAAACTTCGATCAATTCGAGCTCTCCCGTCTCATGCTCAATATAGATGGCCCGATAGATACGATTGAGTCGGATGGAGCGCTGTCCCTGCCTCTGCCCTTTTAAGGGTTCGTCATGAAACCCCTTATGTTTTCGCACCTCTCTGATTCCACTCTCTTCGACCAGGGCAACCCAGATGCGGAACTTTTGGGCGATAAACTCTGGGATTTTCCCCAGCTGCTTATCGACGAGTTTACCCCAGGTAACTTTGGTGACTTCTCTATTTTACTGCTCATAGCAGTAAAAAGTCAACTCCCAATAGGGGCTCCTTCAGAGAAGACGTCCAGGAACCCCAGTTTCGAAGCTGTATGCTACAAAACGCATGCGTTTATGGAGATTCCAAGGGGGCCTTCAAAAGCCGGAAAGTCTGAAGAATGCTGGTTAAATTTCGACCGAGTGACCAGGGGTTTAGTACCTCCTTCATGAAGGCCTACCTCATGTCTTTCTATTGCTTACTTTGGGATCAAGAGAAATTTCACTATCCGTAGTGGCTTTGGGTAATCGAACGCTCGCCAATAGTTTACTAGGAAACGCCCACTGTCCGATATTCGTCACGATGTCTAGAATCTCAACCGTCGCTAACTGGTGATTAGTGAACGCCGATCAACCGATGCGAGACACGCTGTTAGGGATCTTGACCGTCGTCTGACTGGCGATCATCGCTTACGACGTGCTGAGATAGTGGAGATTCATCGCGAAGATCGTGATGCGGATCTTTGGGAGCAAGTCAATCAAGCACAACAGAGCGTCCACCGCCGATGGATACTTTTCCCATGCTTGCAGACGGAGATGGAGACGGACTAGGTGCTGGAGTCCTGCATGTGTTCACGCATTCGGCTATCGCTCTGACAACGTCTCGCCGATCATCGCTCGGCCTATTCGGGTCGTATGCTCCGCACCAGCTTCGAATCTTATCAAACAATTCGAATCCTTTGGTTTGGCAGCAACTTTGGCAATCCACGACTGAGCCTTTAGTCTGACATGCTGCAAGCGCGCTTTGCATAGTCCCTGCTTGTTCATCGGGTGACATGATTCTACATTCTTTAGGGTTGTATTGGCCTTGGCACATTTTCTCCATGCACGCTTTTGCAGGCCCACGAGTGAGATCAACATCGTCTACGCTGGGGCACGAGGTGCCGCCATTAGGCCGATCCACTAGATCCGAGTTCGGAAAGCAGCATGTTGTTCCAGATTGTGGCTCAACGAGGCACCAAACGTCAGCAGGTGGATTAGTGGGAGGGCCGGGGCGAGGAATGATATTAATCGTATGATAGCCAAAGCCACCTGCGTCCCCTGCGCATTCCACAACTCTGATTTAAACTCGATTTTATAACTGGCGGCGACTAGATCGAAATGCAGAGCCGAAGCCTTGAGCCGGATCTTGAGATTCCTGATTTACACTAGGAAAATGACCCATCACCGCCCAGAGACGTTGATGACCGTGCGCCGCCAATTCAAAGGCAAAAAAAAATCCCGGAACCAGTTCTTGGTCCCGGGTTCGAACAGCTTTAAAAATGGTGGGCCCACCAGGACTTGAACCTGGGACCAATCCGTTATGAGCGGACTGCTCTAACCAGCTGAGCTATGGGCCCAAAAGTCAGACTCTAGCGCTTAAGACACGCTTCAAGCTCTTTGCGATTGTGAAGCACTTTGGAAATCAACCCAAGGGATACCGCCTCCTCCGGAGAAATCCAACGATCGCGCTCCATCAACTCCTCAAACTTAGCTACGGAAGTGCCCGTGCGCTCAGCGTAAAGGCGGTGCATTTTTTTCTTAAGCTCAATGATATCTTTTGCATGAATCTCAAGATCCGAAGCCTGCCCACGAAGCACACCACCCACCAGTGGCTGATGGATGAGAAACTTTGCATTCGGAAGGCAGTACCTCGCATCCTGATCCGCACAAAGTGCGAGTACCGAGCCCATACTTGCAGCGAGTCCCGCAACAACTGTGTAGACTTTAGGCTGAATAAACTGAGCCGTATCGTAGACTGAAAAACCGGAGTACACCTCCCCGCCTGGTGAATCGATCCAGAGAACGATCGGCGCATTGGGGTTGGCGCGCTCCATCGCAAGAAGCTGACGATTCACTCGCTGGGCAAGCTCTCCGTCAACAGCACCCACGACTAGGATCGTGCGAGATTCAAAGAGATGCTGATCAATCGGAGTAAACGGAGTCGGGGCTACAGGGGCTTGGGTTTGATTTTCGCTCATGATGGCTCCGAGCATATCTGCTTTGAGAGTCTGTTGCCAGTCTCTGTCGCACTCAAGGCGTCAGAGAATGCAATGGGTCAACGTGCAGAGTGTGGTCGCGCACTGCGAAGAAATCCTCTAATCTAAAGTGAAACAAATGAGCACCGTACTGCTGCAAACCTTAGATCTCAAAAAAACATACTCGCGCGGCGAGCAGAATGTCGATGCATTGCGCGGTGTTTCGCTCAGCCTGAACTCAGGAGAGTTTGTTTCGATCATGGGGCCCAGTGGCTCAGGCAAGAGCACTCTCCTCCACCTCATTGGCGGGCTTGATCATCCAAGCTCGGGATCAATCTCGCTCCGAGGGCAGGAGATTCAAAAGTACTCAGACGCGGAGCTCTCGCTGTTTAGGCGAAGGAGTTTGGGGTTTATTTTTCAATTTTTTAATCTTCTCCCCACACTGACCGCACTCGAAAATGTTGCACTTCCCGTCCTCCTGGATGGAAAGAAACTCAGCGAAGTCGCCCATAAAGCCAACGACCTTCTCAACTGGATGGGGCTTAAAAACCGCGCAGATCATCGTCCTCACCAGCTCTCTGGCGGCGAGATGCAGCGAGTGGCGATTGCTCGAGCGCTCATCACAGATCCTGCACTCATCCTTGCCGATGAGCCAACAGGCAATCTCGACTCCAAGACGGGAGAGTCCGTGCTTGAGCTCTTAGGACGTATGGTTCGAGAGCGTGGGCACACTCTGATGATGGTCACCCATGACTCCAAAGCCGCAAGCCACGGTACGCGACTCATCCGGCTACGCGACGGGCTAGTGGAGTCTGACGAAAGGGTCTGAAATCGCTATGTCACTTGCAGTCCTACTTGTGCTCCTCGCTTCGGCCTCTGCCGGCGAGATCGAAAAACTCAGCGCCAACGAGATCATGGAGCGAAGCCAAGAGCTCAGACTCATCCCCCGAGTCACAGCGCAAGGCACACTTACAACTAGCGCAGCAGGGAAAGAGCCAAAGTCAAAAAGCTTTTCTCTGTCTCGAAAACTTGTTGAAAACGGAAAACGTAATTGGACGCTGACACGCTTTCACGCGCCAGCGGAGATCAAAGGTCAGGCGATTTTGTTCTTGGAGCGTGATCAGGATACGAACGACGTGTTTCTCTATCTTCCGACGTACAAAAAAACTCGTCGTGTAGAAAGCGCATCACAGAGCACGAGTTTTATGGGCTCTTCTTTCTCCTATAGCGACATCTCAGGACTTAACTCCACTGACTTTGATCATCGTCTCCTCAGTCGCGAAAAGTGCCTAGATTCTCGCGTGTCACTTTGCGCTCGTATTGAGTCGACCCCAAAGTCCAAAGCGGTCTCTGAGCGGACCGGCTACTCCCGACTGGTTCAATGGGTGAGTGAGCCTCACTTTCAGGCAGTAAAAATCGACTTTTATGACACCAAAAAATCTCTCCTGAAATCGATGCGCTCTGAAAACTTTAAGCAATTAGATGGCGGCAAGTGGATCGCGTGTGCGGTCGAAGTCAAAGAGCAAGCTCAGGGAAAAACAACGACACTCACTCTGAAAGAGGTTAAAACTCCATCTGAGATCCAGGACCGAGTGTTCTCCCAGCAAGCGCTGGGTCGGGACTAATGTACAGATCGACTCTAGCGCTCCTTTTACTCCTCTGGGGTGTCGATGCTTGGGCAGCACCGCTTGCGGTATCTGGAAAACTTTGGTCTCATGCTCGAGTCCCTCTCACCTCCGCAACAGACCCCTGGCACCAAATCTCGCTATCGGCATGGACTGATCTCACGTACGAGGCAAGCGAGCGCGTCCGGTTGTTTTCGCTCCTGAGCGTAGATGAAATCGCACAAAGCACTGCCCAAGCAGAGGGACTAAAAATCGCCGCGCGAGAAGCATATCTTCGCTACGAGCACGAGTGGCTCTTGATGAAAGTCGGACAACAGATCCTCGTTCGTGGCGTTTCAGATGCAATCTCTCCCAACGATGTGCTTTCAGCGCGGGACTTTACTATGTTCACGACGGATGAGGAGTTTCGGCGACAAGGGCTTCTGGCAGCTCTCATTTCCTACACCCCAAAACAGGGAGCCTCAGCACTGAGTTTTACGCTGACTTGGGCGCCTTTGGCCCGTGAAAACACTCTCCTCCTTCCCGCCACGCTCACTCCGACCGGGGTGACTCTCCGAGAGCTCGAACGACCAAACTTCGCTCTCAAAAACTCTGAAACATCCCTGCGCGCTGAGTTTGTTGGCGATGGCTTTGATCTCGCAATTGGGGCCTATTGGGGCTGGAATCGCACTCCCTACTATCAAGTGATTTCAAGAGATTCTCTCACCTCCTATACGCTTGGACCAAAACTTGAGCGCATGAAACTCTTAGGGATCGAGGGCTCAACGAGCTTTCAAAAATGGGTTCTTCGCGCTGAGAGCGCAGTGCGCGTCGTTGAACGAAGCTTTAACTCCGTTGACACGGTTCTAGGAGCTGAGCGTCCACTGGGAGCGCGCTTTCGGCTGCAAGTTCAAACAGGTTTTCGGGTTCTCACTGACTTCTACACGCTCTCATCAGTACTTGGCTCTGATGTTATTGACACAGGAGTGCGACAAGGGGTGGAACGACTTAATCGGATCCTCCAAAACCAAAAACGTGAAACTGCAATCAACTTTACAACACGTCTCAGTCAGAGCTCAGACTCAGGGGACTGGGAGTCAGAGCTTTTCGTGATGCTGAACGCAAACGGTGGAGATTATCTCATCCGGCCGCTCAACACTCTGCTACTCACAGAGGGGCTGAAATGGAGCTTAGGAGCAGAAATCTTTGGGGGCTCGTTGCAAGAGCCTCTGGGAGCGATCGGCCCCTATCGTTCGATCTTTACAGAGATGAAATATTTTTTTTGATCCACTCCACACACTTGACGAGATCAATCTCAAGAGGCGTATCCTCAGTGCGTACCCATGTTGCGTACGTCTGCGACGAGTCCACGAACTGATCGTGCATGGGCTTAACTTGACGAAAAAACTGTTTGCGTACTCCCTCCTCAGTTCGGCCGCGCTCACGAACATCACGAACAAGTCGGCGCTCAAATCGTAGTTGCTCAGGGACACTCAGAAAAACAGAACCATGAAGTCTTGAGCGCACTTCTTGACTCCAGAGAATCATCGTCCCGTCCAAAAGCAGGACAGAGTTTGGTGCCAGCGGAGTCGTCTCCTTGAGGCGTCGATGTGAGGCGAAGTCATAAATTGGGATCGGCGCCACTTTCCCTAAACACAAGAGATCCAGATGCTGAGCAAGGAGGGGAAAGTCAAGTGCACTAGGATGATCGAAATTAACTTCGCCCCCATCCTCTTTGAATCGATCACTTTGATCGATATAGTAGTGATCCTGAGACAAAATCATCGACACGCTCTCTCCGAGCTCAGCTTGAAGCGCGCGCGCGAATGTCGACTTTCCGGAGCCACTTCCGCCAGCAACCCCGAAAATAAGCGTCTTACGATACGCCATAGAGTCGATCGCCCGCATCTCCTAAACCAGGGAGAATAAAGCCCTTGGAGTCGAGACCTTTTTCAATCGACAAGCAATAAATACTTACATCTGCGTGAGCTTTTCGAATCGTCTCGATCCCCTGAGGGGCTGCGAGCACTGAAAGAAAGCTGATTTTTCCGACCTCATACTGCCTCAAACGATTGATCGCAGCCAAAGCGGTCTGCCCCGTGGCGAGGAGCGGATCAAGAAGCAGCACAGGGCGACCCTGTACCTCGCCCGGCATGCGAAAATAGTACTCCACTGTGCTTTTGATGAACTTGTCGCGATAAATGCCGATATGCCCCACTTGAGCGAACGACAACATCTGTAAAACTCCATCCAGCATCCCATTGCCCGCTCTCATGATCGAGGCGACGATCAGTCGCTCATCGACACGGAGGGCTTCCATCCTCTCAAGTGGGGTCTCAATCGAGCAGTGAGTCGTTTTAAGATCGCGCGTCACTTCGTAAGCCATGAGCTTACTAACTTCGCCCAAGAGTCTTCGAAACTCCGACATACTGGTCTCTTTGCGCCTAAGCTCCGTCAGCAAATGCGAGAGGATCGGATGCTCAATGAGCGAGACGCCTGGATGCTCGTTACTGTTTCGAATCATAAGTGAACTTTCTTTGTGTTAATAATTTTTTTCTCGTGACGGCTTGCTCATTAAAAAACAGTTCCGTCGCTCTGAAGCTTCAGGGGAGGCGAGCCATCTGCTCTCTTGGCCTCCGCAATACGTCGACCTGCCCACCAGGTACCGCCTTCAAGGACTTTTCCGAGCGGAAACTGAGACTCCGTTTTTCCAAGCTTTTTCCGAAGCTCAACTGCCACCTTCTCAATCCAATGAATCGTAAGCGCACGCCACTCAACAATGAGCTCTGATCCCGGCGCGTGGGCTTGATCGGCTAGGGTTGGGTTGCGCAGATTTAAAAGACCTCCATCCACTAAGAGCCCACCGTTTCTGTACTCGGCAAGACCCGTTAGCATCTGAGTATCTCGTACTTCGATCCCAAGCTCTTCGATGGGCTCAATCAACGAGTACGTCAGCCACTGCGAAAGTTTATGAAACGGAACAAGCCCCGCCACGCCCTCTCCGAGCGGAGGATAAGTCCAAACATCCCCCAGATTGACGCCCGCCATCTTCACGCGCCCTGGCCAAATCGGGCCTAAGCCTTCCTGAATTTTTCTCAAAATCTGAACGGCAGGTATCCGCCGATCTGGCGCCATTCGCAAAAAAAGCGACGCCATCGCACCAGGCCGAGCGATGCTATCGCCAAAAATTTTTGGCTGCGCTCGAAGAGCACGCGCCAGAGCCTTGAGCAGTTTAAAGCGCCCTTCAAATCCGTCCATAGGATTGGCCCAGCTCACCTGCATGCCCTGCGCGAGCCGGTCTTGAGTGAGAGCCTCAAGTCCCTCTGCAGTGACTTGATAGGGTTTTTTGGGATCATGAGAGAATAATCCAGACAAAAACATCCGAAAACTCGCAACACCTAGGCCCTCAGACCGAGCAAAGGTCTGAGTTGTTTCTTTTTCCTTGTACTTCCACTTGGTGCCGGCCCCAGCGTCAAGCAGCACGCTTACAATGACAAGATCCAGCTTCGCTTGCGCGCGCTCAAGGGGGGTAAGCGACGAGAACAAGCTCTTTAACTCCTCGACTCGATCGATCTTACCCGCGCGGAAATGACCCCAACGCGAGTGATACGGGATCTCAAGCTCAGGATAAAGATGCAAAGTCGTGCGTTTGACTAGATCGGCAACCGCATCAAGCTGAGAGGCATCGATCTCAAAATGAGTGCCGCCCTTCTCTGCGAGCGCCGAAATCTGCGCTGCGCGCTCGCGGATCGTGCGCGTTGAGAAGATGCGCTCAACGTCTTCCATACTGCCTGAAATCTCACGCACCTCACTCATCGAGTTTGCGTCCTTGAACCTTGTCGAGATCGATCTGTTTTTTTTCGGGAGTAAAGTAGCCTGCAGCCTTTTTTGCCTCCATTTCAACTTGAGCGTCCTTAGGAATGAGTTCGGGCGGAATCTGAATGCGCTCACCCACTTGAATACCCGAGCCAACAATTGCGTCGTATTTCATGTCGCTCATTGAGACGAGGCGATCAATCCGCTTGATCCCAAGCCAGTGCAAAAGATCAGGCATCAGCTCTTGAAAGCGCATGTCTTGCACTCCGGCCACGCACTCCGTGCGCAGGAAATATGTTGCAGCACTGTCTCCACCTTTTTGACGCTTGCGGGCGTTGTAGACTAGAAACTTCGTAACCTCGCCTAACGCACGCCCTTCTTTGCGGAAATAGACAATCCCGCCCACGCCGCCCTTTTGAGCGGTACGAATCGCTTCTTCAATTCCGTGTGTGAGATACGGGCGGCACGTGCAGATGTCCGATCCAAACACGTCAGATCCATTGCACTCATCATGAACGCGGAAAGTATGCTCCACTCCAGCGCGACCAAGCTTCGTGATGTCGCCAAACAGATAGATCGAGGTACTGCCGATCGGAGGCAAAAGCACTTTGAGATCTGGTCGCGTGATGAGCTCGGGGAACATCCCGCCCGTCTGCGTATAGAGGACACGACGGAGATCTCCCTCCTCAACTTTAAAGCGCTCTGCAATTGCCGGGAGGTACCAAACTGGATCCACCGCAGCCTTGGTGACTCGCACGTCTTTTTCAGGCTTGATCACGACTCCGTCTACTTTGAGTCGACCTTTTTCGATCGCATCTCGAATCTCGGGCATATCCAAGTGCGCGGTCGTAATCGCAATCGTAGGGCGGATATCATAGCCTTGATCGAGCAAATCCTTAAACGCAGTCTGCACTTGCGCGCCCCAAGGATCGAGCGCGACGATTTTTCCAGGCTCAAGCCATGAGGGGTGCGGACCAATCCCCACGGCGGGCATCGTATTAGTCAGATCAGGGCGATGCTCCTCAGTGAGATCTCCTGCCGCTGTCGCAAGCGCGCGGTATACTGTGTAGCTCCCGCTATGAGTCCCAATCACGTTACGCTGCTTACGGTTGGTCAGCGAGCCGATGATCGGGCCGCGCTCGGCTGGGGTTTTTGCGCCCCAATGGATCGGGAGCGATTTTTTAAAAATACTTCCGGGATGCGAAGTAAGAACGACGTGCGATTTCATAGAAGACATAGTTTTAATTCATCCAATTCTGATCTTTTTGCAGAGTCCATTTCGTGGTGACTTTGCGCAAATTACTCCAAAACTCCATTCCGCCTTGCCCCGTCATATCGCCATAACCAAAGCGACTTTCTAAAAAACCTCCAAACGAGAACGGCTCGCGTGGAACCGGGACACCAATGTTCACACCGATCATGCCCGCGCGCGAACGCTGGACGATCTCATCAGCCACAGCACCTGACTGCGTGAACACCGAGAGTGCGTTTCCGTAGCGGCTCTGAGAGGCGATCTCGAGAGCTTGAGTGAGGTTTTTGGCACGCACGACCGAGAGCACCGGACCAAAAAGCTCATCGGTTGCAGCCTCAGAGCCTGGCTGCACTTGATCAAGGATCGTGGGGCCCATCCAGAAACCGCTCTCATAGCCTACGGGCTTTGCCATCGTGCGACCATCGTGAAGAATCTTTGCGCCCTGTAAGTGCGCTCGATCAACAGCGGCACTCAATTTATCAAGCGACGCCTCAGAGATAATTGCACCCATGTCTTTGCCCAGCTGCATCTTCGAGGCGAGTCCCTGAATTTCCTGCAGCACATCTTCGGTATCTCCCACGCTCACAAGCACGCTTGCCGCCATACAGCGTTGACCCGCACAACCGGTGAAAGAGGCTAAAATCCCTTGGGCTGCCATCTGTTTCTCAGCGTCGGGCATCAAAACAATGTGGTTCTTAGCACCTCCTAAACAGAGCGCTCGCTTGCCTGCGGAGCTTGCACGCAAGAAGACCTGTCGCGCGACATCGGTGGAGCCCACAAAACCCACGGCATGGATGCCAGGGTGATCGCAAATCGCCTCCACCGTCTCGCGTCCGCCGTGCACGATCGAGAGCACACCCGCAGGCAGTCCTGCACGCGTAAGGGCGTCTGCGATCCACTGGGAGGTGAGGGGTGTTTTATCCGATGGCTTCCAGATGAACGCGTTCCCCATCGCGAGCGCGATCGGAATCATCCACATCGGCACCATTGCTGGAAAATTAAACGGCGTAATGCCAGCAACCACCCCTAAAGGCACGCGCTGGTACTCGCACGAGACGCCGCGCGAGACGTCCATCTTGCCGCCCACATCTAAGTTTTGGATCGCGATCGCAAACTCGAGGACTTCGATGCCCTTCATGAGGCCGGCGCGTGCCTCTGAAACGAGCTTGCCGGATTCGCCCGCGATGCGATGGGAGATGGCCTCAAGATCTTGAAGCAAGAGTTCACGAAACTTAAAGAGCACTTGCGTGCGCTCCTTGATGGGAGTCGCGCCCCACTCGCGTGCGGCCCTGGCTGCGGCTTCCGCCGCGTGAGCAACCTCTGCCGCAGGAGTGTGGTGGAACGCGCCAATCGCCTTACCTAAGTACGGCGTGAGGACCTGAGCTTTCGCGCCTGAAGCCGAAACCCACTGCCCTCCGATGAGATTTTTTAATTCGACTTTCGCTTCCGGTAGACGGACGAGCTCCATCTGGTTCTCCCTAAAAAACCAGGAGTCTACGTAAGCGTAGGGGCGGTTTGCAAGGGGGGATCTCAACACTAATGCGGCGCGCTAAGCGCATTGCATTGGTGCCTCAACTCCACCCTGGTCCTAATCAACAAAGGCTTTGAGCAGCTTTGCTCGCGAAGGGTGGCGCAGCTTGCGAAGCGCCTTCGCTTCGATCTGTCGGATCCGCTCGCGAGTGACGAAAAAGTCCTGGCCCACTTCCTCAAGGGTGTGGTCTGACTTCTCGCCGATCCCAAATCGCATGCGCAAGACCTTCTCTTCGCGAGGCGTGAGCGTTGAGAGCACTTTGCGAGTCTGCTCAGAGAGGTTCACGTTGATGACGGCTTCGGACGGATTGATGATTTTTTTGTCTTCGATGAAATCACCTAAAGAAGAATCCTCTTCTTCACCAATCGGGGTCTCAAGCGAGATCGGCTCTTTTGCGATCTTTAAGACCTTACGGACCTTATCGACCGGGAGCTCCATCTTGACTGCGATCTCTTCTGGAGTCGGCTCGCGGCCGAGCTGTTGGATCAAAAGGCGCGAAGTGCGCACGAGCTTGTTGATCGTTTCGATCATGTGGACTGGGATACGGATCGTGCGGGCCTGATCGGCGATCGCGCGCGTGATTGCTTGGCGAATCCACCAGGTCGCGTAGGTTGAGAACTTAAATCCCCGCCTATACTCGAACTTATCGACTGCCTTCATGAGGCCGATGTTGCCCTCTTGGATGAGATCCAAGAACTGAAGCCCGCGGTTGGTGTACTTTTTCGCGATCGAGACTACGAGGCGGAGGTTCGCTTCGACAAGTTCGCTCTTGGCTTGATCGGCTTTACGCTCACCCACCATGAGCTGCTCGACGATGAGTTTCAACTCATCCAAAGTGACCGAAGCCTCTTCCTCGAGGCGGGTGATCTTGCGATCCAGATCCTCAAAAGTCTGGATGAGCTGGATCATCTTAGGTTCTTGGACGTCGAACTTTTTGCAAAGAGCTTTCGCAGCATCTCCACCTTGCTTAAAGGTCTTTGAGGCTTCAGCCATCTCCTCGGAGTTTTTGACGCCAAGGTAGTTATAAACTTTTTTCAGCTCTTCGAGATGATCCTTGCCTCGCGCCCAATACTCTTTGATCTGAGTCTCAAGCACGATGATCGTCTTACGGTTAAAGGCGATGTTTTCAAACGCGCGCTCAACCTGTCGCTCGCGGCGCTTAATCTCTTCGCGAATGCGCTCTTTCTCTTTGGAGGGAGTCTTCTTGGCTTCTGCTCCGAATAGCTTTTCGTGCATTTTTTCTTGATAGCCGAGGAGTCCTTTGACTTTAGAGATCGAGACCAGAACACGATCCAGATACGCTTGCTCCTCTTCGGGAGAGAGCTCTTCTTCGACGCCGCGGATGACGTCTTTGACTTTCGTACGGCCCGTAGAGAGTCGATCACCGAGCTCAGAGATGGCGAGAGTGCCGAGTTTTGAAGAGAGCAGCGCTCGCAGGATCTCAAGCTCGCCGTCTTCAATGCGCTTTGCGATTTCGACTTCGCCTTCACGCGTGAGCAGCGAAACGGATCCCATTTTCTTTAAGTAAAGTTTAACGGGATCGGCGCCGCGTGCGAACTCAGCACCGGGTGCAGCAGCACCTTCCTCAGAGCTTGCAGCAGGACCTTCGCCCTCGGCCGCAGGCGCCTCATCTTCACCCGTCTCCGGAGTGCCGCCGGCCTCTGCAGTTTCAAACTCGAGCGTCTCTTCTTCGGGTTCTTCTTCGTCCTCGCCTTCGACTTCTTTGCGCGGCTTCGTGCCGTCGATGATCTCAACTTCGTTCTCCGAGAGGAGAATCATGATCTCATCGATCGTCTGGGGCTCAACTAGATCAACGGGAAGAAGTTCGTTGACCTCTTCGAACGTGAGAAATCCGCGCTGCACGCCCATGTCGAGCAACTTTTTGATGTCTTTGTTGTTCTTGTTGATCGAACTTTTCACTGGGGATTTTGAACCCGTTGCAGACAAAGTTCCGGACTCAGTCGCGGGGACTGCCGGTGGAGCTGAATCCTTGGCTTTCGTCATAGAGCCTGCCAAACTCCTTCATTTTTCGCTGAACGTCAAGAAACTCTTGGAGCAGACGATGTAAGTTTTCAGAGTCATTTCGCGACTCTGCATCGTTCATCGCTGATTTAATCTGCTGCGAAAACTGTGCCCAGAGTCTGGACAGGGATCTAAAAATCGAACGCTGCAAGAGCCGCTCCTCGGGCCCAGCGTCTGGATCCATCAGCGCCGATATAAGCGTAACCCGGAGCGGTTCGGGGGTGTCTGGAGGCAACTTTTCGAGACTCCAGGTGGGCTCCCCCCCTTTGAGCCAGGATTCGAAAAGCACTTCCGTCGCGAACCTTTTGACGAGGGGGTGCTCAAAAATTTCAGGGCGGGTCATAGTGCCCGGGAGGTTTCGATCGAGCCACTCCCAAAGAGTCGGGTATTTGCGGTATCTGAGCACGGCTTGCAGCAGAATTTGATCACTCTTACCCATCGGGGTCGGCGAACGCTTAGGCGGGGATACGGGAGCAGCAGGAGCCACTCTTAGGGGAGGAGGGATTATGGGGCCAAGGAGTTTTTTTACAAAATCTGCGTCGAGCTTGAGTCTGTCGCGAAAAGCCTGTGCACGCACTTCTCGACCGACCGGATCCTGAAGGCGAACGAGCCAGGACATGACTCGCTTGATTGCGGCTACGCGTTCTTCGGCGCCTTTTTGGGCCTCTTCGACAGCCTCTTCGATCCGAAGGTCCAAAAGTGGACGAGCTTCTGCAAGAATCTGTTGAAGTCGCGCTTTCCCTGAAGCCCCCTCAAGCACAAGCTCGTCGGGGTCCATCCCTTCGGGAAGAAACGCCGCACGCAGGATGACGCCTTGATCAAGACCGATTTCCATGGAGCGATCCAAAGCGTCGCGCCCCGCGCGATCCCCGTCATAGAGCAGCGTGATTTTTGAAGCCAGACGCCGAAGAACACTCAAGTGATCTGCCGTCATCGCAGTTCCACACATCGCAACCGTCTGACAAAAACCCGCTTCATGAAGCGCAAGCACGTCGAAGTACCCTTCGGTCACGACGACCTCATCCAACTCACGGATGTGTTTTCGGGCTTGGAAAAGGCCATAAACAAGGCGACTTTTTTGGTAGAGGAACGATTCAGGGGAGTTGAGGAATTTCGGGGTTTCCTTGTCCTTGGTATCGCCCATAGTGCGCCCACCGAAGCCGGCGACCTTCCCCCGAAGATCGAGGATCGGGAACATCACACGGTTCCGGAACGAGTCAAAATACGGAACGGTGCCACCACCTTTTTGCGAGCGACGGATGAGCCCCAGTCGCTCGCCGACATCGAGCGGCGCCTTAGCCTGAACGAGGTGTTTCGAGAGTCCCTCCCAGCCGTCGGGTGCAAAGCCAACGTAAAACGCCTTTTCGGTCTCCGGCCCCACCCCGCGCTTACGGATGTACTCCGTGATCTCGGGCGTGAGCTGCTTGCGAAAGTAGGTCGCCGCGAAAAGGTTGAGCCGGTACGCAATCGGGGTTGTGGGATCCGAGCGCTTTTCACCGAACTCGGGGAGCTTGATCCCGCTGCGCTCAGAGAGCTCTTCCAACGCCTCGTTGAAACTCATCCCACCCTGCTCCTGCAGAAAGGTGATGATGTCGCCCGACGCCTTACATCCGTAGCAATGGTAGAGCTGCTTTTGCTCACTCACCGAAAATGAAGGCGAGCGCTCTGAGTGAAACGGGCAAAGTCCCGAGTAATTCGCACCGCTCTTGCGCAAAACGACGTGCTCCCCGATGACCTGGATGAGGCTGACCGACTCCTTGAGCTTTTTAAGCAGCTCAGGCGAGATGCGCGCGCGCGACTGCTGAGGTTTAGGGGCTTCGCTCAACCGCCGAGCGCCTCACGCACGAGCTGGCTGACGAGCTTGCCGTCGGCCTTGCCGGAGACCTTGGGTTGAAGGACTTTCATGACCTTGCCGAGGTCCTTCGCGTCCTTGGCTCCGCTCTCGGCGACGGCGTCCGCAATGAGCTTACGGACTTCGGCGTCGGAGAGCTGGGCTGGGATGTATTTTTTGAGGAATGCGATCTCCGCCTCTTCTTGCGCGACAAGATCCGCGCGTCCGCCGGCCTTAAATTGCTCCAAAGACTCCGCACGCTGCTTAAGCGCGGACCCTGCGACCTTTTGCACGCCCGCGTCGTCGAGATCGATGCGCTCATCGACTTCTTTTTTGCGAATCAACGCGTGCAGATTGCGCGCATAAGTGAGTGTGGCTTTGTCGCCCGACTTCATGGAGGACTTAATGGTTTCAGAGAGGGTTTCTTTGAGCGTGGGCACAGTCGGGACTCCTTAGAAATGAAAAATAAGAAGGGCGTCTTTAGGTTTTTTGGCCCAAAAACGCCCCTTAAAGAACGATAGAATACGATCTGAAGCGCTCAGAAGCGACGCTTCTTGGTCAGACGCTTGCGGGCGGCGATGGCCTTTTTCTTCCGTTTCACGGAGGGTGTGTCATACGCCTCGCGTTTGCGAACTTCAGAGAGGATGCCGGCCTTTTCACATTGTTTCTTGAACTTCTTGAGGGCGCCTTCGAACGAATCGCCTTCACGAATCACGATACCTGGCATGTCTAAATCACCTCCTCCCTCTGGTCGAACTTTAAAGACCCCTGTTTATAGGGTCTCCGTTACGCTCTCGTCAAGATAGGGTGTTTATTCACCCTTACCCGTTACGAGTGTCAAAATCTGATAACTCCGCCGATCATAGAACAGGGCAAAATCTACAGATCCCAAAAGGTTACCGTGATTGCCAACGTAGAGCCCAAAGCCATCCCCACGCTCGAGCGTCACTTTAAAGGGCTCCTACACCCGCGTGTAGGAGTCATTTCGAAACATCCACTGAACCCTAACAGAAGTTAAATGGAACGAATCAGTCTCTTATGAGAATTCCGGGGCAATTGACGATCTCCAATCGAGCCTAACATGGAGTCAATATGCAACTGCCTGGATTGTTTTTGATTTTAGCCCTCTCGACACTCTCAGCTTGTGGGCTTGAAACGAGTGAAAAAGCTAAGTCAGAGAAATATGACTACTCTGACTACACTTCAGGCGGAGGCACACTCTCCGACGACGGCACATGCGAGTTTGGCGCGGGGGACGGCAATAGCGCCGTCTCCATCAGCGGCACCGACATTCAAGCCTTAAGCTTTGGAAAGTCCATCGATCTCGCGCGCCTGCACGCAGTGCACCAGACTTCGGCCCGCGAAACGATCCGCTCAATCCGAGATCAAGGAATCGAAATCGAACAAGCAAACACGCCCCAAAAGTACCGCTGCAAGATGTTCGACGATCTCCCGCAGGCCTCTTCATGGGCGAATCGAATCTGGGAGGACAGAAGCTTCGACCGCATACTCCTCGGGATTTTTCTGCCTCGACGAGCTCAACAAAACCAAAAGGGCAGACACCTCATCGTGATACGCCCCGACACCACCCGTTGGACCTTATTGCATGAGTACGCTCACGCCCTCTTTGAAATTGAACTCGAACGCCAAGGCTTACCGAGTGGGGATCATCACGATAAAACGCTGACAGAGAATATGGACGAGTGGGATGCGCTTCGAAAGAATTGCGAATCCAGAACGGATTGCACGAATCCAACGAGATATCTTGAACTGACCAAAAATATTGCACGCGCCATTGAAGGAATTGTGCTCGAGTATTCGTTCGAGGAAATTGCGATTGAACACGCACTTTCTTCGGCCTACTCCAACGGAGCTTTGCGCTTCGTCCCGAACGAGCTTTTTGACGCGTGGATGTATGCCCAATCTTCGCTCGAGCGAGCCGAGAGATACAGAAGATTGCGAAACGTGTTCGTAAGAAAACTCAGCGATTCTACTTGGCATGTCCAAGATCGGACCGAGATACAAAAGTTCGTAACCGAGAACAACGCACGCTGGGACCAGCTGTTCAATGAAGGCCAAACTAAGTTCCGAGAGATTGGCCTCATGGCGAGCTCCAAGGATCTTAAAGCATACGGACTAGCCCGTCGGGATCTCCCCAAGGAAAACCCTAAGCAACCTTGCAGCCGCCATGGCTCGCACGAACTCATCAACGAGTTAGAACGCCTACTTTAGCAGCTTCTACCCGCGGAGCGCGACGAGGTAACCCCCACCGCCTGCGCCCGTCAGCTTGACCGCGCGTGCACCGTCGTCCAAGAGCTTACGCTTTAACGCAACGGCCGACTCGGGCATCAAGCCCCATTCCTCAAAGCAGCTCTGACCATCGGACATCGCCTGAGACAGCAGCGCAAGTCCTGCCTCATGCTCGCCGCGCGCAAAGGACTTTAACCCCTGAAGCGCCTGGGCACCTGCGTCGCACATCCGCTGATCAAGGATCTCAGCACGCACGGGATCCCGCTCACGGAGCTCTTGGACCTGCGCGATGCACTTTTTTGTCTCCATGCGAAGACCGGTGTCGTGAAACGTGAATGTCGGCAGCTCCGAGAGTTCAAGCGGCTCAGGCGCTTGCCCGCGCGTGAACAAGATCGGTCGCCCCGCATGGGTTGCGGCGACATCCATCCCGCTCGACTTGCCGTGGAAGTGATCTTCGAGTCTCGTGGCGTGCTCCGCGATTTTCTCGCGATTGATCCACCCCTGCGCCGAAAGAAAACGCGTGACCGCGACGCAGAGTGCGGCGGACGAGCCCAGACCCGCGCCGAGTGGAATGGCATTGTGCACACGGATCCCCACAGAAGGGACGTCGCTCCGGCCTAAGAGCTCCGCCGAAAGCGAGAAAAGTTTTTGCAGCACGGGCTCCATCGTCTCCGGTTCGAAATGAGATTCGGGCGCCATCTCCGCCTGAAACCGTAAGCCATACTCCGGATGCGGGAGCGCAATGGCGGCTGCGCCCCGAAGGACTGCATGCTCGCCGGTCAACACCCATTTTCCGGGAACGAACGTTTCAAACATCGCTCACTCCCGACCCTTGCGGATCCGAAAGGATTTCGACGCGTGGGAACGCGGAGCTTACGCGCGCGCGCCACTCGGCCGCTTGCGAAGTAGGAACGATGAGATGCACGTTCGGTCCCGCATCCATGGTGACGATCGGCGCGGCTTTGGACTCGACAAAGGGCTTAAGCCACTCAAGGAGCGCCAAGGACTCCGGCTTCCAATAGGTGAAGGGCGGCGTACTCGTGTGGAAGAGACTATGCATCTCCCAGCTCTCGAGCCACGTCATCTCGGCTACGCGCGGGAGGTCGCCTGCCGAGATCGCCTGTGCGATCGCCGAGACTTTCGCGCGCGCACGCTCCGCACGTCCCTGCCAGAGCGGAGAGGTCGTGACTTGGGTGTGGGCTTGGCTTGAGGAAACGGATTTTTTTTCGCGCGAGACCAGGAGCACGATGTCAGTGAGCTCAGGAAGTTTCGTCGCCACGTCTTCCACGCGATCGCCGTCCCACTTCACGAAGGGACCGGAAAACGAGCGGCAAGAGCTACCCGATCCTTGGCGCGAGATTCCCGCGAGCTCGGATCGGAACGAGGCATTCTCCTTCAAGCGCGCACGCGTTTGATCCGCGTCGCGCGACCAGGCGAGAGCCGTGGCCCACGTGAGTGCCGCAAACGCCGACGCCGAGGATGCAATCCCCGCATCCGAAGGAAAGGTGTTAGCGCTCGAGCAGGTGAGCGCGCGATGAGAATCGAGGGCAAGCCCCGCGCGCGCGAAAACTTCGGGAAGCTGCGCGCGCATGCGCTCCACATGGCGAGCGAATTTCGCCACACCCGCATCCGAAAGCTCGGGAAGCGAAAGTCCAGGGATGCGCGCATCGGGCACGCGCTTGGACCAACTAAAGCCCGTACCACCTTCGGTCACCTCGAGATCAACAACCGTGCAGAGATTAGAGAGCGTCATGGAGAGCGAAGGGTTCGACGGCAAGTTGCGCGTGACATCGTCTTTACCCATGTACTTGATGAGCGCGATATTAGAAGGGGCTCTGACGCGAATCCGATTCATCCCTACTACCCTTCCCGAAGACCCGGCTCGAAATCAAGCCCTTGTCGCACGAGGCGCAGTCCACGGGCCTCGGCTGCCGCAATGACTGCCAACTGATGCGCCCGCTCCACAACGGCGACCACACCATCATGCAAAAGCGCCCCCGTGCCTTTGACTCCATGCACCCCAGGAAGAGACGCAAGAGCCAGGCGATCGGCGCGCGCGGCTTCCGACTCGAGACCCTTCTTGGAAAGCATGGTCGCGAAGAGCTTCATGCATTCGCCCAGACGTACAGAGTCGCCTCGTTCGAGAGCTTGCGCGCCTTCGACAACGTAAGGCTCGAGGTAATCGAGGAATCCGTCGTACTCACGCGGAAAGCCCCGCCCGGCGAGCTCCTGCAAGTGCGTGTGCGTCGGCAGCTTTCGCCCGGGCTGATCCGTTGCCGAAAAAAGAAGCACGTCACCCCAAGTCTCGCTTTTTTTTAACGCACGCGCGCGGAACTCTTTCCGAAACGAGAACGCTGTGATGCCACCCTCGAGCTGCGCCACGAGGTCTGCGCCACTCGGCGGGAGCGCCTGATCTTTCTCGAGTTCACGGTACTTCCTCCAGATCGCTTCCGTACTCGCCCGAGGATCCATCGCACGCGCACAGAGCGCGAACTGCGCAGTTGAGGCGCCGAAACCGCCACGTCCCTCGAGCGGATCGTGAAACACGTAGCCCTCAAGCGGAGCCGACGCGAGCAGACGTGCAACCGGGCTTAAAGGGTGAAATCCCTCAAGCTTCGCTCCCGCTTGCGCGCGCAGTTCAAATCGCGGTGAGACCGCCGCAACGATGCACAGTCTGCCGTCGATTGCGGCATACTCGCCGAGCAAAAACGCTTTTCCAGGAAGGCTAAGCGAACGCCGTCGGAGCGGGGTTTGGTCCACCGCGCATCGCCTCCAAGATCATCTTGGCCTCTGAGACGTTGATGGCCTTCTGATCGCGGACCATGCGCGCCAGACGATCTCGGACTTCGGCGATCTCATGGATCTCAGCTCCTGCTGCGATCGCGAGGTTCGAGGCATGCAGTTTCATGTGGCCTTGTACGATGCCGACTGTCGCAAGCGCCTTAAGAGCACCCAAGTTCTGCACAAGTCCCACCGCAGCGATGATGCGCGCGAGGTCATCGGCATGCTCCACACCGAGCATCTTCATCGCAACTTTGGCGGTTGGATGCGAGCGCGTGACGCCACCGACAGTGCCAACTGCAAGCGGGACTTCGATCGTACCGACGAGGTCGTTGCCCACGCGCTTCCACTCCGTCACGGGCTGATACTTACCCGTGCGCGCGGCAAACGCGTGCACACCCGCTTCGACAGCGCGCCAATCGTTGCCAGTGGCGATCAAGATCGGATCAATGCCGTTGAGCACGCCTTTGTTATGAGTTGCTGCGCGGTAGGGATCTGTTTTCGCAAAAATCGACGCCTCTTCGATTCCCCGAGCAAGTTCTGGATCGATGTTTCGCAAAATGACTTCTGCAAAAACAACTCGTCCATCAACAAGATTGGACAAGATACAGAGGCCCACCCGCTCACCCGTGAGCTCTTCGATGGCGGGTTTTAGAGCTTCACACACTTGATTGATGAGGTTTGCACCCATCGCATCGCAGGGATCGCAGAGCAGGTGGACGACAACCATTTTGCCTTCACCATCGGCGCGGTCGAGCTCGCGCACTGCAATGTCCTGTACCCCGCCCCCGCGACGTAAAAGCCCGGGGAGTCGCTCGTTGGCTTGCGCAATCAGGGCGGAGCGATTTTCGTGCAAGATCGAGCGCACGGCCGAAGGATTGACGACATTGGGAAGCTGAATTTGCCCGATGATCAGGCGTCCTTTCACATGCGTACGAATCGTGCCTTCGCGAGCGATCCATTTCGCAGTCGACGAGCACGCTGCGATGATCGAAGTCTCTTCGACCGCCATGGGGATCAACACTTCGCGCCCGTCGATCTTAAAGTATGTCGCCACTCCTAGTGGAATTGGGAAGTATCCCACGACGTTCTCAATCAAATTTTCTGCAATCTCGGGATCTGGAGCGGTTTCGCCGGAGAGGACCGCAATATCCTCATCACTCAGCCCGCAAAGCGCTTGCACGCGTGCTAAACGCTCCTCACGGGAGGCCTTGTGAAATCCGTTCATCAAGATTTGTCGACGTTCCATGTCCATTGATCTTTCCCTTCCCTCAAATCCGAGGGAGTGCGGCAGCCTGTGCAAAACAGCGCCACTTTTAACTCAAACTCCATCTGCTCCATCCAAGCGATCAGGGCAGCCTCACTCTCCATGGCTGCCTGAAGCGCAGGCTGAGCATACCCCACCCGATGCGCGCCTAAAGCAATGAGCTTTGCTGCATCGAGACCACTGCGCACTCCGCCTGAGGCCCAGAGCTCGAGCTCTGGCAAAATCTCGCGGGCTGAGCGCACACTATCAACAGTCGATTCCCCCCAGTGTGCGAACGTCACCGCCGCACGCGCCTGCAAACTGCCCCGAGGAGCGCGCATCCCCTCGATGCGGCCCCAGTGCGTTCCCCCCAAGCCACTTAAGTCAATCGCGGCTAACCCGGTCTGCGCAAGACGGGTGAGCGTTTTTTTAGAAAAACCACATCCTGTTTCTTTCAGTACGACAGGGACAGAGAGCGATTTGCAGAGTCTCTCAAGCGCTCTTAACCCTCCGGAGAACTGTGGAGTCCCTTCAGGTTGAATCGCCTCCTGCATCGCATTTAAGTGCACTGCTATGCCCGTGGCTTGGATCGCGTCGACGAGCTTTTGGATCTCGGCAACCGGCGAAGTGATGACCTGAGCGATTCCGAGATTTCCAAAAAGTTGCAATCGAGGAAATTCGGCGCGAAAACGCGACCATCCATCGATGGAGTCTGGGTTTTCAAGGTCACGGCGCTGCGAGCCTACTCCCATCGCCCAGCCTCGCGCCTCCGAAGCTCGAGCAAGCATACGGTTGAGGCGAGGCGCATCGCCATGCCCTGCGGTCATGCCCGAGATGTAGAACGGAGTCGGAAGAGTTTTTCCAACGCAAGCTGAGGAGAGATTGAGCTCGTCGAAATTCAACTCCGGTAGCGCTTCATGGCGGAGTCGGATGCGCTCGAGTCCACTCCAACCAAAAGTTTGAGTCGCCGAGTCGAGCGAGTAGCGAATGTGATCGCGCTTACGCTCTTCAAATTGTCCGCTCAGTCCTATTTCCAAACCTGAGTACTCCTGTCAAAGAAAGACTTAAGGAAGCTAGACCGCTTCACGGGCGGAGACAACCTCATTCTAGAAGATTCCCTTCCTTAGAAATGCTTTAATGTTCGAAAGCCCATGAGGATTCAGACACAAAATACCCACTGGGGAAGTCCCTACTTGCTGGCGCTCAGCTCTGCCCTGCTTGCGATGCAAGTTATTGTTTTTTGGTCTAAATCCCTTGAGCGAACCGGGAGCGACCCCTTCCAAGAGACTTTGGATGCAAACCAGGTTTCAGCCGAGATCAACGCGGGCGCTCCATTTCGGGCTCCTCATGTGCCTGAAACCGGCTTACCCGAGTATTTTATTCACCAGTTTCACTTCGTTTCAACGCGGGGCAGCGAAAAGCTTTGGCGGATCCGCGCTGAGCGGGCGCGATTTTTTGTGACCGAAGACTTTGTCCACACACTTGAAGTTAGAGCAGAGGTTTACTCTCAAGACTCACCCCCAGTTCTGATCGAGGCAGCCGAGGGGAAGTCGATGCTTCAAAATCGTGATCTGGAGCTCTTCGGAAATGTGATCGTTCGATTCCCCAGTGGCTTTGTTTTACGCACCCCTTACCTCAAGTACGTCGATCGCGAGCGCAAGATCACTGTCCCTGATCGACTCCCTGTGACGGGCGAAAACAAAGAGATTCGAATCTCGTCCTTCGGGATGAACTCCTTTTTAAGGACCCAAGAAATTCACCTCACACGCGAAGTGATCGTTCATGCACAAGAGCAGACAGAAGTGCGCTCTGATCAAGCTTGGATCGATCACAAGCTGCAGATGGCCGCGTTCAGCATGAACCCAAACCGCGCATCAACTGAGCGCTATGTCCGAGCGCAACAACCTTCACTCACGGCTGTTGCACGCAAAATGACACTTTTTTTTGGTAGCCGCTCTCCCGGTAAGGGCATTGCGCGTCTGGTCGCCGATGAGGACGTACGGATTGATGAGCAGGGAGAGAACCTCGGTCGCTACGCCACTTCGGGACGAGCGGAGTTTGAAGCAAACTCAGACACGATTACGCTGAGAAAGTTTCCGCAAGTTTATCGAGATCGCGATACAGTAACGGGCGAGGTGATCCGCATGTTTCGCGGATCGAGTCTCATCGAAGTGGAGCGCAGCAATGCATTTAGCGAAGGACAACGTTAACACTCCTAAAGCGCAAACCTTGCGCGCGCTCAAACTTCAAAAAGCCTATGCAGGTCGTCCCGTCGTGCGCGGAGTGGACTTCGTTGTGGAGACAGGCTCAGTGGTAGGCCTACTTGGCCCAAACGGCGCGGGCAAGACGACTTCGTTTTACATGGTTGTCGGGCTCATTAAGCCCGATGCGGGTCAAATCTTTCTCGGCGATCAAGAGATTACCGATCTCCCGATGCATGAGCGAGCGCGCAGGGGGATCGCCTACCTTCCACAAGAAGCGTCGGTGTTTCGTCGCTTAAGTGTTGAAGAGAATATTCTCGCCGTCCTTGAAACGCTCAAGATCTCGGAGAACGAGCGACGCGAGCGTCTGCACCGATTGCTTGACGAGTTCAACCTCAACCCCGTAGCGCGTCAAAAGACCTATACGCTCTCCGGCGGAGAGCGTAGGCGCGTGGAAGTGGCGCGTGCACTGGCGTTGAACCCGACGTTCCTGCTTCTGGATGAGCCTTTTGCCGGAATTGATCCGATCGCGGTGGCGGATATTCAACGGATGATTCAAGTCTTAAAAAAACGTCAAATTGGCGTCTTAATCACTGACCACAATGTGCGCGATACGCTTGAGATTTGCGATTTGGGATACCTTCTCAGTGATGGTACGATCTTAGAAAAAGGGACGCCGACCGAGATCATCAATAGCAAGACGGCTCGCGAGAAGTACTTGGGCGACAAATTCCAACTCTAGGACTCCATGGCTTTCGAACTGAAACAGAGCCTCAGGCTCAGTCAACAACTTGTGATGACTCCGCAGCTGCAGCAAGCCATCAAGCTGCTGCAACTCAACCGCATGGAGCTTGTGGAGTTGATCAATCAAGAGCTGGTCGAGAACCCGGTCTTAGACGAGACCAACGAGAGTCCTGACGCTGAGGGGATCCCAGAAACTCCGGTGGATGCGTCCAGCGATCCGGAAGCCGAGCAAAAACGAGACGAAGAAGCGTTCAACAAGCCCCAAGACGCGGGCGAGCAGCTGGTGACCGGCGGGAAAGAAGACTTCAACTGGGAGTCGTATGTTGAGGAGTTTAACTCCAATCAACCCACCTCGCCCTCCATGCGCGAAATCAATGAAGAGCTCCCCGCGTTCGAAAGTATTCTCACCAAAAGTACGACGCTAGAGGACCATATTCTTTGGCAGATCTCGATGACCACGTTCTCTGCAGAGGAGAAAAAGTTTGCCACTCTTGTCGCCGGCAATCTCTCTGATGACGGATATTTGATCGCGAACTTTGAGGATTTAGCGCGCGAGAGTAAGCTCGAGCTCGAAGACGCCGAAGAGATTCTCAAGATGATCCGCCAGTTTGACCCCATCGGAGTAGGCTCACGAACGCTCGGGGAGTGCCTGATGACTCAAGCTCTACTTCTGAAACCTCGGCAAGAGCTCATGGAGCAAATCATCATAGGTCATCTAGCAGACCTTGAGAGGCGAAACTACGCCGCCATCGCCAAAGCGCTCAATCAGTCGATGGAAAAAATCGTCGAAGCAACCAAACTCATTCTCGAACTCGAGCCCAAGCCGGGACGATCGTTCACCTCGAGCGATGCGCAGTACATCACGCCCGATATCTACGTGGTCAAAGTCGGTACGGAGTACGTCATTACGCTCAACGAAGATGGGCTACCCAAGCTCCGAATCTCGCCCTACTACAAAAACATTCTTCAGCAAAAATCTAAGGACAACAAAGACACCAAAGAGTACGTCCAAGACAAACTACGCTCTGCAATGTGGCTCATCAAGTCCATCCACAACCGACAGAAGACGATCTACAAGGTGACGGAAGCCATTGTAGTGCGCCAGCGCGATTTTTTTGAGAAAGGCGTTTCTTACTTAAAGCCCATGGTTTTAAAGGATATCGCGGGAGATATCGGCATGCACGAATCGACCATCTCGCGCGTGACAACAAACAAGTACGTTCACACTCCCGTGGGCATCTTTGAGCTGAAGTATTTTTTCAACTCCTCCATCAACTCGGCTGACGGAGGCGACTCAGTCGCAAGCGAGGCGGTCAAACAAAAGATTAAGCAAATGATCGCTAAAGAGGACCCTAAAAATCCACTCTCCGATCAAAAAATCGCGGAACTCCTCATCAAAGAGAACATCGATATCGCGCGCCGTACGGTTGCAAAGTACCGCGAGATGCTCGGCATTCTCTCATCAGCCAAACGAAAAAAGGTTTTCTGAGTCTATTTTTTTGCAAGCCCCGCGCGACGATAGCGCGAGCGAGCTTTGGATTTTTGCGAGCGCTTCAGACCTTGTTGGTACGCTTGAACAGAAGGAAATCCATAAATCTTTTTGAAGAGCATGGTTTTGACTTGCTCGGAGAGCTCATCGATCACTGCTCGCTCCATCTGCGGCGGGACAATCACACTGTTGCGACGGAGAAACGCGAGGTACTCGCCGACGATATTGGTGATGAACGCCTTTCGATCTATGTTAGAATCATCGAAGTTGCACAGATGCTGCTCGAAAATCACATACAGCGGATCTGGCTGGCTGATTTTTTCAGTCTTGGGTTTGATCATGCGACGGTATCTTCAGATCGGATCGACGGGGGACTCTCTTGAGTAAGAACTCCAAATCAAAAACGACACAGGAAAGCCTTTCAAAAAGTAAGGAGTTCCAAAAGTTTCGTTCCGCACTGCTGGAGTCTAAGCGCGTGTTGATCTCGACACACGCACTTCCTGACGGAGACGGAATTGGGGCCGAACACGCCCTCTACCACTACCTTAAGCGCGCAAAAAAAGCGTGCCGCGTTTACAATCCGGATCCGCTCCCCAAGCGCTACAAGTTCGTCGACCCCAAAGGCGCAGTACTGCTAGGGCCTGGAGAAGTAGAGATTTGGGATAGCTTTGACCTTTGGGTGATCGTCGACACGAACGATCCACGCCGACTGGGCCCACTGTGGCAGGAGCTCAGTTTAAGAGCGCGTAAAATCGTTTTTCTGGATCACCATCCTGAGATTCAGACCGGACAACTGAGGGAGTACAGCTATCCACCTCACGCTTCGGTCGTCATGGATACGTCGTCCTCCAGTATCGGCGAGATGCTTTACCACCTTTTTGAAGAGCTCAAACTCGCCAAGCTCAACTCCGACGTCGCCCTTGGTCTCTATGTCAGCGTTATGACCGATACCAACAGCTTTCGTTACGCTCGGACCACACCCGCTGCGCATCGGATCTGCGCAGAGATGATCGAGCTGGGAGTGAACCCTGAGGAAGTTTATCAGGCGATCTACTCCTCGAAGGAAGTCTCACACCTGCAGCTCTTAGGTAACACGCTGCAGGATGTTCAAGTGAGCGCGGGAGGTAAGATTGCCTGGCTTCAGATGCCCTTTGAGCTGCGCAAGCGCCACCGCGCGTCGGCAGACGACACACAATCGTTTATGAACCTTTTGCTCCTTTTGCGCGACGCAGAGGTGGTGTGTTTTTTTCGCGAGGAAGAGGATCAAACGATTCGCGTCTCACTAAAAAGCAAAGGCCGAATCGTCGTCAATCGGATCGCAATGGAGCTCGGCGGGGGCGGCCACGAGTACGCAGCAGGCGTTGCACTCGCACTTCCGATGGAGAGGGTGGTGCAAAGCATTATCCAGCGTCTCGAAAGCATGATCGCAGACTTTGAGAAGTTCGGTAAGTGTTGATTTTTTTGAAGAATCCCTCTTAAATTCTCCCTCATGATTGAAGTCCAAAACTTAACAAAAGAGTACGGGCCGCGACTTGCGATCTCGAATCTGAGTTTCTCAATCGCGCGCGGAGAGATCGTCGGATTTCTGGGACCCAACGGTGCTGGCAAATCAACCACAATGAAAATCCTCACCGGTTTTATGCCCGCTACTAGCGGCACTGCACAGGTTGCTGGATTTGACGTGTTCAGCCACCCGCTCGAAGTCAAACGCAACGTGGGCTACCTGCCCGAGAATCCGCCCGTCTATCTCGACATGCAGGTCGAGGACTATCTGTCGTATGCAGCGGAGCTCAAAGATCTCTCGCGAGGAGCGGCCACCAAAGCTGTAGCCGAGGCGATCGAGAAAACGGGGTTAGGGAGCGTTCGTCACCGAATCATCGGGAATCTCTCCAAAGGCTACCGTCAACGAGTCGGTCTTGCGCAAGCGCTCGTTCACAACCCGCAAGTTTTGATTCTCGATGAGCCCACGGTGGGTCTCGATCCTGTTCAGATTATCGAGATCCGTGAACTCATTCGCAGTCTCGCAGGAGCACACACCGTCATCCTCAGCTCGCACATCTTACCTGAGGTAACGGCGACCTGTCAGCGCGTGATCATTATTGCTCGCGGTGAAATCATGGCTCAGGACACGATTGAAGCGCTCACCGCAAAAATGCAAGTCCAAGGAACGATCCCTCACCGCCTGACGGTTAAAAAAATCGTCAACGAGGGAGTCGCAGCCATCCGCGCGCTCTCGGGGGTCAAAGAGCTCAAAGCCTCAGGCAATCAACTCACGCTTGAGATCGACTCAGGTGCCACTGAGATTCGAGATCAAGTGACCGAAGCAGCCGTACGCAGCGGGATGGGTGTACTCGAGTTTTCTGCAGATCGTCTGAGTCTTGAGGCCATCTACCTCAAGCTGACCAACAACTGAGGGATCAATCATGAAAAAAGCATGGATCATCGCACGGAGAGATTTTCGATCCTATTTTAGTTCGCCGATCGCCTATTTGATTATCGCGTTTTTTCTGGCGGTGGTGGGTTGGATGTTTTTCAACGGACTTGCCTACTACATTCGCGAAAATGCGATGTACAACGCAAACCAAGTCGGAGCGCGCGGCGCAACGATTACTGACGGAATCGTGCGGCCGCTTTACGGAAACATGAACGTGATTTTTCTTCTGCTCTTACCGCTGCTCACTATGCGGGTTTTTTCAGAGGAAAAAAAGCAACACACCATCGAACTCCTGCTCACTTCGCCTGTGAAACTCTCAGAGCTTGTGATCGGAAAGTTTCTCTCCTCAGCGCTGTTTGTCGGAGTGATGCTCGCTTGCACGCTCGTTTACCCGATTATTCTGGCGATTGCAGGTCGCCCCGACTACGGCCCGATTGCGACAAGCTTGCTTGGAACTTTTTTGCTCGCCTGCTGGTACCTGAGCTTAGGTGGCATGTTCTCAGCGCTTACCGAAAATCAGATCGTCGCTGCTGCTTTGACTTTTCTCACGGGCTTGTTTTTTTGGCTTATCCCTTGGGCGTCTCAAGCAGCGGGTCCGATGTGGGGAGAGATCCTCAACTACCTCTCACCGATCAATCACTTCAATAACTTCACTCGCGGTCTTTTAGACACTTCAGATATCGCCTACTACCTGTCGTCCACGGGCGTAAACTTGTTTCTCACCCACCGAATTCTCGATTCCTACCGTTGGAGATAAGAGTCATGACCTCCTCTTCGCCTAAAAAATTTCCATCCCTCATCCTCTGGACTTTGCTCGGACTACTGATCCTGACCTTTGCGGTCGTACGGATTCTCATGCCCGACACACTCTGGATCAATATCTTAGTCGGCCTATCGACCGTGGCCGTGGGAGGGGTGCTGCTCTACGAGAACAGATCGATCTTTGGAACACGTTCGACACAGTTTCTAATCAACTCCGTGGTGACCTCTCTATTAGTGATCGGCATCGTTTCGGTCCTAAACTTTATCGCCTTTAAGTACCCTGAGCGCATTGATCTTACAAAAAACAAACTCCACACGCTCAGTGATCAAACAAACAAGGCCGTTCAGGGTCTAAAAAAAGAGCTCAAAATAACTTTCTTTTCTCGAGCTCAGCAAAAAGAGGAGTTTCGCGCAATTCTTGATCGCTACCGAGCACTGAACTCAAAAGTGAGTATCGATTACGCAGACGCAGACAAAGAGATGGTGCGTCTCCAACAGCTCCAGATCAAACAGCTCAACACCGCCTATATCGAATACGGCGAGAAAAATGCAAAAGTCGAGTCGCCCACTGAAGAGAAACTCACCAACGCGATCCTCAAGCTCTCCCAAGAGCGTCCAAGCACCCTCTGCGCAGTAACCGGACACGGCGAAGCCGCGTTCACAGAGTCCGCTGGCGGCGGGCTGAGCCTCATCCAGCAGGAGCTTGAACGACAACAAGTTGTTTTAAAGACGTTTGAAATCCCCCAGACCAAAGACGGCAAAATCTCTCCTGACTGTGATGCGCTTGCGATCATTGGCCCGAAAAAAACTTTCACCTCAGACGAGCTCAATGTGCTGCAAAGACATCTCGATGGAGGCGGCCGCGCTCTTGTTGCGCTTGATGTCGAACCCAGCGGAAAAGAGCCTAATCCCGAACTCATCGCACTTCTTAAAAAGTGGCATATCGATGTGATCAACGCGATCGTTCTCGACCCAAGAGACAATGCCGTCCAGCTCGGACCTGTCGGTGTTGTCATCCGTAACTTCTCAAAAGAGCATCCGATCACTCGTGACATGGTTGGGATGTTGGGGGTTTTTCCGGCACTCCGCCCTGTGATCCCGACTCCCAACTCACCGGCTTCGCTCACTTTGACTTCGCTCGCGAAAACAGGAGATGCCGCGTGGGCTGAGAAAGACTTTGCAAGTATCACCCAAGGTCAGCCAACGCGTGATCCTCGCGCTGACCTTGTGGGCTCAAGCTCTTTTGCCGTCGCGGCCGAGGGCAAGCTCGATCAGTCCACCGCGCCTCGAAACACGCGTCTTGCGGTGATCGGCAACTCGCTCTTTGCTACAAACAACTTCTCGCGCAACGGAGTGAATAAGGATTTTCTTCTCAATGCTCTGAGCTGGGTTCTTGAGGATGAGTCCATGATCTCGATCCGCGCGCGCGACGATGTTGGGGGCAAAATCGAAATGTCACCCCAAGCTCTCAATCTCACTCTGCTTGGTCTTTTTGTCGTCGCCCCTGCGCTCGTGTTGATCTTCGGGATCGCGGTCTGGTTGCGGCGACGCAAACTCTAACAGGAGGAACGCATCCATGAGTTACCGTCCAAACTGGGGCAAGCCCGCATTGCTCTCTGGAGTTCTTTTGGCCGCAGGATTGATCGCGATTTGGCTCGAATATCGCGTTCGCCCTGAGCGCGAACGCAGTGAAGAGCTCTCCAAAAGAGTTTTCGGATTTAAAAAAGAGGAGGCGGTCGAGTCAATTACGCTGATCGACGGCGATCGAAAATTTGTCTTTTCATGCCTCGATCTTGAGAAAAAACTCTGTCGCTCCGGAGATCAATCAATTTGGGAGCTCGAAGCTCCGAAAAAGTTTGCAACCGACAAGTCCAACGTGAACTCACTCGTCTCGACCCTGGCCAACTTAACTGCCCCAGACACTCTGGATCTCAGCACGGAGACCCAAGAAAAACGACAAGCACTCCTTAAAGACTATAGTCTGGATCAAGCCGCGACGAGCGGAGTCTCAAGAAAGAGTATTGAGATCAAGTTATCGGGAGGGAAACGAATCACCGCCTTCATCGGAAACACTCACCCCATCGGAGGTCGACTTTTTGTAATGATTGAGCGAGACGGAGTACGTGATGAGCAAAAAATCTGGCTTGCTCCCACCAGCATTAAGACCCCGCTCGATAACACTCTGACCTACTGGCGTAACAAAAATCTCCTGCAACATCTCCCTCCGCTTGCAAGTCACGAAGTCGGCTCATTTGAGCTTCGCGGGCCAAAAGGCCAGGTTTTAGGCGTTCGTAAGGATGGCAACTGGAGTATCCAGGAGCGCAAAGGCGACAAGCTTGGCGAAGAGTTGCGTGGCGATTTTGATGCGATTGACGCCATGACAAACTCCGCCATTTACTTGCAGGCGAAGGACTTCTCTACCGAGTCGCTCTCTGGTCTCAAACCGGTCGTGAGTTTCGTACTGAGGCGCGAGCGAAGTGGCGATGAAAAAAATCCCGCGCCAGGAGCAGAGCTTGAGTTTTTTGAGAAAAAGACTAAAAACGCCACTCGTCTTTTTGCGCGCGTCTCAGGTACCGAGCAGATTTTTGAAATGGATCCAAACTCGAAGGATCGGTTTAATAAGAGTGCGGGGGATCTCAGATTCGCAAAACTGCTAACAACCGTGGATCGATTTTCTGCTAAAAAAATCAAAATCTCCTCACCTCAATGGGGAAAGCCCGCGCTTGAGGCCACACTGAAAGACAATCAATGGAGCGCGCCTGACTCCGTCTTAAACTCAGAGAACGTCCAGAACATCTTAGATCGACTGACGAGTGTAAGAGCTCAGGATTTTATCAAAGCAAGCCAAGCTCCAGCAGGCGAAAACACAGGCCTCACTCTAGAGCTTCTCGACGGAGAGAAGAGCGTTGCCAAGTTTGTTTTTTGGCGTGTTGCTCAAGATCTCTATGCTCGAGATCTCCGGAGCGCTCGCTCTGAAGTCTTGAAGATGGACAAATCTTTGGCCGATCTATTACCGTTTAAGAGAGACGGACTAGAAACAAAACCACCTGAGGCTCAGCGTTCAAGTCATGACGGTCACCGCCATTGAGAGCACGAGCTTGGGACAAAAAGAGAGAACGAGATGCTTCCTGAACAGCCGACCCCACTGCCTCAAATGGAATCCGCCGAAGGCCCGATTCGCGGATATTTTGGCAAGATTCGGAAAATCTTGTTCTCTCCTCAGGAGTTTTTTGCAAGCCTCCCACCCCGGGAGTCCTTGGGCCAAGTCCTCGCCTTTGCACTAATCACGCACTGGGTAGGATCGGCGATTGCCTTCTTGATCCATATGGGAGCCGGCGTTGATAAAACGATCATGCGCATGGTGGAGATGCTCTATCGAGACAATCCCGGAGCGCTCGACCAACTGAGGCAAAACGCAGACTACAGTCGGTTCATGACTTGGTTTCAAGGTGTTGGAGCGATCGTACTTGATCCTTTTTTTGTTTTATTGATCCTCCTTTTTTCATCCGTCGTACTTTTTGTGTTTGTGCGCCTCCTCATCTCCGAAAACGATGAACTCGGTGCGCCGCGCGAACTGAGCTTCGAGAACTGCATGCGTATTGCCTCCTACGCTCTGACGGCCGAGCTTTTTCGAGTGATCCCTTTTGTCGGTGCGATGATCGCGTGGGTGTATGGGATCGTGCTGAGCATTTTAGGAGTGAGTGCGCTGTTTCGTGTCACCGGCGGACGCGCGACGGCGGTTGTGCTGCTTCCTAAGCTCGTCTTAGGGCTGTTTTTCTTTATCCTCCTCCTCGGGATCGTCTTTTTGGTCGTAGGGCTCGTGATGGGCGTTTCGAAGTAAGAACGAGCTCCCTCCCTCGGGGCGCACTCGGGGTCTACGTAAATGATTAATATTAAAGATTAATTCCATGGCTCGCGCCGCTATGCGAGGAGCCGCTTGGGGTGGCATTTTTCGGGAGCGGGGATTCACATCCCTGCTTCGCTCTGATATCCCGACCCAATGATTTCAACCGTGTCTGGCTCCATCGAAGTCGTCTGCGGAAGCATGTTCAGCGGTAAGACCGAGGAGCTTCTCCGCCGCATTAAGCGCTCCCAAATCGCTCGTCAAAAAGTCCAAGTCTTTAAGCCCGGGATCGACTCGCGTTACAGCGTCGACCACGTTGAGAGCCATGACTCCTCTCGTGTCCCCTCCACTGCGATCTCAGATGCTCGGCAAATCCTAGATCTGGTCGACGATAACACTCGAGTCGTCGGAATCGATGAAGTGCAGTTTTTTGATGACTCCGTCGTTGAAGTGGCTCAGAAACTCGCCTTCCGCGGCAAGCGCGTGATTGTCGCGGGGCTAGATATGGATTTTCGCGGGATGCCGTTTGGACCGATGCCAAAGCTCCTCGCCGTTGCGGAGGAAGTCACAAAGCTTCAGGCCGTCTGCGTGGTCTGCGGTCGAGCGGCCTCACGCTCGCAGCGATTGACAGCTCCTGCTGGAAATGAGTCAGAGCAAATCCTCGTCGGAGCTGCAGAGTTCTACGAGCCACGATGCAGATTTTGTCACGAGCCGACCTCGATTCCGAAGACGATTCCCGGGATCGCACGCGTATCCACAGATCAAAAACCCGAAACAAAACTCGATGTCACTCACGCCCCCTCTCGCTGACGAGCAGTACGCGCGCGCCTCGTTTAGACTCTCCGAAGCAGAGCATCGCTACGGTGCTTGCGTGCACCTTCTCTCGGACCCAATCCTCTCCACACTGCTTGCAAAGCTCTGCGCTGAGGGGACGATTCAGCCTGAAGTCAATCGCCTGATCACGCGACTTTACACACGCGCGATCCAGACGGTCGCAGCGCATGTCTTGCCAATGAAAACTCAAGTCATCCGCACTCGGATGGCGGATGCTCACGC